>JADMIH010000379.1 GCA_015478675.1 Chloroflexota bacterium | reverse complement strand
CAGGGGATACGATCATATTGTCTTCGACCAGATACTTCTCGGGCCACTCCGCACCAACCGACTCACCCAGGTCGCGAGGGTCGGTGATAACGCCGGTAAGTGCAGAGGCGGCGCACGTCTCAGGTGAAGCAAGAAATACCTGTGCGTTGGGAGTACCTGAGCGCCCCTCAAAGTTGCGGTTGAAGGAGCGAATCGACACCGCGCCCGATGCGGGAGCCTGCCCCATGCCGATGCAAGGGCCGCACGCCGACTCCAGTATACGAGCGCCCGACTCAATCAGATCGCCAAGTGCGCCGGAGCGTGCTATCATTGTGTAAACCTGGCGCGAGCCGGGCGTTACGCCGAAGGAGAGGGAGGGGTGAATAGTCTTGCCTTTGAGAACGCCGGCCACTGTCTGCAAGTCTACAAAGGAGGAGTTGGTGCACGAGCCGACAAGCACCTGTGTAACCGGTGTGCCGGCTACTTCTCGCACCGGCACTACGCTATCAGGGCTGTGAGGCTTAGAGATCAGCGGCTCTAGCTCGTCAAGCACAATCTCAATAACACCATCATATTCAGCGTCAGGGTCAGCGCCTATCTCCTGCCAGAGCTGGCCGCGCCCCTGTGCGTCCATGTACTCTTTTGTGCGTTTGTCGGAGGGGAAAAGTGAGGTTGTCGCGCCAAGCTCCGCGCCCATATTGGTGATAGTGCCGCGCTCCGGCACCGACAGGTCGAGCACGCCTGGCCCGCCGTATTCGATTATTTTGCCGACGCCGCCCTTTACCGTAAGGCGGCGCAAAAGCTCAAAGATAATGTCTTTTGCGGCTACCCAGGGCTGCCTCTTGCCGATGAGCCGGACGAGCCAGACCTCCGGCATCGCCATGTAGAAAGGGCCGCCGCCCATCGCCACCGCCACATCAAGGCCGCCCGCCCCGATAGCAATCATCCCCAGGCCACCCGAAGTGGGGGTGTGGCTGTCTGAGCCGAGGAGTGTTTTGCCGGGTACGGCGAATCGCTCCAGGTGTACCTGGTGGCAAATGCCGTTGCCGGGCCGGGAGAAGAATATGCCATACTTGGCGGCTATAGACTGCAAAAAGCGGTGGTCGTCTGCATTCTCGAATCCCGTCTGTAGCATATTGTGGTCTACATAGCTCACGGAAACATCGGTTCGGACGCTGTCAATGCCCATAGCTTCAAACTGCAAGTAGGACATGGTGCCCGTCGCGTCTTGTGTAAGGGTCTGATCTATATGTATCGCTACCTCTTTGCCGGGCTTCATTTCCCCGGATACCAGGTGATCGGCTATTATTTTCTGAACATAATTTTGCGGCATCAGCTTTCCTCCATCGCACAGCACCGTGGCTTTCTCTAAAAGCTCATCCTTTCATCATTCACCTGTAATTATAACACAGCGCTCGATTCCTGGCATATCAGGGGCGCTTGGGTAAGCGTTCAGATTTAGGGTGGAGCAATCTGCAAGGAGTAGCTGTGGAGGCGTACCCTTA
>JADMIH010000166.1 GCA_015478675.1 Chloroflexota bacterium | reverse complement strand
TCAAGCTACGTCATCTCTATCCAACCGTCACTATTTAGCTGGCAAGGTACTAGTGCCCAATCTGGCCCAAGGTCAGGACCGAGGCGATCGTGATTCGCACCTCTAAAGCGGACACATTCACGACGAGACAAACCATATCAAAGGGAACCAAGTCGAGCTCACCATGATCTCATGTGGATCTCACGTACGCGCTCTCTTCCGGGCAGGACGCGCCACCGAGCCGGGCGCTGCGCGTGCGGAATAGTCGGGAGTTGTGTGAGTACTAGAGGCACTTACTCGGGAATCGGGAAGAGGAGAGTCAGCTTCTGCTCCAGACGCTTCCACTGTCCCCACTGATAGCGCTGGAGTATTCCAAAGCTCGCCAGGAAAAGCGCGATTCCAGCAATCATACAGACGGGCGAGGGGAAAGTGAGCATTGCAAGCAGCAAGCCCGCAAAGACCCCCACAAGCATACTGGTGATAAAGGCGATCATGCCCGCAGTCGTCAGGAAGACCTGCCACCAGGATGGATTCGTTCCGGCATCGAGTAATGGTTTTCCATTGGGACCATAGGCAGAAAGGACGAAGTAAGGTCGCATCTGAGGAGCATGTTCCAGATAGAGTTGGCGAATGAGATTGATGCCACACGCATAAATCTGATCTTCAATGCCTGACTGCAGCACTCTCTCAAAGGTGAAAAGCCCCATAAAGACGAGCGCGGGAAACAGGACGAGGCTAAACATGAAGAAGGCCGTGCCCATCTGGGAAGCTTGCCCGGCAAACGCGATAGCAATCAATGCACCGGACACGGTCCCTATAAAGAGCGTGGTGCGGCCATTGGCATCTGAAACGGTCATGAATCTCCCCGACTGCAAGTTAGAATGCTCGGCCGTCATCATCGAAATAGCCTGGGGGGAAAGCTCCGAGAATGTCAGTTCTTCTTTTTGACCGTCCATTTTTATCCTTCTTTCAGAGGCGGCTCTTATCAGGTTTGCTGTCCTGGCTGCCAGGCTGGTCCACAGCACAAGCATTGTGCCTCTAACCCGGGCGAAACTCGGCTACTTAGGAATAGCAAGTTCGCATTTTATGAGCGTATGTATGGTGCTTTTCGACCTACTTTACCTTCCTTAGCGCGGAACCCTTATGCATGGCTTCATGATCCGTCTTATCGCTCTTGATCTGATACTGAGGCTCTTCTTCTGAGGCGTGCACCGTGTAGCCTTTGAAGGTTATTTCCGAGGTGATTTTCTTGATTATTATGCCGCTTACTCTACCGGCTTCGGAGTTCCATTCAACATGATCCCCAACCTTGAAGTCGTCTTTCATACTGGTTCCTCCGGCTTTTATCCGAACCTGGCTGCGCTAATCAACCTCACTGCTGGGGCCCAAAGCAACGACGCTGATAATCTCCCTGTCCTCCGTCGTCTCTTTCATTTCCCAGCTAAACTCCCCGGCATGCCGCTCCTGCAGCATTGAGACTGCCCGTTCCAATTCCCCGGGCTCTACCCACATCTCCATACTTTCACCCGGTTCGAGTTGCTCGAACGCCACAAGCACACGCGCAGGTACCTCATTCTCCGGTATGTGGCGCAGTTCCACCAGTATAGATCGCGAAGGAGCTAAGGGCACCCAAGGCGGAGAGTGAGAGGGCTTGTGTACGAAAATATGCCACTCGTCCGGGCTTATCTTCCTGGCGAACCACTCCAGGCCCATTTTCTGCCAGATGTCGTAGAGCGGCTGTGGCTCCCACTTATGCCGTATCCCTATGGTCCCGCCCGGCTGAAGACGCCTCACAGCTACCGTGACCGGTAGCATAGGATCGCCAAGCACTCTGTCGATTGGTAGCAGATCCACCCAGTGCAGATACGATTCATCAACGCCCGACATCCAGGGTGGCGGCGTAGCAGGCGACTCCGGCAACTGTGAGGAACGAGAGGACGATGGCAATTGGGCCGAGTCTCGATCGAGAACCGCTGAAGTGTTGTCGCTGCGGTCTGTCTGCCTATCACCCTGTTCGATGCATAGGGCCGCGAGATCGCGAATCAGCCGTACTTCCTCGACCCGCGCCATAGCCGCCACCCTGCGCAGTGAGATTCGCGGTGACATATATTTGCGCATCACAGGGTTGCGCAAGCGCCCGAAATCGTGAGGGTTCAGTGAGACTATGTAGTCTAGCGCCCCTGGTATACTTTCTAGCACGCGATTGAGGCGAGTCTCTCCTGTTATCTGTAGCTTTGCTTTGCCTCTCGAATTTGTCTTGTCCATGGCGTCTCACTCCCAGGGCCGCTGACCCTGTCACGAGTAGATGAAAACATTTATGCGCATCATTACTGGGCCTCTACCTCCGCCACCCTCTCCTGCGTATCGGCCCCGCTGGTGCTTTGCGTCGTGGCCGCAGTTGGATGGACACGCCGCACTATGCGATGCGATGCTTTCAACCGTGCCAGGATATGCAACATGACCTGGTCCTGACGTTCCAGGTGGGTGATGATGGCCCGGATCTCATCTTCTGCTACGTGGTTGACCCTGAAGTCTTCTTCGGCCATGATGCGGTCTTTCGCCGCCTGCCGGTTCTGGCTCATCATAATTATTGGAGCCGAGTAGGCCGCCTGGAACGAGAGCGCCAGGTTCAGGAGGATAAACGGATAAGGGTCCCAGTGGTTCACCCAACCGACGACGTTGAACGTGACCCAGATAGCCAGCAGTGCCGATTGTATGCCGATAAAGCGCCAGGAACCCATTGTAACGGCGACTCTATCCGCGATCCGGTCCCCGACCGTAAGCTGTTCAGCCACCACAGTGTTGACGTTGCGGATAATAGGTAGGGGCGGAGAGGGGCGCGGGCCGAGCAGCTGTTCAAGCTGATCCTCGAGCGCATCCACTGCCTGGAGAATCTCGTCGGTCATTCCGGGAATCTTTCCCGCCTTTGCTCGCCCAGGCCGCGAAGGTAAGGAGTGCTCCTTAGATATCTTCATAAGAAACCTCCTGTATAGACCGGCAGGGATGGCGGCCGCGTCTGTGCCCCATTTGCCCTAGCTCTAGTCACATTGCTCCTCGCTTTTTGTGGCCGCACATCGAAACTCAGCGCTTCTTCCCACACTCGCTCACTCGCTCATTCGCCTTCGCGGGCTAGTAGCCCGGCAACTCTCGCTGAGATGTTGCTCGGCGCGCCATGCAGGAAGCCTACGAACACAAGATCCTCGTCCAGGGCGCGTACCGTATGGTTCTCTCCCTGGTCAAAGATCAGCAGCGAATCGGGGCCAAACTCCTGCTCTTGCCCGTCCCGGCCGGCGAACATGCCTTTTCCTTGTAGCACCACCACATAGAACGGTGATGTGGGTGCATTGTGCTCCTTGAGGCTCTCGCCGGGCTTCAGTGTGAAGCGGAGCACTCTGCCGTTCCTATCGACCAGGAGCGGTTGGGCATAGGGGTGTCCCTCATGGAACTCCAGGTCTTCCAACAGGTGCATAGTCCTCATTTATTTCTCCTGTTTCGCGCCGAAAGGTCTAGAGATCGTCTTGAAACCTCTGTAAGTTGCTCATGCATACGCAAACGATCTTTCAGTCAGCGCGTCCCGTAATGACCAAGCGAGCGACGCATTTACATCTTGTGAGGCGCTGCGGTAATGATCAGATTACCAGGCGATAAGCAATGCATATGGTAGTATCGGGCACGAGCAGCATGGCGCTATGCCAAAGGAGTCGCAGCATGCTGCTTGTCGGCAGTTACTTCTACGATCTCGCTGGCTCGGAGCAGGAGAACAGGCACTCTGGCAGCGTGCACTACCTTCATTGCCACACTACCCAACCACAGCCGTTGCAGTCCGCTTCTGCCGTGCGACGCCATCACAATGAGGTCTGCTCTGCCTACCTCACTCTTGTGCAGTATCTCCTCGGCTGGATTACCAGGGACAACCTCCGGCTGAACCTTGAGGCCCTTGTCTCGGAGTCGTTCCGTGACACCTGATAGGTAGCGGACCATATTTGCCGCTTGCTCGTCTTCGGCGTTATCGAGCCAGAGCGGGAAAGCCGCCGTTTCGCTGATGTTCTCCACTTGGTCAAAGGGTGGAACCACCGATACGAGCAGCAAAGTAGCGTCGAACCGAGCAGCCAGCACCTGTGCTTCCTCCAGAGCTTGCTCGGCGAAGCGAGAGCCATCCAGGGGCACCATGATGGTCCGGTACATGGCTTTCTCGCGCACAGAGGCCACGCGGGCCTGGGGGCCTGCCGAGGCAGCCTTACCCATGGGGTCCTCGGCAACGGAGATGTCTTTCTCGAATGCCCTGACCAGTAGGAGCGGCACCGGCGAAGAATGAAGCACCCTTTCGGTCACACTTCCCATGATCCAACGGCGGATTCCAGTGCGTCCATGTGTAGCCATCGCAATCATCTGCACCTCGGGATGCTGCTTCGTGTATTCGACAATATTACCGGCGGGATCGCCCTCAAGCACGATCGTATCTGCGCTTACCCCTTGCCTGCTCATAGCGTCCGCGAGGCCGCGCAGGTACTCCCGCGCACGGTCAGGCTGCTCCTCCCAGGCGTCCCAGGTCGCAGGTGAAGGCACTGCGCCTACACCCATTGGATCATAAAGGGCAAAGGGTGGAACCACCTGGAGCAGAGTAAGGTCGCTGGATGTTGCTTGCGCTAGCCTGATTGCATGGGGCAGGGCCATTTCGGCGAGCCCCGAGCCGTCGAGGGGGACCAGGAGCCTGTTACTCTTACCGACCCCACCGGCGCTCCCAAGCGCCATGAAGTTTCCGATAGATTTGTCCGATCTGCTTACATCTATTTCCACCTGACTGTCCTCCTTGTTGAACCCTTTTCCAAGGCAATGCTTATCGCGGGGTCATCGCGACTTCTCACACTGTGTGTACCGCGCTCGCTCCACCGGAATGGGCTGATCGAGAGATCGTATTGACAGTGCCCTAAAATCAGAGTTCCGGTCTGGTATTCCGGTAATGAATACAAAAGCGCATATCTTACAAGTCAAGCGTAACGGATGAAGTTATAGATGATACTAATATTGTGCTAAGTTTTCATTAAGATCGATGGGACACATAGCAAGGGCTTATCTGCAAACTGTGACAAGCTTGTCAACCATGCTCATGACACCGAAGTCGCCACCAAGAAGAGCAGAAGCAGCGCAATTACCTTCCGGGGCCAGGTGTAGCTATAAAACTAGTGCTTAGGGTTGTTCCGGAACCAGTCGACCGTCTCGCGAATAGCGTCTTAGTGCGGGGTCGCTCCGTTTCCAAATGCTCCCTCGAATCTGGCGTGACTCATCACGAATGGTTCCTCGAACTCGTAAAGCATCTCCGCCACTTCGCGCGCCAGGGGGTTCAACAGGCCCAAGGCTTTGACCAATAGTGCGGGCGTTTCGCCCATCTGCGGCTTCGTACCTGCCGCCTCAAAAATCATCGTGACAATCTCGCGCTGGGTGAGGGTCGGCGCGCTCGGCACGTGCCATGCGCTGCCCAGGGCTTCGTCGCGCTCCCCCAGGGTGACCAGGCCTCGGGCAAAGTCGTCGATATAAGTGAACGTATGGGGCAAGTCGAGCTTACCCAGCACGTCGACCCGTTTGCCTGCGATGGCCGGGTAGAACGCACGCTCGCCCGGCGTGCCCAGCAGGGCATATGGGCCGTAGAAGTCAGAGGCCCGCCCGCTGGTCGTGCGCACCTTGCCGCTCCGATGCGCCTCCATCACCTGCTCAGCCATCCTGGCTCGGACCTCTCCCTTGCGGGTGGTTGCGTTGTACGGAAGGTCCTCGGTGATAGGGCCGGACACCCGCCCATACATGTACAGGTTCTCAGCAACCACCAGCTTCGCACCAACCGCCGCCACACCATCAATAATGGCTGACTGCATCTTAGGGAAGAGGTTGACCCACTGCGTGTAATCAGGCGAGGCGCACTGGAATACTATCGAGGCACCTGCTGCAATGTCGCGGACGGAGACTGGGTCGTATACATCGCCTTTGACCACTTGCACCCCGGCGGGTATCGGTGCCTGGCCACTGCGGTTGACCACATGGACTTGCCTGGCCTTACTGACAAGCTCCCTCATTACTGCAAGGCCCAATGGCCCAGTACCGAGGACCAAGTGCAGGTCCTAGTTTGTGCCTCCTTCGTTTGCGGTTTCCACTATGGAGCGGGCAGTGAGGTCACTCACTTGACTGTCTCCTTTGTTGGAGGTACCACGAGTTAGTTTACCAATTGCCTACCGAGTTTGCAGATAGACCATAGTATGGGGACATTCTCCACACAGATAACAGAGTTATGGCATGGATGAGAGCGCTTGCAGCAAAGGAGACTCGCTGGCTGCCCCCGGGAGAAGAGAATCCAGATGGGATTCGGCATGGGCTACAACAAATCCTCGGCAAGCCCCGCATGCCAGGGTAGGTAACCGGTATCCTATCAATCGGGAACTTGACCTAAGAAACCCGTGGAGGTACTGGAGCCGCGTTGGCGGCAAGCTCGTCTTGGGCGCAACGCACCTCTAACTGCCCAGTCCCGTATCCCTCTCCGTCACCTTCCCTTTCGTTATTCTCCCTGGTATTTACAAGCAGCACAGGCACGGCCGCCCGCCGCACCACCTCCGTCGCTACGCTGCTCACCCACAGGCGATTGAGACCTCCCCGGCCGTGGCTTGTCATGACAATAAGGTCTGCATGCGTCTCCTCACTACTTCGTACGATTTCCCCTGCGGAATCACCGTGAGCTAGCCTCGTCTGTACCACGTGCCCCTTGCATCTGAGTTGCTGCGCGGTCTCCTGCAGATAGAGGTAAAGATTCAGGCTGGTGGCCTCTCCCCGGTCCGGCGGCTCCTCCTCTACGCCCCGCTCGTGCCGCTCGTGCCGCTCAGTCTCTCTTGTCCCTTGGGTCCGAAGTAAGGTGCCGACATCGCCAGTTGTTTTCGAAGCACCAGTTATGGGCGCCACAGAAAGTAGCACTAGTGTAGCTCCTGACCCCTCGACCGGGTTGCCCGGATTGTTCGGGTTGTTTCGGACCCCACTGACGGTATATGCGAGAACCTGGCAATGTCGAAGAGCCTGTTCGGCAAGAGGAGAGCCGTCAAGGGGGACCAGAATTGTACGGTAGGGCGGGTGGGGTGTGGTCGAACCCGATACCTTTAAAATAGTTTCACTGTCCGGACTCACCAGCAGCAGAGGCACCGGCGCACTCTGCAATAGCCCCTCGACTACGCTGACGCTCCCAAATAGTGGGTGGTTGATCCCCTTTCCGTAGTGCGTCGCAATCGCAATCGCGGAGATACTCGCATCTTGCCTTACCTGATTGACCACCGTTGCAGCCGGGTTTCCTTCCACTGCTTTGCAGCAGACGGCAAGCCCTTGCAACCTGAGAACGGCCGCAACCCTCTCCAGATAGCTTCGCGCTGCACACAACCTTTTCCGTCGGCGCCTCGCCAGGGCACGAACTGATATGCCCCACGCCCCTGTTGAGACCACCTCAACGGGAAGGAGCACTTGCAGCAAGGTCAGCGAGCTGCAAGTAGCTCGGGCGAGGGCCGCCGTGTCAGGTAGGACCGCTTCCCCCAGCGGGGAGCCATCAAGCACCGCTAAAATACGTCGCTGCATAACTTTCCTCCTGATTACAATCCGTTTTGGCACTCCGCGGTAAGTACTTCTCCGGTGCGTGGCTGCACCAGAGAGTGGAGCGCCCACAGGTGCACTGTGTCCAGGTAGCACTTTTCGAAGCATGTCTCAGCTGCCCGGGCTATGGTGCGTCGCTCCTGGGCACTGCGGTTGGCTTAGAGATTTGACATAGCATAGGTCAGAGGCGAGCGGGCACTTGTTGGGCCACAACTCCCTTTGCACTGCTCATGACGGCCAGTTCCTCGTTCCGCTGCCTCCGCTGCTCCCGCTGCTCCTGGCAGGCCGCCATCTGTGCCCGCACGAGCAGCACCGGGAGCCTTGCGTCTTGCGTTACCTTTTGGACTACACTTCCACCCAAAAGGCACCGAAGATCGCTGCGGCAACATGTGGACATCACTATCAGATCGGCCCTGGCATCAGCAGCGAATCGCAAGATTTCCTCGGCCGAGGCGGCATGTGCCGCCTCGGCTCGCACGGCCAGTCCACTGGACCTGAGAGCTTCGGCAGTTTTGGATAGATAATCTCTCTCCCGCTCTCCCTGACCGAGGCAATAGCCGTCGCAAGCCTCAGAGCCCTTTTTAGATGGGTCTCCAGGATTCTCGGCGGCACTCACTGTGTCCATTGCATATGCTATATGCACGGCATGCTCCACGTCGCCCACGTGCGGGTCTGACATTACAGACAGAAGCAGCAGTGAGGCCCCCATAGCGCCCGCCAGCATCTGCGCTTGCGCAAGCGCCTGTTCGGCAAGTGCGGAGCCGTCAAGGG
>JADMIH010000165.1 GCA_015478675.1 Chloroflexota bacterium | reverse complement strand
GGGTGAGGGGTAGTTGGCGGTGCACAGATCAGGGCGATTGCATCTAAATTGGTTTCGGGCCGAGTAGTCAGATGCTGAGGGCTGCACGGTCTCCAAGAGATGTCTTAAGGCCGAAAAGCCAGTCTCAAGATGCCCCAGGATACCGCTGCAACGGGCCCGAGAGCCAATATCAGAGCCTACTGTGGGTGTACTGTTTGCTGTGGGTAAGGTAGTTTGGGCCATACCTGGTCGAATCCAATTTAGATGCAATCACCCTGCACCCGACACCCCGTAACTGTTCAGAGTTGGGGTGCGGGGGCGTCCTTCCCGCACCCCATGCCCCTCTCCCACAAGGGGAGAGGGGGCTTTACTCCTGCTGAGTGCACAGGGGCAGGCCCCTGACGGGGTTACAGGTGTCTCCCCCCTCTCCCTTCATGGGAGAAGGCATGGGGTGAGGGTAGTCGGGAGTACACCCGCACAGATACTCCAGGAAGATTGCTCATGGCGGGTAGCTCTGGTATAATAAAAGGCAAACTCATAAAAGGGGAGTACACACAGATTGAATATTACCCGTGAAGATCTGCCCGGCAGGCAAGTTGCCCTCACTATTGACCTTGATCCTGAGACTATCAACAAAGCTCTCGACCATGCCTACCACCAGATGGTGAACCAGGTAAACATACCTGGCTACAGGCCGGGCAGAGCGCCCCGCTATATGGTTGAGCGCTACGTTGGCCTAGATACCCTCACCGAACGGGCGGTGCGTAACATCCTGCCGCAAGCTCTTCAGGAGGCTATCGCCGACCAGAAGCTAGACGCTATGGACGTGGGCGATTTTGAGATCGTGAGCATGGACCCGGTGCAGGTCAAGATTATTGTCGTACAGCCGCCAAAGATAGAACTGGGCGACTACAGCGGCATCCGCGTCGAGAAAGAGCAAACCGAGATTACAAGCGATCAGCTTGATCAGGTGTTGGTAGAGCTGCAACGCGAAGGCGCGCCCTGGAACGAGCCTGCCGAGCCGCGCCCCATCAAAGAAGGCGACATGGTTTACCTTGATCTTGAAGGCTTCACTAACGAAGGCCCTCTTCCCGAAGCGCAGCGCGAGAACTTCCCCACCATCGTGGGTATGGCACGCGCCGGTGTGCCCGAAGTTGTCAGCAAGGCTCTGGAAGGGATGTCGCTTGGCGAAGAGAAAGATATCGCGGCCACCCTCGCCGACGACTACCCGGTGGAAGAGATGCGTGGAAGGGACGTGACATACCATGTGACCATACGCTCGATGAAAGAGCAGCAGCTGCCGGAGATGAACGACGAGTTTGCTAAATCGCTCGGCGGCTATGAGACTGTAGACGCGCTGCGAGAAGCAGTGGATAAAGATTTGCGCCAGCGAATCGAAGAAACTGCCACATCTAACCAGGTGAATGCTATTATCAGCAAGATTGTCGAAGGCGCGGAAGTAGATGTGCCCGACCTGCTGGTGAAAGAAGAGCTTGATGGCATGCTCAAGAGCCTGGAAGATAGGCTGAAGCAGCAGCGCCTTACTACCCGCCAGTATTTCTCATATAATGGCACCAACGAGAACGAGTGGAGAGAAAGCAACCGCGAGCGCGCCAAAGAGCGTGTGATCCGCACGCTGGTGTTGCAAGAGTTTGCTCGGCGTGAGGGAATAGAGGTTGACGAGGCAGAGATAGAGAGCGAGATAAGCCAGATGCTGGCGGGCTTTGAAGGCGCGGAGAAGGAAGCCGCCGAGGCGGTGCTTGCCAACAAGGAAGCGCGTACTGACCTCGAAGACCGGCTCTTCCAGCGCAAAATCGTAGACCGTATGGTCGGCATAGCCGAAGGTCGCATCGAAGCCGCTAAAGCTGACCAGACCGAAGCTACGGAGGGGACGGACGAAGCCGCTACTGCCCAGGAGGGAGCCGGTGAAGTAACTACCGGAGAAAGCACCGAAGACAAAGGTGAAGTAGGGGACGCCGGAGATGTGGGCGACGCCGGTGACATGGCAGAGGCGGGTGGCGCAGCAGAAGTGCTGGGCACAGAAGGTGTAGACCTGCATTCTCCCAACGAAACAGGAGAAGCTGAAGGCGGAGGCACTCCTTCCACCGCCCCCGGTCTTGGCGGCACAGAGAGTAAGAGCTAAACAAATTGCGCTCCTCCCTGGCGCTAAGATCAGGAAAGAGAACAAAAGTAAAAAGCGATAAAGGACACTCACTACGGCGAGTGTCCTTTATCGCTCTGATCCCACCTCTGTTTTACCCCAGCTAATAGTAGACGTTCAGAATAACTGATAACCCTTTGGGCCACCAACCGGGAATGACAATAGGCTCTCAGCACAGCAGCCCATTTTCAGAAGAACCCACTCACCCAGGGAGCGCCCGCTATCCAGCTTGCCAGCGAAGCTGCTATCTGACCTGATGCTAAAAAGAGCGCCAGTTGGGTGACTATCAGCACTGCTATCAAGACCCTCAACGGGTCCAGCTGGAAAGGCGCGCCAGCTTGCTCTAAGCCTTCTGTCTCCGATTGCTCATTTCTCCACGCTGCTGTAGCTACCCAGCTAGCGGCCACAAGGAGTGTGCCTGCCAGGAGCGCAGCCAGCAAAATGCCACTTGCGTTGGCTGCGGCCTGTGCTATCCTGACTGTTGCTGAGAAGCCGCCCAACAGGGGCGCTCCCAGCAAGGATGCTGCTCCCAGCGCCGTGCCGACCCTGGACCACGCGCTCGCCTCACGGAGCCTGCTGCTTGCCACCAGCAGCGGCACGGCAAGGGCGGTATTCACAGAGAGCATCACCGCGCCAGCAGCCCCGACCTGGGACCCTGAAAGCACTCCGAAGAGCGCCCAACCTGTTGCCAGAGCAATACTCATGGCGCAGAGCATATCGGTAACTGTCCTTCGGTCGTCTGTGTCGGCGGCTCCGGCGGCGCTGCGGCGGGTGATTGCTACGGCCCAAAGTGCGCGAACCCCGGCCAATAGCGCTGCCGCCGCGCCAAGCCATGCTGCCGAGGAGCTTCGCAGGCTCCCCCCTATCGGAGCCAACCAGAGCAATCCGGCAACCACTATCGCGGGTGCCACAGCCCCAAGCCAGATAGCAGCCGCACCCGGCGCAGCGCCCACAAGATCGGCGGAGGGAGCCGCGAAAGGCATAGCGCCTATTCGCACCAACAATCCAGTCGCGATCAATGCCAGACCGAGTTGCAGAAGTCCTCTGTCGCCCAGGTTGAGCGGGTAGCGTGCAGCTGCCAGCGCCCCCGCCACTATAAGCCCCGTGCCTACGCTTGCCAGTGAGATACCTTTCAGCCCACCCGCCACCCGCCTGGCAAGCTGCTGTTGAGCCTTTGCATCCCCTTCCAGATGTACAGATCGTCGAGGCCGTGCTACGGCCACTGTTGCTACCGCCAGCGCAGGCCCTAACAGGCACAAAACAGAAATAACCCTGTCTTGTACCAGCAGCCCGGCGGCCAACAGGCTTGACGTCAGCATAGCGGCAAGCGCCACCCAGGAGCCGAGGGTGCTATGCGCCTCCAACTCCTGTTCGTCGTACCAGCCCAAAAAGAGAGCCGCCAGCAACGCTGTGTTCGCCGCTATCAGCATCAGCCTTGCCGGAGCCAATAGAGTCAAGGTGAGGCCCAGGCCTGCCACTGTCAAGCTGCCCTCCGCCAACGCCAGCAATAATCCTTCAATGAGCAACCCTCCGCAGATCACCACGAGCGCGGCAATATCCAGCCAGCGGCCAACCTCCTGCCTTTTGAGCTTGTGGCGTGGCACAGTCCAGAGTATCGCTGCCGCGAGGCCCGCGATTAGAGGGGTCAGGATGGTCCATAGCAAGCGGATATCATTCATTGAGATCAACGATCTGAGGTTGTGAAGCTATCTCACTTGTCGGTGGCTCACCCGCTGCTTCTTGTTCATTGGCGATCAGGGTCAGTGCGGTAGAGCTTCCCTGGCTGCCGCTTCGGACATTGAAAAGTGTGTCGAGATTGGTGTCCAGGAAATAAACTTTGAGCACAATCCAGGCATATGATATTACAGCCGCCGTAGCTATACGGCCAAGCGAGAGCAGCCCCAGCATTGCGGCGCCCGGACTACTGACACCGAGAGCAAAGACGAGCAGCGTGACCCCGTTGAGAAGCGCCAGCAGCCCGGCGGCCAGCTTTATCGGGCTGCGCGAGCCGTCGAGCACAAGAGCCATCGCACCCGACAGGAGCGTCCAATAGAAGGCAAGCATGGTCCGCTCGTCTGCTCCCAGAGTGAAAACAGTGGCAAGGCCAAGTCCGGCAGCGCCCGCCATCAGGATTATAGCCAGTGGCCACCATGCCTCCGAAAGATTAGAATTGCGCGCACCAGTGCCATCTGCCTCGCCGGCTTGCCGAGCCAACTGGCGTTGCGCCTCGGTCAACCCTTCCATCTTATCCACACGCGAGCCGCGCACGCTCGTTACCGTAAGGAAGAGCACTGCAATGGAGGCCAGGGCGGTCAGAAGCTCCACGAGTAGCGCCGCCAGCCACGGCTCATTGTTTCCGTTGTTTAGTCCGGCGGCGACCCAGGCCAGCGCTAGCCACTGCACCAGGAGGGCGCCAAGCACAAGCCGCGCCTCTCGCAGCGCAACCAACCCCGCGCCTCCCAGGGCTATGAGTAGTAAAGGTAAGAAAGATTGCATGGTTTCTGACCGGGAGCGAGGTAGCAGGGATTAGCAGAGTCTGCCTCTGCTAATCCCTGCTACCTCACCGTGTGACCACAAGTAGCGCTAATAATGTAAATATCAGAGCAAGCGGCAGGTAGTAGCGCCCCTCCAGCCTGCTGAGTAAACCTCCGGCTCTTATGCCCACTTTGCCGAGGAGTGCGCCGAAACCCCACACCCCGCTTTCCAGCCACACCAGGGAAATCCACCAGATAAAGGCTGGCGGCTCCAACTTTGGTAATGTGTAGCGCCGTCCAGCCTCTTGCGGATCGAGCTTTTGCAGCCTGGCGAGAGCGGTGGGCAGGAGCACACCTCCCTGACCGGTACCCGATCTGGAAAGAGTATTTAGCAACCACACAAGAATCGCTACGGCAGAAAGTCCGAGTGCCAGCAGCAGAGGTAGGAGCGTGCCGCTACCTGTTTGCATCCCAGCCCAGTTGAGGCCTATTTGCGCGTTTCCACCCGCGATGGCTGCCATATCGTTGATCTGGGGTAGCCACAGGCCGGGCAGAATGCCTGCTAGCACGACTATGGTTGCAGCAGCTAGACCCACCCACCGGGTATATGGCTCCTGCTTACTAACTACGCTTCTTGCTACTCCTGCTTCCAGCACAACGCCGATAGCGGCTATCACAACAGAAGCCACTATAACGAGCGCCAACGCAGGGTGTCTGCTTTGGGACAGCGTTGTGCCGAGCAGCCACACGCCAACGAAGCCTCCTGTCAAAGGCGCTGCGGCCAACGCGCACAAGGCGATGCCTCTCGCCAGCTGCGCCCAGCGCTCTCTCTCACCGTCTGTAAGCCCGTAGGCCACCAGCGCGGCGCTAAAGGCTGTGAGAATAGCCAGGGCAGCGTAACGGCCCACAGGGTTGTCGAGGGCAAGCGCCCAGAGCGCAAGGCCCATCGTATGCGAAGTGAGGAGCGCGCTCCATCGCTCCGTGCCGGCCCACAACACCATGCCTGCCGCCGCGGCCACTGCTGTAGTAGCCCCTCCCCATGCCAGGGCGGTTGTGAATAATCCCCACTCCGGGGGAACCGACCCCGTCAGGCTCTGTGTTGTGAGCAGAGCTTCCAACCGCAACAGCAGTGTTATCACAGGCACTCCTGTAACCAGCGCCTGTATGAGTGTGCTGCTGCTGCCTGAGACCCACGCGCTCCAGCCGGTGAAAGGCGCTAAACCAAGCCACAAAAATATGAAGCCGGCGAGCAGCACTAAAGGCCAAGTGGTGAGCGCAGCTAGTGACAGGTCGATGAGGCTGTAGCTTCCCCCGGTGGTGCGGCCCACTATCATTGCTCCTCCCAGCAACAGCAGGCTTCCCAGCCCTGGCGCCACGAGGTGCCGCCCTATAGTCGTAGGCGTAGGCCCTTTTGCCTCGGCGTTCCATGCCTGGAAGAGCCATATGAGCAGAACGAGCAAGACTGTATGCACAGCAAAAAGACGCAAGTCAAAGGTGTGCACCAGGCTGTAAAGTGTCGCCACAATGAGCGCACCGTTGGCAAGCTGCCAGGGCAAGTTAGGGCCGTTGCTGATTTTCAGCAAGCAGAGGGTGCCGATGAGCAAGCAGAGCGCGCCCAATCCCGCTGACAACGTATCGCTCCCGTAGAATGACCTGCCGAGCCAGGTAAGCGTCTGGGGCCAGGGCTGCGGCTGGCTTGCTACGCCCCCACCATTCAGCCCCTCACCTGTCAGCGAGACCACTAAGGCCATAGCAAGCCCCAACATGGTAGACAGCCTGACGAGGCTGCCATGGACCCACTTGCCCATGAAGCCAAGCGCGCCACAAAAGAGCGCGGTAACGATAGTTATCAGGAGTGCAGAAAGCATTTCATATCATCGCTCCACACAGGCCATACAGGGATCAACCGATAGGAGTAGCAAGCGTAGGTCTTCCAGTTGCCGGTTCCTCAGCAGACCAGGCAGGATGCCAAGTGTGGGGAAAGATGCTGTGCTGAGGTGTAGCGCCTGCAAGCCGGCTGCCTCGCCTCTGATCCAGCAGAATATCTCCCCCTTTGGGCCTTCAACCCGTCCGATGCCACTGCCGCTCTTCATCTCGATGACACCTCGCGCCCTTACAGGCCCTGCGGGCAGGTCGTCGATTCCCTGTTCGATTATGCGCATGCTCTCCAACGCCTCGAGCAGCCGCACGACCAATCTGGCGAAGGCATCTCCATTGCGCTGGACAACTATGGTGACTCCTTCCTCTTCGTAAGCTCCCGTGGGGAATGCTACCCTTATATCTGTGGCGATGCTCGAAGCGCGCGCTACGGGGCCGCGCAGCCCCGCCACGGTCGCTTCCTGGGCGCTTATTGCTCCAAGTCCCGCCAGCCGCGCCGCGATTTCTCTGTTGTTAATGATAGAGCTTATCTGTGTACGTAATACCCGCTCAACATGGCGTATCGCCAGCGTCAACCCTCTGCAAGCTGCCTCATCTATGTTGCGCGACAGGCCGCCGTAAGTAATGATTCCCGGCTGCACCCGCGCCCCCGCCCACTCATCGAGCGCCTGCACCGCACGCTCACACAGGTCGCGCAGCACTGCTTCGCGCTCGTAAAGATGAAGCGCTTGCATCGTCTCAGCAGCATTGAGCAAATGAGAGATTATACGCTCTGTTTCGGCGAGCAGCATCCTTATGTATGCTGCCCTGGGCGGTACGATAGCGAGCGCCATGCTTTCAACCGCCTGCACGTATGCCAGAGTGTTAGCCTGTGAGCAGCAACTGCACAACCCCTCAACAAGGGAGAGCGCATGTGCCCAATCAACTCCGGCAGCAGCTCGCTCCTCCAGGCCAAGATAGTTGTAGCCAAGCTCAATTTCCGCAGAGGCGATTTGTGCGCCCCACCCCAAAGGGCTGGCGCTTGCAAGCGACTTTAGATCGAGGCGCAGGCGCATGGGGCCTGGCAGAGCAGGGTGGTAAGGCCCTATTGTTACGGTGGAGGGCGCGATGCTGGTGGAAGTGGATGATGAAACCATAAAAGAGGCTACTGGGCGGCCCTGGTGAAGACCAGCCCCAATCGTTGCTGTAGCTCACGCTCTGAGTTAGCGGCTACAGGATAGATATTTGCTATTGATGCGACCAGGCCGGAAGGTTCGGTTATGCTGACGGTGTAGATTATCCCGCTCAGCGAGTAGAAGTAGTGAATTATGATTTCACCGGAAGGTACTGCCCGTGCTTTGCTTTTTCGCCATTTGCGCGCCCCCCGCTCGGCAGCTTCTGCTGATCGTTCTGCCTCTGCCGCCGGTGAAGCCTCGCTCGGTTGTTTGACGCGCTCGCCCGTAAGCGTTATGAGAGTGGCCCCGGCTGCGCGGAGGGCGGCGGCTATACCATTGGCTGGTATGCTGCGGAAGTGCAGGCGCACCTCGCGCTCATGCTCCTCACGCATAAAGGCGTAACTGGCGAGCTTGCGCAACGGCTCCTGAGGCCGTTCTTCCTCTCCAGGCTGCGGCTCGAAAGTATACATGCTGTCGTGCTCATTATCCACAGCTTACACATCGCCCTCTCTTCTGACGCCAACGGCCACTATACCAGCAAGCCTGGGGGGCGTCAAGCGCATGGTGGAAAGTAAATGTTCAGAGTAGGGGTGGAGCAATCTCCTTGGGGTATCCGTGCGGGTGTCCCCTGTGCACTCACCAGGAGTAAAGCCCCCTCTCCCATGAAGGGAGAGGGGCATGGGGTGAGGGCGGGTGAGGGCAGATGGTTCAACACCCGCACGGATACCCCAAGGAGATTGCTCCACCCTATGTCTGAACATTTACCAGAAAATTGCCTGGTGATTACCCACATCTCGGGGACGGCTGTTTTCGCGCGTAGGAGTATGCCGA
>JADMIH010000378.1 GCA_015478675.1 Chloroflexota bacterium | reverse complement strand
ACCATCGTGCCGTCGAGCGGCACCAGAATCTGCTTTTTCATTGTTTGCTCCTTTTGCGGTTGTCGGTCGCAAGCGGCGCGGACTACCGTTAGAACCAGGAATTGGCCTGCTATCTTCCGGCGCATGCCGGGAACTAGTACGTCCTTGATCCGATGGCCTTGCCGCTACGCTCGGCCAGCGGCTCCGGCTGGGACCGGTTATTCTGCGCGCCTGGCCGGCTCTTCCCCTCGTTTGTCTGGTCCGCCAACTGTTGTCGCTGTACGTCCGAGCTTGCTTCCACCTTTTCCTCTGCTGCCTCGGCCGCCGGTACCTGTACGCCTACCAGTAGCACTGGCAGCTCTGCAGTATGAGTGACCTTCATTGCCACACTGCCCAGCCAGAGGCGCTTCAGACCGCTCCGACCGTGCGTGGCCATTACAATGAGGTCAGCACCCGCAGATATGCTGGCTCGAAGGATCTCCTCCGCCGGATCCCCGTGCGAAAGCCGCGTTCGCACGGGGATCCCTGCATCCTCAATATCGTGCGCAACGTCTGCCAGGTAGGCAGCCAACCTCTTCCTCTCACGTTCGCGCAAAACCTCTATGCGTCGCGTGATCTCAGAGCGTCTTCCCGCGGTAAGGTCGTCGGCGGCAGGTGCCACCGAGACCAGGAGCAGTGATGACCCTGTGGCAGCGGCCAGCATCTGCGCTTTCTCAAGCGCTTGTTCGGCCAGCAGCGATCCGTCCAGCGGCACCAGGATAGTGTGGTAGGTCGGCAACCCAGTAGCGGAGAGGGAAACCTCGGTTTCAGGGTCGTCCGCCGCAGGGCGGATAAGCACGAGCGGTGCGGGCGATTGCTGCAGTATCTTCTCAGCAACGCTACCCAACAGCCAACGGCTGAGCCCGCTCCTGCCATGCGTTGCCATAACGATCATTGCAGTTTCGGCGTTCTGCTCTGCGTGCAGGATGATCTGCTCGGCTGCCTCGCCCTCCACCAACCGGGTCCGAACCGAAGTGCCTTCCGTTTCCAGGCGTCCGGCTGTACTCGCCAGATAATCTTGTGCCAGCCCTAGCATCTTCTTGTTGTATATCCAGGTGGTCGAATCGATCGGAACGGCCCAAATGAGTGGATTCACGCCTGGAGGTGCCGTGACGACCCGAATCAGGGTCAGCGCGCTGCCTGTTGCCTGGGCGATAGCTGCGGCGTGCGGCAATGCCTGCTCTGCCAGTCTTGATCCATCCAACGGCACGATTATTTGTCTGAGCATCAAAACTTACTCCTCTCTTTATTCACGAACTCTGAAGCGCCATGTTCCGAAGCGCCCTGTTCGCCGAAGCCACTTTCGTCCGAACATGGAATCCGCTCTTGTCTTCATTTGGCAGTACTGGTGCACTCCTGGACTCATGATCGGCCATAGCAGTCACTGAACTGCCAGCATATCCGGCCAGTGGGACAGCTCCCTTTGATACCAAGTGTAGAGGGGAAGCTCTAAGATACAGCCAGGGAAATACTAAGGTTCTATTA
>JADMIH010000377.1 GCA_015478675.1 Chloroflexota bacterium | reverse complement strand
TGTCCGACAGCCTTCTCGCGCGGGAAGGGCCTGACTGGAAGGGCGTGCTGGCAGCAAGAGACCATATAGCGCTCAACTTGTGGGACGCTCTTGGCCGCGCTTTGGTAGCGCAGCCATCTGCCTTCGACACCTCGAATAGAGAAGCGGCCAGCGTACAGCCAGCGCCTGTGGTGCAGGCGGGTTTCCTGATAACTCAGCCGTCAACAGATATCCTCCCCCAGGAAAGCGATACCCTGGCGGCACTACGCCGGGATTATGAGCGGTTGGATGCCCATCGCAAGTGGTGGGACGAGGTACCGCGATGGCAAAGCGAGATCAAGGAGTTATTTGCGCGCTGGGACGCTCAAGACCCTGCGTTGGTGACTCTTTGGAGTGAGACGCGCCAGTGGAGCCTGGACCTGCTTGAGCGCATATTCCGCGACCTTGATGTGAGCTTTGCGGCATGGTTCTTCGAGAGCGAAGTGGAAGAACCGGGCAAAGAAGTTGTAGACGAGCTAATAAAGATGGGGATAGCCGAGGACCACCGCGCTCAAGGAGAGACTGTGATCGTGCGAGTGGATGATCAACTACGCGCCAACCCTGAACTGAGCCGGAAGTATCACAAAGAACTGTACAAGGCCAACAAGGACGGCACTGCGACGCCTAAAGAGACGTGGCGCGTGCTGGTGGTGCTGCGCTCGGACGGCACATCACTCTACGCTACAAAAGACCTGGAGCTGGCGCGCATCAAGTTCAACGATTGGCACGTGGACCGCTCGATCTATGTGATTGACACACGGCAGTCCCTGTATTTCCAGCAAGTCTTCAAAGTGCTCGAATTGTGGGGTTTTCCTCAGGCTGAGAAGGCTTACCAGTTAGCCTACGAGTTCGTGAACACGCCCGAAGGCGCTATCTCCTCGCGCCGTGGTGGTGCGCCTCTGTACGAGGACCTGGAGAGCGAGGCGTTACAGCGGGCGCGAGCAGTGGTAGACGCCAGGGAAGCCGAGCAGCCGCGCAATTTGACAGAGGAGCAGAAAAGGACGATAGCGCACGCCGTTGCCTTTGGCGCGCTCAAGATGGGGATGCTCGACAAGGACAACAACAAGGTGATAACCTTTGTCTGGGAGCAGGCGCTCAACCCGGAGTCGCAGTCGGCCACCTACGTGCAGTACTCACATGCCCGCGCTACCCGTGTGCTGGAGAAGGCCCCGGCAGAGTTGTTGCCCGGAGAAGGCGAGGGATATACCTTCGCTTCGGCGACAGCCTATGAGACCGCCCTTCTTGAGCTGATAGCCAAGCTGCCCGAAGAAGTGGTTCGCGCCGCCGATGCCTACAAGCCGGTGATAATCGCCACATATTGCTTCGAGCTAGCCGACGCCTTCAACAGCTTCTATCACAACTGCCCTGTGCTGAAAGCAGGCTCCGATGAGTTGGTGAAAGCCAGGTTAGCCCTGACAGCCGCCGCCAAGCAAACGCTGGCAAACGCGCTTGGGCTACTGGGGATAGAAGCGCCGGACATGATGT
>JADMIH010000376.1 GCA_015478675.1 Chloroflexota bacterium | reverse complement strand
AAGTCTGAGGTAGACGCTCGCCTGGCGGGTAGGTGGGACAGGGGGTGGGTGTTAGCTTATAGATGGATTGCACGCTCAACAGACGAGCGTACATTCATCAATGGTATTGCCCCTGCTGTAGGTTTCGGGAATAGCTCACCTGTAATTCTTGGTAACAGAGCAACCTGGCAGTTACAACCCTTGCTGCTATCCAATCTCTGCTCCTTTGCCCTCGACTATGCAGCACGGCAAAAACTCGGTGGTGCCAACATGACATTCGGTACCACTGAGCAACTCCCCATCCTGCCGCCCGAAATATACCAACAACCAGCGTCCTGGCAGTCCGCCCAAACGCTACGCGACTGGATGCTGCCTCGTGTGCTGGAGCTAACGTACACCGCCTGGGATCTGGAGCCGTTTGCCAGAGACTGTGGGTATACCCTCACCCCCGGCCCCTCTCCCATGAAGGGAGAGGGGAGCGTAACTCCTTACTCGGGGAGTGTAACCCCACACTCCGAAAGCACCTACGCGCCAGAGAGCGTTACCCCCCTCTCCCTTCATGGGAGAGGGGCCGGGGGTGAGGGTGCGCGAGGAGATACCGGGGGTGAGGGTGCGCGAGGAGATACCGGGGGTGAGGGTGCGCGAGGAGATACCGGGGGTGAGGGCATCATAGCCGGCCCGCCCTTCCAATGGGACGAGGAGCGCCGCTTTCTGCTGCGCTGCGAGCTTGACGCCGCCTACTTCCACCTCTATGGCATCGCCCGCGATGATGTGGACTACATCATGGAGACCTTCCCCATCGTCAAGCGCAAGGACGAAGCGCAGCACGGCGAATACCGCACCAGGCGCGTCATCCTGGGGATGTACGACGCCATGCAGCAGGCCATCGAGACGGGCCAGCCCTACGAGACCCTGCTCGACCCTCCACCTGCCATGGGGGCAAAGTTGTCCCCACCGCCGCAAGTCGTTGCCAACATACCTATGTCAGAGCTTGCGAAGCCGACGACAGTGATCGCCCACAGCGCGGCAGCATCACCGCCAACGACCGCCACACGACCAGCAGAGGCCACGCAAGCAAGGGAGCAGGTTGCGCCGGCGTCACCTCCTGCTGACGGCCAGAAGACGCCAGTGTCCACCACCACCAAGCCCACGCCCGTCTTCGGTTCAACCCCGCCGAGGCCTCAGCAACAGAGCTTTGTTGAGCCGCCCATGTTCGCCAGCTTCAGCGTCGGGGACCGCGTGAAGCATGCCACCTTCGGCGAGGGCCAGGTGCTGGAGGTCGCGCCAAGCGGCCAGGACCAGATCGTCACGGTAATGTTCAAGACGGCTGGGAAGCGGCGGCTGATGGCGAAGATGGCGGGGTTGGAGAGGATGTGAAATGCCGGTAACACGTGTATCTGCCGATCCCCCTCTCTCCCACGATGCCGACGAGAGGGGTCTACAAGTTTTCGGAACAGACGATGGCCGGCGCTAAGTCTCGCTACTCAGACGCCGATGCCAAGCTGGTGCTGTATACATTCCAGGT
>JADMIH010000164.1 GCA_015478675.1 Chloroflexota bacterium | reverse complement strand
CAGCTATACTCTTTGCAATATGCTTCTTGATCGTCATTTGTGCGTAAATACCATCGGCTAAAGAAGCATTCCCCTGACATCCAGTCACAACTGAAAAGGAGGTAAGGGGTAGGCTAAAATCAAGCAACATGCGGCATACTGGGGGCAGGCAGCCTGATCTGCTCCAGGATAGCTGCTGTAGCTCCTCTCCTGTCGGAAGTGCGTGACGGAGCACAGAGGGTGCTGCGCTTTGCCAGTGGCGAGAGCACCCGTCGTTCGCAAGTAGGAGGCACTTCTCTCGCCTGCCGGCTGGTTGGAAGCCTTGCCGAGCGAGGAGTTGCCTCCCTCAGGCAGACACCATGCGGCACTGAGATATGGCTGGTGCTGGACGGGTCGGACCTGCGCAAACCTCATGCTAAAGAAATGCAGGACCTCATGCGAGTAGGCAGCCTGCAAGGCACAACGGTGAAGGGCTACCGCACCTTGAATGTGCTGGCGGACACTCCCCACCATCGGGCTTTGCTGTACCACCGCCTCTTCTCAAGCAAAGAACAGGACCACCTCTCCGAGTCACACGAAGTGCAGACTGCCCTCACCCAGGCAGGCACAGCCCTCTCTCCCATTCAAGATGAGCACCCCGTCACATGGGTAATGGACAGTGGCTTTGATGATGTGGCGGTGTGGCGTACAGTGTGGGAGCAAGAACAACACTTGCTGTGTCGAGCGCATCACTTAGGGTCCGAGCCGAAACAAGTTGACCAGAAAACAGTAAAGCTTCTGCGAGAATGATGAAATTCTACTCATCGCTAGCCCAGTACATCTCGGTTACTCGGTCACTTTATTTCGGTGGGAGTCCTTAGAGAGGCTTGTACAGTACAAGAGCTTGTCCAACCACTGGCTGGGGGGCCATCTTCGGGAAGCCGAACTTCACCTGCGTGCTCAAGGCAGGGTACAAGCCAGTATGGTGGTACGGCTGAAGGGGCAGCGATACGAGAAGCGCCAATCGGTGACGGTGCAACTCAGCAGTTGTCCGATCAGGGTGAGCTATGAGCCGGACGTGCGCCGAGTGGGACCGAGGAAAGGTGAAGATGAGAAAGTCACCCAGGCAATGTGGCTGTTGAAGGTCGAGGTGCTGGACAGCCGCATGGAGTCGTGGTACTTGCTGATTGATTGGACATGCAACACCTCTGCTCAGGCAGCACGCCTCTTTCAGATGTATCGTCAGCGATGGAGTGTGGAGGAAGCCTTCCAGTTCCTGAAAACATGCGTAGGTTGGGGAGAGGTGCAGGTATTGGACTTGGAAGCAGTGAGGACGCTGGTGGCACTGGGCTGGGTGGCCGCAGGGTTCCTGTATGAGATAGATGGAGAGTGGGAGTGGGTAGACGTGGAACTTCTGGCTAAGCTGGGAGGGTTCGAGCCGCACAAAGGGCGCAAACCCGGCAAGAAGATACTGCTGTGGGGCTTGCAACGTGTGCTGGACTACATGGTTACCGAGGCTATTCTTCGCCGGCACAAGGCTGCCACTGGCTCCATTCCTCCCGGTGTGGCCGCTCTCCTCGGCAAAGACATAGTGGACCAGTTATGACTGGATGTCAGACGGGTGCATCGTAAGCGTTCAGAGTAGGGGTGGAGCAATCTTCTTGGGGTATCCGCGCGGGTGCACCCGCCCTCACCCCCAAACCCCCTCTCCCCTCGTGGGAGAGGAGCATGGGGTGAGGGTGCGAAAGGGTAGGTGAGGGTACGCCTCCACAGCTTCTCCTTGCAGATTGCTCCACCTCAACTCTGAACATTTACGCCCAAAATCTGCTTGACATGCCTGTTGCCGTACAGTATAATGGGTTGCGTCTCTGAGATTGCCACGCGTAAAAATGTTATCTACACGCAAGACGAAACCTGAACAATTTTATCGCAAAGAGGCGGCGCGCCGACGTAGCTCAGGGGTAGAGCAGCTGTTTTGTAAACAGCCGGTCGTCAGTTCGAATCTGACCGTCGGCTCCATGGGCAGATGCCGGAGTGGCCAATCGGAACTGGCTGTAAACCAGTCGGGCTTCGCCCTACGGAGGTTCGAATCCTTCTCTGCCCACCCATCGGAATCCAGCGCTCTCTCTTTGCGATAATTGCGGCAAGGGCGAACTGTAGCTCGTTCAGTGGAAAAAGCATATATGGGGTCAAGTAAACAGGCCCACGTAGCTCAGTTAGGTAGAGCACGGTCTTGGTAAGACCGCGGTCAGCAGTTCGATTCTGCTCGTGGGCTCCAGTTTAACCCTGGATCCGTGTATGTCCAAACAAAGTTCAGCCTGAAAACAGGCACTATACACTAGGAGGAAAAAGCAAGTTGGCTAAGCAGAAATTTGAAAGAACGAAGCCGCATGTAAATGTAGGCACAATCGGCCACGTAGACCATGGCAAGACCACCCTCACCGCCGCTATCACCAAGGTGATGGGCATACAGGGCAACAAGTCCAAGTTCATGTCCTACGCTGACATTGACAACGCTCCCGAAGAGCGCGAGCGCGGTATTACTATCGCTATCCGCCACGTGGAGTACGAGACCGACAAGCGACACTACGCTCACGTAGACTGCCCCGGTCACGCCGACTATATCAAGAACATGATCACAGGCGCTGCCCAGATGGACGGTGCGATCCTGGTTGTATCGGCCCCTGACGGCCCTATGCCCCAGACCAAAGAGCACATTCTACTGGCCCGCCAGGTGCAGGTGCCTGCTATCGTCGTCTTCCTTAACAAGGTTGACATGATGGATGACGAGGAACTGCTTGAGCTTGTGGAGCTTGAGGTCCGCGACCTTCTAAACAAGTACGAGTTCCCCGGCGACGACACACCTATTGTGCGCGGCTCGGCCCTCAAGGCTCTGGAGTCCACTTCACAGGACCCCAGCGCTCCTGAGTACGCTCCTATCCGCGAGCTAATGGACGCTGTAGACAACTACATCCCGACCCCTGATCGCGCTATCGACCGCCCATTCCTGATGCCCGTCGAGGATGTCTTCGGCATCAAAGGCCGCGGCACAGTGGTTACAGGGCGCATCGAGCAGGGCAAGGTCAAGGTAGGCGATACCATTGAAATCATCGGCATGAACGATGAAATCCGCAGCACAGTTGTGACGGGCGTAGAAATGTTCCAAAAGACACTCGACGAGGGGATGGCCGGCGACAATGTTGGTTGTCTCCTGCGTGGTATCGAGCGCACCGACATTGAGCGCGGCCAGGTACTGGCAACGCCCAAGTCGATCAAGCCTCACACCAAGTTCACAGGCCAGGTATATGTGCTGAGCAAGGATGAGGGTGGCCGCCACAAGCCATTCTTCCCCGGCTACCGCCCTCAGTTCTACATCCGCACAACCGACGTAACCGGCACTATCCAGCTCCCCGAAGGCGTTGAGATGGTTATGCCCGGCGACAATATTGACATGACAGTTGAGCTTATCGTGCCCGTAGCTATTACTGAAGGTCTGCGCTTCGCTATCCGCGAAGGTGGCCGCACAGTAGGCGCAGGCGTGGTAGCCAAAATTATCGAGTGAGGTTCTTAACCTCATTCACTTCCCGCCTCCGGCGGCGTTATGAATTGCGAGTTACGAGTTGTGGTGATACAACTCGTAACTCCATCTGAGGGTAAATATCATGGCAAAGAAAGCAGATCGCATAATTATCTACCTGGCTTGTACCGAGTGCAAGGACCGCAACTATACAAGCTCCAAGAACAAACGAAACGACCCGGGGAGATTGGAGTTTAACAAGTTCTGCCCCCGCTGTCGCGCCACTCGCGTACACCGCGAAACCAAGTAGCCAGGGAGCACCTAACCCCTGACTCCGGCCCTTCTTGTGTGCTCACTCTTAGCCCGCATCGCGTCGTAACCGTTCAGACTTGAGGTGGAGGCGGCTAGCCCCTCCACCCTCCATGGGAGAAGGGCATGGGGTGAGGGTACGTAAGGATACGCCTTCACAGCGACTCCTTCAAGAATGCTCCACCCCAACTCTGAACTCTTACACCGCGTCGAATCCTTGACAGTAACGCTTTGGTTAGCGTATAATGAGGGGCACATTGGACGGGCCGGATCTGCGTCCGGCTCTTTTCTTTTCATGAAGCAAGCTGTAAAAGGCCAAACAGCAGCAAAGGCCGGAGTTCCAGGCCAAAGTCACAGAGCATACGTGCGTGGCGCAATTGGCAGCGCAGGGCTCTCCAAAAGCCAAGGTTGGGGGTTCGAGTCCCTCCGCACGTGCCCGCAAGCGATAATTGCTGTATACCTGTTTTGATCTAATTGGTAGGCGTATAAGATTTCTCAAAGCCTGATAGGAGTCCCATTCCAATGGCTATGCTTGGCCGCAAACAGCCCGTAGCGCCCCAGCCCGCACCGGGGAGTGCCAAACCCCGCACCGCGGCGGCAGGCAGCGTCGGCAATGATACCAGCAGAATTGGCAGGATGCGTACTAATATCAACGATATTAGGTCCGAACTGCGCAAGGTCACCTGGCCCACACGTGAGGAGACACGCAACCTCACGATTGTGGTAATAGGTATAACCGCCGTCCTCGGCACCTTGCTGGGTACTATAGACGCCATATTGAACTATATCTACCAACTGGTCAATCGCTAGCCCGCCACGTTACACGCGCTCTGGAGCAAAATCCACCACATATGGACCCTCAAACCTTTACCGACGTAACAGATACCCAGCCCGACATGGAAGAAACAGTCACACCTGATACCGTGCTGAACAGTGCGAGCAACGGCGCGGCCGACACCGAAACCACACCCGGCACGGCGGATGACACATTCGATGATGGCCGACACTGGTACATCATACATACCTATTCCGGCTACGAAAATAAGGTCAAAAAAAACCTTGAGCACCGCATCCTCACCCTCGACATGAGCGAGCGGATCTTCCGCGTGGAAGTGCCCACAGTAGAAGAAATAGAGATAAAGGGAGGCCAGCGCCACCCTGTACAGCGCAAAATATTTCCCGGCTATGTACTGGTCGAGATGGTCATGGACGAAGAATCGTGGTACGTAGTGCGTAACACCCCTGGTGTAACCGGCTTCGTGGGTATAGGAAACGAGCCAACCGCCCTCCCCCCGCAAGAAGCCGACGCTATACTCAAGCAAATGCAGACCGCAGCGCCCACCAAGTTCAAAGTGATGTTGCAGCCTGGGCAGGCGGTAAAGATCATAGATGGCCCATTCGCCGATTTCGAGGGCATAATCGAAACCATCAACCAGGAGAAGGGTAAGGTACGGGTTCGCGTATCCTTCTTCGGGCGCGAAACCCCTGTGGAGCTTGACTTTTTGCAGGTAGAAAAGCTGGTCTGAGAGCAGATAATTTGTGGCAGTCAGCTTGTGAGGTATAGCAGTCGTTGCCGAACAGCAAGGCTGCCTGAATAAGTGAATAGCGGAGGGAGGAAGCTCTTACGCTTCCGCCGATACCTCAAACGCCATTTTGGAGAATGCAGCCTCCGTGCTGCAAGGTGGGTTTGGGGCTTCTCCCAGGCCCTTTTGTTTGCCCGGCAACTGTGAGGGAAATGCAACTATAACGGAGGCAAGAGATAACGTCAACAAGATGCAGGCAGCAGGCTACTACACACAGGAGGTTCATAATTGGCTAAGAAAGTACGCGCAATAGTAAAGCTGCAAATCAACGCAGGCAAGGCTACACCAGCGCCTCCCGTCGGCCCGGCGCTCGGTGGTCATGGCATCAACATCATGCAGTTCGTCAAGGAATACAACGAGCGCACAGCCGACCAGGCCGGTTTTATCATACCGGCGGAAATCACTGTCTTTGAGGACCGCTCTTTCACCTTCGTGACCAAAACGCCCCCCGCAGCCGACCTGCTGCGCAAGGCCGCGGGAGTGCCCGCAGGCTCAGGCGTGCCCAACAAAACCAAAGTAGGCTCTGTCACAAAGGGCCAGATCGCCGAGATCGCCCGCACCAAGATGAAGGACCTCAACGCCTACGACGAAGAGACAGCCTCGAAGATGATTGAAGGCACAGCCCGCAGCATGGGCATTGATGTGAAAGGATAGGAGGAGACGAATGCCTAAGCACGGAAAGAAGTACCTTGAGGCTCTTGCCCAGGTAGACGAAGAAAAAACATACGTGCCTGAAGAGGCCGTTGGATTGCTCAAGAAGACCACCTATGTAAAGTTCGACCCCACAGTCGAAGTGCATATGAAGCTCGGCATCGACCCGCGCCACGCCGATCAGCAGGTGCGCTCGACAGCTACCCTGCCACATGGCACAGGTAAGCCTGTACGCGTGCTCGTCTTCACGGAAGGCGAGGGCGAGCGTATCGCCCTCGAGGCAGGAGCCGACTACGCGGGCAGCGACGAGCTGATCAACCGGATCAATGGCGGCTGGGTAGACTTCGACGTAGCCATCGCGGTAGCTGACCAGATGGGCAAGATAGGTAAGGCAGGTCTTGGCAAGGTGCTGGGCCGCAGAGGACTCATGCCTAACCCCAAGAGCGGCACCATCGTCAACAACCCCAACGACCTGCCCCGCGCAATCAACGAAGTCAAGGGCGGTAAGCTCGAGTTCCGCAACGACAAGACGGGCCTCTTGCACGTAGGCATCGGCAAAGCCTCCTTCACCGAGGACCAGATAAAAGACAACCTCCTCTCCTTCGTAGACGCCGTGGTACGCGCCAAGCCCACAGGTGCTAAGGGCACATATGTCAAATCTATCACCCTGACAAGCACGATGGGTCCCGGCATACACATGGACGTGCCCCAAACGCTGACAGAAGCGGGAAGCGAGCAAAAAAGATAGACCCACGCAGGCCAGGTGCCGGCTTACTCCCGGCACTTCGCTTCGGCCCCTCTTGCAGCCACGAGGGCTTTTCCCCTTGAGCATAAAGAAAGCGCTGAGATTTCAACTCCCGCGCTTTCTTCATTTAACCCAGCGCTTACCCTTTCTACCACAAACAAAAAGTTGTGCGCTGCTGTTTACCTACCTGGAAGCTGTGGCAAGCCTCGAGATGGCGCGCGAGTCGCCCTTCACACGCAGCAGTAGCCCCGCCAGGAAGCAAAGCATCAGTGCCATCAGGAGGGTGGTGAGCCGGATGGGAGCAGAAAATATCTGAGGTAGAAAGAGCTCCGGAGCCAGATATGCTACCCAGAAAAGACCATACCACATCTTGGTGGCATGCTTGAAGTCTGTGGACTGCCAGAAGTAAGAGGCACCGAGTGCGGCAGGCAAGCAGAGCAGAGATAGATCATGTGTGTTGACTTGCAGGTTAGTCAACACCATTGCCAGCAAAGTCACAGCGATAAGGCCATCCCATCTCGGTGTGCCGGGCTGCCACTTTCCCCTCCAAAGCCAGATTACCAAGCCCGCTACAGCCAGAGTGAGCGCCGTGTTTACGGTTCTTAGCGCAGGATTCAACTGCCCTATCAGCGCAGCAATACCCCCGCTCAGGCTGTGGCTCAGAGATGGAGCTAAAGCGAACAGCGGGTCAAAACGCTGCGCTCGAACCACTACATCCAGAAAACCCGGTATCCAAGCAGTGCCCATCGCCAGAAAGCTAATCGCCAGGAATACTGTTGCGGTAATCGCTACGCCGGTGAGCGCCTGCCATCTTCGCTTGCAAAGCAGTACGAGCAGCAGAATAGGCAACCACTGCATCTTGAGAACTAATAAGCCCAGAGCAAGACCGGCAGGCAAATCACGTCGCCGGCGCAAAAGCGCAATGCCAACCGCCAGGCTAAAGATAGTTATACCACTACCCTGCCCTTGTTCAAGGTTGTTGATGAAAGGGAAATAGGTCAACACGCTCAACAGTATCAGCACTCTTTGCAACCTGGGAAGCGGCAAAGATAGCAGAAGGAACCAAAAGCCCACAGCCATAGCAGCCAGATTGAGGAGGTCATAAATAGCCATCTGAGCCAGTGGTGACATCTGGGATAAGGGAGACCACAGCACAGCTAGAAATGGCGTATAAGGGTATGGAAATCGGAGGGGCGCGGCAAGAGGCTGGTAAATATACCCTTCTGATATGAGGTCTCGCTGCGCTTGCAGCTGGGCCTCGAAGTTGTAAAGGTCCCCACCACGACCGGAGCTAACCATCCTGGATGCCATAGTAACGGCGGGAAAATCGGTTTGGCTGAAGAGCGCAACAGGCTCGCTATTCGCTACATCGGGCGACTGGAAGAAACGCACCCAACTCCAGGTGCTATAGACAAAGCTAAAAATAAAAAGCGCAAAGGGTACCAGAAGATAAAGCTGCCTCTTGCTCGCCCATCTACTTCCCAAGCGCGCATTTGAAACACTGGCAGTACCGGCCAGCTTCTCCTTACTCTCCGCAAGCATAAATACCTCTAAACAGGCGATATAGTAGTAGGTGTACCACTGATCTATAATAACCCTCCGTACGCTTAGGCAGAATAGTCCTTTGGTCCTGAATGAGACTGGGTAATATACTGATCGCTATGTCAGGCCAACTGACTCGCTCTGTCCACCCTTTGAGCGCCAGCTAAGCGTTCAGAATAAGGGGCGCAGGGAGAACAACTGTATCTCCTGTACACTCACCACGCGCAAAGCCCCCGACGGGGTCACAGCGGTGTCCCCTGGCTATTA
>JADMIH010000375.1 GCA_015478675.1 Chloroflexota bacterium | reverse complement strand
ATCCAAGCTGAGAGAGGCCGCCATGTGTGAACCAGTAGTCCAGGAAGGCTCCTCGCAAGCACTTACCCGTCTGCTGGAAGCACCGGCTGAGGCCAGGCAGTTGGTTGGCTGGCTGGGGCGCAGGCTTGCCGGGGGCAGGCCTGGGTGCGGGGCCTGAGGGGGGCACCGGTGTTGGCGCGGGGCCTGTGTAGCTGATCCTGTAAATAGTGCCTGTCTGATCCTGTGTGGCGAAGAGTGAACCGTCATACGGGTCTACTGCCACGCCGAGCCATGTGCCGCCATTGGAGGCGAATGTCTGGGGCTGGCCGGAAGGAACTCCATTCTTGAAAGGTATAAAGACAATCGCCCTATTTTCAGCGTACTGTATGCTGTGCTGGCCCACAAAGACCCCGCCCCAGTAGCTTGCGGGGAACGACGCGCCGGTATAGAAAGTCATGCCGAGTGGCGCGCCGTGGGGCGTGAAGGTTACTACGGGCGCGATTGTGTTGGCGCAATTGCCGCCGGGCACCTTCGGGTTCGGTACTTTGTCACCGTAGCAATAAGGGAAGCCGTAATTGCCGCCATCAATGATCAAGTTTAGCTCATCGGGGGGTAAATTTCGGCCCAGGTCATCGGCCCCATTGTCTACACCCCACATCTGCCCTGTCACCGGGTCCCAGCCGAAGCCTACGGTGTTGCGCAGGCCACTGGCATACACGCGCCCATTGCTGCCATCGGCATTATACTGCCAGATGGTGGCGCGCGCCGCGCCCTCACGCGCATCATCACTGAAGGAGCCTACGTTGATGTACAACTTACCATCGGGTCCGAATTCTACGGTTTTAGTTTTGTGGCGGCCATCAGCAGGGAGATTATCTATTACTACAGAGCGTGTGTCGGCCACCAGGTCGCCGTTCGTGTCTGTCAACTTGTAGATGCGACCCACTTCGCCCACATAAACCGAGCCGCCGTAGAAGGCGACATTGTTGGGCGAGCTGAAGCCGGTAGCAAAGGTAGTTATGGAGTCGGGTTTGCCATCGTGGTTGCGGTCCGGGAGCACAGCGATGTTGCCTGATGCTATGTCGGCCGTATACAAGTCACCTTCCGGCGAGAAAGAGAGAAAGCGCGGGGTCGGCAGCCCAGTTGCATATACGTCCATCTTGAAGCCGGAAGGCAACCCTGCTACAGCACTCGCAGGGGCCACCGAAATGCCTCCGGAGCCTCCAACCAGCAAGCCAAGTCCGATCAGCCCAGCCACAGGCAACGCTAACAGCTGCCGATTCCTCAGTATAGAATCTTTATCTTCTGCATTCATTCTTGTAACTCCTGATAATTGCCGTTGGCGGACGACAGAGCTAGCCTTGCTCTTTCGTCTTCCGGCCTGTAAAACCGTTACGCTCCTGACGCTCTTTGCCTCCTGGCGTTGAATTGTTCCGTCGTTCACCATTACAACGAACAAAGACCGTCAGGGAAGCACGCCATACGTAACCTGATAGCTTTGCACACCTAACAAGCCGAGGAGCACCTCGT
>JADMIH010000374.1 GCA_015478675.1 Chloroflexota bacterium | reverse complement strand
GGCGCAAGTATGGTACACTCAGAAATGAGTAGATTTGAACAAGGAGTAGCAACACAATGACGACGACGTATATCCCATCAACCCAGACCGCCGTAGTACCGGCGGCATCCACCGACCTCGGTGATCCCCTGGCTCTCCACCTGGGCCACAACATCGACTTCGCGACTACCAGTGCCTTTGCGCCGGAGCCAGAAACCTCTCAACACTTCTTGAGCTGGTTCAAGGGCCTCAATGCGACCAAGAGTGCCACCGGCAAGGCCTTGCCAAATTATCGCGGCTGGGCTATCCAGTGGCCAGAGCCAGGCGACGGCGAAGATCTCTCGCTCGACGACGAGTCGCTACGTGTCTCCCTGGAGAGTCTCTGTGAGCCCGATGAGCAGGGCGTTGCACGCGGGGCTGAGATCATCGTGCAGCATAGAGGCGACGAGGGAAGCCTCGGCAAGCCACGGATTGTGCGCTACTGCGCATTGGCGAGGGCCTCGCTCTTCGTCATTTGTCGCGGCATTCCCTCGAATGGCCAGATGCGCAACGTCGAGACACGCTGGGGCGTCGCGGTGGGCTGGCAAGACGGCAAGTCCATTGTCCAGTTTCAGTGCTTCGTCAAGGAGCTCATGGATGAAGGCTATTTCCTGCCATTCTTTTGTAGTTTCAAGGGCACCATTACGGACTTTGTCCTCAATGCGCTCCGGACGCAGTACAAAGTCTTGAAGCTTGCGAATGACCTACGCAGCCGCTACAAGCCCGACCTTCCCGCGCTGCCTTTCTACGCCTACGATCTGCCCCTTGTGGTCTCCGACGCCCCGCGCAGCGTTGGCAAAGTGCAGGCGCAGAGCATCTATGTGCCAGTGCCCGTGATTCCCCAGGTTATCGATGTGGCGTACCTGCGTGAGCACTACGCGTCCACCGGCGAACTTGAGATCATCGAGGACGATGACCGCATAGGACACACCGTCACCTGGTCTATCGAGACCAGCAAGGGCTTCTCCGCGGAGAAACCCACTGCTACTGCTGCTGCTGAATCGACTACCAAGACTGGCGGCGATGTTAGCACCGACACACCATTCTAACGACGTTCACAACAACGTGGCTCAGAGCTGGCGACATCATGACGACGACGCGCCTGGGCTGAGCCACACTAGCTGCGCAACCTCTTACGAAATGTAAGAAGTTGTGCCAAGGGGGTACTACAATGGATTCACGCTTTATCCAACTAGGCAACCGCATTATTGCCGTAGAGCACATCGTTGCTATCGAACTCGACAGATCAGCAAGCTTCACCGGGACTGTTCGCGGGGTCGTAGTCTTCACCGTCAACCGCGAGGAGCCATGGACGTTTTACCATGGCACTCCGGAGGCCGAGGCCCTCATCCTCTGGTCGCAGGCTGCCTTGCGCACACAATGTCTTGTGAAGCCTGCGCCGCTACCACTACCGCAATCCACATCAGCTGAGTAATCATCATCACAAGCTCTGCATACCTCTGACGACACGGTGTGCAGAGCTTGCTCACA
>JADMIH010000373.1 GCA_015478675.1 Chloroflexota bacterium | reverse complement strand
CTGTCTTTTGCCCACATCTTTCTTGTCAAGCGGTGATAGAATGGAGGAAAAGTAGGAAGCGAGAGAAGCGAAGAAAGGGGAGAACCGATGGAGTTCCCCATCGCCCAAAGTTCGGAAGAATGGGCCAGGATGAATTATGAGTCGGTGTTGCTGGGAGATCAGCGACGCACGGAGCGAGCGGTGAAGCGGGCCACGGCCCTGGGACGGCAACCGGGAGCGTCGTTGCCAGCGCAACTGGGCAGTCAAGCCGCCACCAAAGCGGCTTATCGGTTGCTGGAGAGTCCACAGGTGAGCTATGAGCGGTTGATGCGACCGCACCTGGAGCAGACCAAGCAAGTCATGCAGCAGCACAAGCGGGTGCTGTTGATCCAAGATATGACGGAAGTGGATTATGAGCATCATCCTAAGACGAGCGGGTTGGGGCCGATTGGCAATGGCAGTCACCAGGGCTATCTGCTGCAAACGGTGCTGGCAGTGGACCCACAGAGCCAGCAGGTGCTGGGCATCGCGGCCCAGCAAGCCTTTTTACGCGAGCTAGCCCCCCCGAGGGAAACGAGTCGGCAACGCGACAAGCGCCAGCCCAAAGAGTCGGAGGTGTGGTCCCGGCAAGTGCAGCACATTGGCCAGGCTCCTGCCGGATGCCAGTACATTCATGTGGGGGATCGCGGCAGCGACATCTTTCGTTTTCTGCGGGAATGCGGCAAGCAAGGAGGCGATTTTGTGGTGCGTGTCCAACATGATCGGCGCGTGGACCTGCGGGTGGAGGCCGCCGAGACGCCAGTGCCGACGGGAGCGCGTCGGCATGGCTCCCAGCGACCTGCCGGGCAAGAGGCACCTGAGCATCTCTTTGAGGTGGTGCGCAGCTGGCCTTCGCAAGGCCAACGTGACTTGGAGTTGGATGGCAATCAGAAACGCCACGGACGCACGGCCCATCTGTGTGTGAGTTGGGGCAAGCTGCGGCTCTGGCCCCCGGATGGCGAAGAGGGCAAAGGCGAGCGGCCGATGGTGGTGACGGTGGTGCGCACGTGGGAACCCCACCCGCCAGAGGGGGTGGAAGCTCTGGAATGGTTGCTGCTGACCTCGGTGGAAACCGAGAGCGAAGCACAAGCCTGGGAGCGCGTCGAGTGGTATCGGATGCGGTGGCTGGTGGAGGATTATCATCAAGGACTCAAAACGGGCTGTCGCATTGAACAGCGACAGCTGCAGACCTATGAGGGCTTGCGCACGCTCTTGGGGTTGCTGGCTCCCCTGGCCCTCTGGCTCCTGCAACTGCGCTGGCTAGCGCGTCAGGAGCCGGAGCAAGCCGCCTGCGAGGTGCTGCCCCCCGAAGTGGTTCAGGTGGTGGCCCATCTGGCCCAGGTTCCCCCGGCCCAGTTGACGGTGCGGGCCTGCTGGCATCGTATTGCGCAAGCGGGCGGCTATTTAGGACGCAAAGGCGATGGCGAACCCGGCTGGAAAACCCTCTGGAAAGGCTGGTTCTACATCCAGACCCTCATCGAAGGCATGCAC
>JADMIH010000163.1 GCA_015478675.1 Chloroflexota bacterium | reverse complement strand
CTAGTCCCGCGCAGCGGTTATCGTGCTTTCCAGCGCCTTGCGGTCTGTAGAGGCGACGAATAGCACGCTCTTTCCTATCTCGCGCACGCCGAAGAAGCGTGCGCCGTCGGTCCAGAAATCGCCGTCTTTCCCGGTTTTCTTGAAAGTCTCGTACATAGAGCCGTAGAACTCATCGGCATCTTTCTGAGTATCCCAGGTGGTGTCGGTATACATCAATGCCGCATCGCCATTCTGGTAGATAGCATATTCGCCTCCACCCCAGCCTGCCGCACCTGCAACCGGGTCTCCCGCGCCGTTCTCTTGCAGTATCGAGCGAAGATCAAACTCCCCTATAGTATCCTCATATTTGTAAGTCCAACCCGTGCCCAGGGTGCTGGTGAGTGGCGGGAGAGTAACAAGCTGGGGTGCGTCACGTGGAGACTGTATATACTTCTCAGGGTGGAGTATCTGCTCGGTAGAGCGAGGTGGATCGGAAATCGCCAGGTTAACAGCGGCAAAGTAGTCTACCCTGGTGAGAGCTTGCACGAAGTTGGGGCCTTCTGTGTAAGGGAAGAGCATCAGTGCGGTTATATATGGGGGCGCGCTGTCATAGACCTGCTTGGCGGCGTCGGCTTGCTTGCTCTGGGCGAAGAGGCTCTTGTAATCTTTAGCTGTCATATACTCAGCGGCGTAACTATATCCTGTTATGGTCGCGTCACCCTCTATCAGAGAGCGCCCCGCCAGGCTGCGGTCGCTGTCGCTGCTCCCCTGGATCAGAAGCTTAGCAAGGTCATAATGCTGGTCCTGAAGGCTGTGGATGTATTCGTGCGCCAGTGCTTCTCGCGCCTGTGGGTCAAGCACTTTCTGATCGCCAATGACAAACAGCTTCTTCTGGAACGGATCATAGTAACCCAGCACTCCCTCGCTGTGCATATCCACACTTTCCTTGTAGATGTCGAGTGAACGTTGGTCAGAGAGGCGCGCCAACCAGAGGAATATCTGGTACTGGTCGGCGTCTGACTGGCCTTTGTCCTTTTCGGCTTCTTTCTTCAAGTTGTCCTGGAACTGCTGGCGGCTGATAAAGACTTCAGGCACGCGGTAGAGAGGGTCGAGGCCGCGAACGCTTGCGGCTCCGGCTTCTATTTGCATTATCTGCCGTTCAATAACGGCGCTTCGCGGCTGCATAGTGGCCGTAGGCTCGGGCGGCGGCTCAGGCGTAGCCGTGGGGAGCGGGGCTGTTGCTGCTTTCAACACCGCGGTGGAAGTTGGCTGTTTCTTTGCCGCAGGTTGGACTGTGGCTGGAGCTCCGGGGCTGCAAGCAGCAACCAGTGGCAAACAGACCAGTAGCAACGGCAGTAATCTCTGCGCTCGCATAATATTTCCTCTCACTATACGTAGTGCCCGCTGGCCGCCGGCAGGTCGCCAAGGTAGCAGCACCTCATAGAGAAAAGCTTCCCGCCTTTATGATATAGTTTATTCGTATGGCCTAGCTATAGCCTATAGTTCCTATATCTTGCATAAACCAGAGGTACTATCAATAGCAATATATATAGTAGTTCCTGTAACTCAGCTTACGCTGGAACGACCAACGGTCATGTGTAAGCTTGAGCTATCAGGGCGCAAAGTGCTTCTCTTGTTGGCACAGACTATGCACAGCATGGGGTATACAGCTTTCAAAGAATGGGGGGAAGACGCTATGGCTGAGGCACAGGCTGTTATTTATTCTACCCATACTTGACCCTGGTGCCGCCGCGTGAAGGAGTTTCTTTCACAACATGGAGTCACCTGGACCGAGAAGTATGTTGACCAGGACAGAGCGGCTGCTATCGAGATGATCCGCCGCTCAGGGCAGCAGGGCGTACCTGTCACGATAATAGGCGACGAGGTTGTGGTGGGCTTTGACCGTGCGCGGCTGGAGCGAATTGTAGCCTCTCTTTCCTCTAAGCCTGGCGGGGGCCCGAACCGCAGATCTCTCGGAGCCAAAGTAGCCGATGCTAGCCGCTATGCTATGCCAGGAGGTACCGCGGTGCCGGGGGCATATGTGGGTGGCGTCAACTCAGGTTCGTCCGCCGAGGCCGCCGGCCTGAGAGTGGGCGATGTCATAGTGGCAGTTGGCGACGACCCCGTCCGCTCGGCGGACGATCTGGCACGAGGGCTATCCAGGCTCACTGGAGATAGAGTAGTGCTCTCTGTGGCACGCGGGGCGAACACCCGAAGCGTCATAGTGCAGTTCTGACAGGTTAGAACAATAGCTCACCACAAAGAGTGTAGAGTTGCTAGCGGAGGTGCTCTGCGCTCCCTGCGGTGAGTTTATGAACAGCGCGGGCGTAAGTGTTCAGATTAGGGGTGCAGGGGCATAGCCCCCTCTCCCTTCATGGGAGAGGGGGTTGGGGGTGAGGGCGCACCCCCGCAGGATACGCCTTGAAGATTGCTCAACCCCAACTCTGAACACTTACGCGCGGGGCATCATTGGCAAGCGGCACACCTTTCAGGTACAATGTGGTGCGGCTTTGCATGGCTGCGGTTGATACCCTATAGAGATACGGGTATTTGCGTGTCCCGTTGCCCGAACGTGTGCTATCCAGGCCGTACTACACAGCCGGGAAAGTCGCATATTGCATCTGCTTGCAGCGCACATGTTCTGCGCAAAGCAACAGGCAAGAAGAGCTTGCCCACTTCGCAAAGATGAGTAACAGCGTACAACCTCCCCCCGAAAGCTCAGCAACCGCACCCAACAGCAGCCATCTACACGGTGGAATAGCTGCCAATCACGACGACCGGCGCACACGCTGGGCTTCTATGCTGAGGGGTCGCTGGCTGCTTGGCGTAACGGCAGTTGCCTTTGCCCTTCTCGGCGAAAAGCAGGCAGAGGACGTGCGCATTAGTGGGCTAGCAGCCCCTCCCGGCGCCAGTTGGGTCTTGTTTGGCCTGGCGGCTCTCCTCTTCGTGGCGGCAGTGTGGCCCGTGCCCCGCTTGTTGGATGCCCCTCCTCTCTTCTTCCTGAGGAATCTCCGCGCCATGCGCAATTCAACGCGCCTGGCTTTTGTAGCGCTCATCGGCCTGGCGATAGCATGTGCCCTTTCCAGCGTACCGCTTTTCATTAGCCTCAACGCATCTGGCGATACCACTCCCGCGCCCCCCTGGTTGGTAAACACAGGGTCGTGGCTGCTCTATATAGCTAGCCTGCTTCTCTTCGCGGCTGCCTTCATCATCTGGGAGCGAAATACACCCGTCACACAGAGCCAACTCGAAGCAGAAAACGCCATGCCGCGAGGCCGCCTTTCCAGGAGAACAGAATGGCTTGTTATGGCTGGGCTACTGGCTCTCGCGCTGATCGTGCGCCTGCCGAATCTGGACAGTGCGCCGCCTGGCCTCTGGTTTGACGAGGCTAACTACGGCGTGTTCGCCAGAGAGTTACTTTCCCCTAACGGTGTCCACCGTGTGTTTATCGCTTCTACCGTACAATTTGGCGCACTTTACTTATATTTGCTGGGGATAGTTACCAGCATTTTTGGCTCGACGGTTTGGGGGTTGCGCCTGCTGCCCGCTCTGGCAGGCTCAATCACAGTGCCGATGATCTATCTGCTGGGCTCGAGGCTCTACGGTTGGCGCGTTGGCGTCTCGGCAGCAGGATTATTAGTGTTTTCGGCGTGGAACATCACCTTCAGCCGCATTGGATTGATAAGCATCTTCACTGTCGCCCTCGACGTGGGGGTTCTACTCTGCGTGGTGCAGGCGTTACGCACAGGCAGGCTCGGCTATTACGCGGGCGCGGGCGTATTGCTCGGCCTGGGGCTACAGACTTACTACATCGCGCGACTCATACCTTTTGTGCTGCTGGCGCTGCTGGCGCACCGCCTGATCACGGGGCGAATGCGCCTGGCGCGCACAGTGCGCGTGGGGCTGGTGGTCTTTGTTCTCGGCGCGCTACTCGCCTCCGTACCGCTGGACATATTTGCCTTGCAAAGGCCCGGCGACTTTAACAGCCGTGTAAGTACGGTAACAATATTCAGCCAGGAAGGCAGCGGCGGCGACCCTAACGCTCTGAGCGACAGCTTCAACAAACATATGCTCATGTTCAACTTCCAGGGCGACCGGAATGGGCGGCACAACCTTCCCAACTCGCCTATGCTCGACTGGCTGACCGCGGCGCTCTTCTTCGCCGGGCTGGGGAGCTGTATCTATAGGAGCTGGCGCTGGCAATATTTCTTTCCTGTAGTCTGGTTCGCGGCGGCTCTCTCAGGGGGCGTTCTTTCCCTCCTCTTTGAAGCGCCTCAGGGCAATCGCACCGTAGAGAACAGCGTAGTAACCGCGTTCATCGCGGGTATCTTCTCAGGGGAGTTCTGGCAGCTAATAAGCCGCGCTATCACTCATACATCGGCAGCAGTAGCACCGGACCTGGCCGTTGCGATGCCACTCCGCAAGAGGATAGGGATTTTCCGGGGCGCACTACCGGGGCCTTCCACCACTCTTCCCGTCAGTACGCGCACCCCCAGTGTGACTACTACTTTACCGGTGCGTGTTCACACTACAAGGGCGGCTACTCCCGTTTCCGCAGCCGCTGAACCTGTAAACGTTCTTGCTCAAGTTTCGCCTTCGCGCCGCAAACTGGCGATAACTGTAAGCGTTATCGGGGTGCTTGTCGTGGTCGCATGGGCCGGGGCTATGAACCTTGATAAGTATTTCCAGGTGCAGGTCAATGACCGCAGCGTCTGGCAGGATATGTACAGCGCAGAAGGGGAGGCAGCCCGAGTTCTCGCACAGTATAGTAGTCAATACGATGTTTACGTCAGCCCTGTCTACTTCAACCTGCCTCCCAGCCGGTACCTGGCACCCAACGCCAACACTGTAGAATGGCTGGGCATGTATCAGATACCGCTCAAGCCTGGAAGAGGAGCAGTTCTCGCCCTTGATCCACCTTCCTCCGCCGATCTCGCCGCTATAAAGAGGGCATACCCGCATGCTACCGTGCAGCCTCTGCTGGCTCCTTCAAGCAACGATCCTCTGATGTACACCGTTTTCATAACGTCAACCGATCTGTCAGCGTTGAGCGGGGTGCATGCCACTCTATACAATGCCGGCTCCGATGTGCCTCGCGAAGAGAAGACGCTGCAAACTCTGGAATACAACTGGGGCGCACAGGGCGGCAAGCCGGGAACTTTACGCATGACCGCCACCCTTCAAGCGCCAAGTTACGGCAGCTATACCTTCCAGATGCAAGGCGCGAGCGGGCAGGCCTCGCTACTTGTGGATGGTTATGTGATAACCGGCACAAAGCCGATCACACTGGGTACAGGCTTGCATAGTATAGTTGTCACCGACACGGTGAAAAGTGCCACAGGTATATCCCGCCTGATGTGGTCGCCTACCGGCGCAGCGCCGCAGCCAATCCCCGCCGCCAACCTCTTCGACCCGCGCAAGATTGAGCCGCGCGGGTTGACAGCTCTTTTCCGCAAGGGGACCGGGTTCACCGCTCAACCGGAGGCTGGGCGCGTTGACCCTGTAATCTCTTTCTACTTCCAGCAAACGCCTCTCCAGAGGCCATACACCGCCGAATGGTCGGGTCGCCTGTATGTTCCAACTGCGGGGCTCTATGGCTTGGCTACCGAACAGTTGAGCACATCACAGCTTTTCCTGGACGGCAAAGAGGTAATAACGAATAACCAGCCGAATAATGCTCAGGAAGCGCAGGCCACCCTCACAGCCGGGTGGCACAGAATACGGCTCGATTACAAGGACCTTGATAATTTCTCCCATATGTACCTCTACTGGACTCCTCCGGGGTCCAGCCGCTCGATAATTCCCTCGGCCTTTTTATGGCCTGAGATGGGATCTTACCCGACCAAACCCGAAAGCGGAGGCTGGCCCACTCTGGCCGAGGCTAATGGTTCTGTCTGGGTCAATAACGCCCCCGCGCAAAGTTGGAGCGGGCCAACCCCTGCGCCTGCTCCCACTACCTTGCCGGGAGCTATGTTGACGCCCATCGCGGTGGCTACTTCTGCGCCGCCCCAGCTGCCCGCCCAGGCTCTAACCCCTGTCATCACGATAGGAGATGGCTCCGACGCTCTGAATATGCCACAGGCGGCTGCCGTTGACAGCAGCGGAAACTTCTACATCTACACTGATAAGGATGGCATTATCCACAAGTTTGACCCTGGCGGTAAAGCGCTTAACACGTGGGTAGCACAGGGCAAAGGCGGCAAGCCTATGGCTGAAGGCTCTGCCTTACTTATAGTGAACGACCGTTTGCTGCTCCTCGATGCCTCGACCGGAGATGTTGTGAGCTATGCCCTGGCTGGAAGCTCGCCACAGCGCACACATATTTGCGACTGCTACTTCCCGCGTGGGCTGGCTAGGTCGCAGGACGGCAACTTGTGGGTTACTGATACAGGCAACGCCAGGGTGTTGAAGGTAAGCCCAGAGGGAACCTTGCTAACCACAGTGGGGAGCAGGGGGAACGCACCAGGCCAGTTCATAGAGCCTGCCGGCGTGTGGGAGTCGCCGCAAGGCACACTTTATATAGCGGATATAGGTAACAGCCGTGTGCAAACTTTCGGCAAGGACCTCAAACCGTTGGCGGCATGGCCGATGGGCGCCAGCGTAGCCCGCGATGGCAATCGCCTGGTAGGAGACGATGCAGGCAACGTGCTGGTGACGGAGCGTGAGAGCCAGGCTGTAGTGATGTACAGCGCCACAGGCAAAGAATTGCGTCGCTGGACTTATATGAAGGATAGCGCTCAGCTTGTGCCCGCCGGTATAGCCCAGGCGGGCCAGGGCAGCTTTATTGTGCTCTACCCGCAGGCCAACACAGCTGTGGTATTCAGCGCGGCCAAATGAGCAAGTCCGCATCAGGTTGTAAACGTTCAGAGTAGGGGTGCAGGGGCCTTGCCCTGACGGGGTATTAGGGGTGTCCCCTAATCTCTCCTGATAAGAGTTCCCCCTCCCACGTGTGGGAGGGGGTTAGGGGGTGGGTCCTGCCTTTGTACAATGCTAGTGCCCTGCTTTGCTCAACCCCTTCCCACAGGGAGGGAGGCAGGAGGATGGGTCTTGGGTTATCCGGATACGGCTGGTGCAAGCAGCTCCTGACAAGAACTGGTACACAACGCGACAGTGTCGCTATCCTTCGCTGCCCTCCTGTTCATCTGTGCCGATAGGGTAACGTGCCTGAGTTTCAGGGTCGCCAGGTGCGCCCCCGTGTTCCTCCTGCCCGATATTTGGGGGTGCCATCACCGAGCTTGGAGTCGTACCCGCCGCGACAGGTGCCGCAGAGGGCGGCTCATCGAGTAGAGAGGCGTCCGTATTGCCCGCGCCTTCTTCATCTAACTGCACACGCCGCTTCTCCGGAGCACCGGCAGGTAGCTCCTCCGGGGCGTACACTCTTTCCACCTCATCCAGATGCTGGAACGTTTTCTTGAGTTCGTTATCCATAGCAACCCCCTTCTAACCCTTGACCGAGCCCGCCAGCAGGCCGCGCACGAAGTAACGCTGGAGGGCGAAGAAAACGGCGAGCGGTATAATCATCGAAATGAATGCGCCTGCCGTCAGCAGCTGCCAGTCTTGCCCCCGCGAGCCTACTATGTCGGCCAGCCGCATCGTCAGCACCTGCTTCCCCGGTTGCGAGCCGAGGAAGATCAGCGACACCAGGTAATCATTCCAGACCCACAGGAACTGGAAGATGGCGAACGAAGCGAGAGCCGGCACTGAGAGGGGCAGCACCAGCCGCGTGAAGACGGTGAAAGGCGATGCGCCATCTATATACGCCGACTCGAATAGGTCGCGCGGCAGTTGGCTGATATAGTTAAAGAGCAAATATGTTGCCAGCGGCAGGCCGAAGCCGGTATGCGCCAGCCAGACGGCCAGGAACGTGCCATTGATATCGAGCGAAGTGTACGCACGCAGCACCGGGATCAAAGCCACCTGGAGCGGCACTACAAGCAGCGCAACCACCAGGCCGAATAGCACTCTGCGCCCTGGGAAGCGCATCCAGGCGAAAGCATGAGCAGCGAAGGCGGCCAGTAATATCGGGATCACTGTTGCAGGTATCGCCACTGTGAGGGTGCTGATGAAGGCCCCACCCATATTATTGCCCTGCTCGGTCGTGACACTGCCGTTAGGGTCCTTGTAGGTATATTGCCCACCTGTCAACACACTGGCATAGTTGCTCAAGCTGAAGTTGGCGTTGGATACTACCTGCTTTTCTTGCACGTTGACGAGCCGCGAGCGGCGATTAGCCCACTTCACGCGTCTGCCATCCGGCAGGGTATATCCTGCAATTAATTGATCATCGGTAACAGCAGTTCCAGCTACTTGCAAAGGCTTGTCAAGGGCAATCCCCGTTTGCAACTGAAGCTGGCTGGTGGTAACCCAGTCGGGGTGCGGTACCACAGTCCACCACCCGGTGGTGGCAATGTTGTCTCGGGTCCGAAATGAAGATATGAGCAGACCTAACGTTGGAATCGTCCACACGACACATATTAGAAGGAGCACGACGTTCACCATGATACTCCCCGTGTTCCTTTTGCGGCGTGGGGCCGGAGCAAGAGCGACGCGGGGCTGGGCGGTTGCTGTGCGGGGCTGTGCGACGGCCATTAGAATCCCTCCTGGTTGCGTAACTGGCGCAGGTT
>JADMIH010000162.1 GCA_015478675.1 Chloroflexota bacterium | reverse complement strand
CTCACCAGGAAGCAAGCCCCCTCTCCCTTCATGGGAGAGGGGCATGGGGTGAGGGTGCGTAAGGATACGCCTCCACAGCGACTCCTTCAAGATTGCTATATCCTAACTCTGAACAGTTACCTCCCGCCCCTTGCTTTCGTGCTATATTACTGCTATGTTATACTTCCGTGAGCGATATGCGCTCAGATTAAAGGTGAAGTAGGAAGGTTATTGGTGAGGCCGCCTGAGATAACAGCAGGTGAGTTGCTAAAGGCTGCCGGAATGACGCTCGCGGTGGCCGAGTCTTGCACTGGTGGATTGCTTGGTGGGCGGCTCACCGGCGTGGCAGGCTCGTCTGCCTACTTCCTGGGAGGCGTGATCGCTTACAACGACAGTGTTAAGACCGCGCTCCTCAATGTGCCCGCCGCGCTCATCGCCGAGCATGGCGCTGTGAGTGACGCTTCTGCGGGCGCGATGGCAATAGGCGTTCGCTCGCTGACAAAGGCGGATATGGGCATCTCTATCACGGGCGTGGCGGGGCCGGGCGGAGGCACGCCTGAGAAGCCTGTAGGCGCCACCTATGTAGGAGTAGCGGGGCCGGAGGGCGTGCGGGTCAACTATTTCCTGTGGCAGGGGGACCGCTCCTCAAATAGAGAAGCGTCTGTGCAAGCGGCTCTGGATATGCTGGTGGACTATTTGAGGAGTATGTCGGAGAAACAAGATAAAAATATAGAGGATGCTGAATAAATTATGGTTGCACTAACTGAAGACAAGAGCCAATTGCTTTACCAGAGTGAGTATGAGACAACAACTCTGCCCAACGGCTTGAGAATCATAACCGCAAGCATGCCGCATACCCGCTCGGCTGCTGTCCAGTTCTTCATTGGCGTGGGTGCGCGCCACGAAGAGCCACGAGTAAGCGGCATCAGCCACTTCGTGGAGCATATGGTCTTCAAGGGCACGAATAAGCGGCCCAACCCGGTCCAGATTTCTGAGGCTATAGAGGGGGTTGGTGGCTCGCTCAACGCCGCCACCGACCACGAGCATACGAGCTACCGCGCCCTGGTCCCCAGCCTTTATATGGGAACCGCCGTGGATGTGCTGACTGACATGCTCCTGGACTCCCGCTTTACGCAGCGAGAGATCGGCAGGGAGCGAGACGTTATTATAGAGGAAATCAACTCGACCTTCGACTCGCCCGGCGACATAGTGGACATGGTATTCGACGCGATGCTCTGGGGAGAGCACCCTCTTGGCCGTGATGTGGCAGGTTCGCGCACAAGCGTGCGCCGCATCAAGCGGGATGATCTCCTCCGCCACGTAGAGGATTACTACCGTCCCGAAAGTATAGTCGTCAGCATAGCAGGCAAGGTGAGCCACGCCGATGTTGTGCGCGAGGTAGAAGATCGTTGGGGTGGCGTGCGTGCCTCCATGCGCCTGAGGGCAACGCAAGCGCCTGAGCCTGCGCCGCCCGGCCCGCGCGTCAAGCTCTACCAGAAAGATACTGAGCAGAGCAATCTCATAGTGGGTGTGCCCGCCGTCTCCTACACCGATTGCAGGCGCTATACCCAGGATGTGCTTGACGTGATATTGGGGTCGGGCATGTCGTCGCGCCTATTCGTGCAGCTGCGCGAGGAGCGCGGGCTTGCCTACTCGGTCTCCAGCTTCGTCAAGAATTATCATGATACAGGCGCTTTCGGTGTTCATGCAGCAATAGACAATGACAAGGTGTTGCCTGCTCTTGACGCGATAATGGCCGAGCTGTACAAGATCAGGGAAAGCGCCGTACCGGAAACCGAGTTGCGTAAGGTGAAGGAATATATCAAAGGCCATACTCTGCTGAGCCTTGAGCGCAGCGGCTACGTAGCTCACTGGGCAGGGTGGCAGGAGCTTATGCTTGGGCGCATTGACTCCGTTGAGGAGGCGCTTGAGCATATCGAAGGGGTGACGGCTCAGGAGGTGCTGGCGCTGGCGCAGCAGCTATTCTCTACAGATAAGCTCCACCTGGCTGTGGTTGGCCCTCGCGCTTCAACTGTCGCGTATAGCAAAGCCCTGAAGGTGGGGTGACAAAGCCTCTGGCAGCAAGCTTCGGTTACTTTTCATGAAAAAAAGAGGTGCAAAAGAGTGCCCTCACAGCGCCTTTTGTGCTAGAATGTTCGGAACATGAACGCATTGCCACTTAGCTCGCCCGACACCCCCGCTCCACGTCACATCCTGGTGCTGTCGGACGATGTCGCCTCTAAGATCGCCGCGGGTGAGGTCGTGGAGCGTCCAGCATCTGTAGTGCGCGAGCTTATTGATAACTCCATAGATGCAGGCGCTCGCACGATTAACGTGGAGATAAGAGGGGGTGGGCGCGAGCTCATCAGGATTATTGACGATGGGTCGGGGGTTGCGGATGAGGATATGCCCCGCGCCTTCCTGCGCCACGCCACCAGCAAGATCCGCACAGCCGAAGACCTCTGGGCTGTAAAAACCCTCGGCTTTCGCGGCGAAGCGCTCTTCTCCATAGCGGCAGTGAGCAAGATGAGGCTGGTGAGTCGACCTCAAAGCTCGCAAGCAGGGTATGAAGTGGCCCTTGAGGGAGGGGTTGTCACCTGCGAGGGTGTGTGTGGCGCACCCTATGGCACCATAGTTACAGTCCGTGATCTCTTTTATAATCTCCCGGCCCGCCTCAAGTTCCTTAAGAGCCAGCAGTCGGAGGCGGCTTACATAGCCGGGCTAGTTCAGCAATATGCGCTCGCCCACCCCACCATTCGCTTCAGCCTGACCAATGAGGGCCGCCTTACCTTCCAGGCCCCTGGAAGCACAGACTTGCGCGGCGCGGCGATCTCTGTCTATGGAGCCGAAGTAGCTCGCGCCCTCTTGCCCGTAGGTATGGAGCCTGATGAGCTCGATGAAGAAGATCTCGAGCCGCAGGACGCTTCCCCCGTGCCAGGCCTGACAGTCTATGGTTACGTTTCGCCACCTGCTATCTCGCGCTCGAATCGGCAAGCGATGCACTTTTTTGTGAACAGGCGGGCGGTGCAGAGCCGCATGCTCCAGTTCGCTGTTGAAGAGGCGTATCATTCGCTGCTGATGGTGGGGCGGCGGCCCATCTCGATTATCAATGTGAGGATAGACCCGGCGCTGCTGGACGTGAACGTCCACCCGGCGAAGGCCGAGGTGAAGTTCCGTGATGAACGTGCGGTTTTCAGCGCGGTGCAGCGTGCGGTGCGGTCGTCGCTCACAGCGCACGTGCCCGCCGCGATCTACGGCTCACGCGGCGCTGATGGGTGGGCATTGCCTCTGCCGCAGTCTCACGGCGGGCTTGATAGCGAGTTTGGGCGCTTTGGGCCTGTGGTAATGCCACAAGCGCGGCCAACGCAAGGCGACCTCTGGCAAACGGGCTCTCCCACTGAGGGGGCTGATAGCGATGCCACGCCGCTGCCCTCCCCCCCGGAGCGCAATTTGCCTCCGCTGCGAGTAGTCGGCCAGGTGGGTGCTACATATCTCATCGCGGAAGGGCCTGACGGCCTTTTCCTTGTTGACCAGCACGCAGCGCATGAACGGGTGCTTTATGAGAAGCTGGGAGTAGCTTTGCAAAGAGGCGCGATAACGGTGCAGCCTTTGCTCCAGGGCGTGCCTCTCGATCTCAGCCCCGGGCAGCGTGCCGAGGTCGAGCCTGTGCTGCCGCTCATGCTGGAGCTTGGCTTCGAGATTGAGCCTTTTGGTGAGAGCACACTGCTGGTGCGCGCTGTCCCCGCCATCTATGCAGAGTCACGGCGCGATCTTGGCCGCGATCTGCTAGAGATACTCGACACCGTGACGCACGGTACGCAGCCGGCGCGTTGGCGCGAGGAGATGGCGATCACTCTGGCATGTCACAGCGCGGTACGTGCCGGGCAGGTCCTCTCGCTCGATGAGATGCGCGCTCTTCTAGCCCAGCTGGAGCTATGCCAGTATCCGCGTGCCTGCGCTCACGGGCGGCCCACAATGCTCCACCTCTCGCAAATGCAGCTAGAGCGAGAGTTCGGCAGGCGGATGTAAGGTGAACGAAACCACCGCGACCTCCACAAAGGCGCAGGGGTTTCATAATGCTTGTTATCTACCTCATCTATCCCTGCAACCCGCCCTATTCTCTTAATTCTTCCTCTTCCTTTGTGCTCTTTGTCTCTTTACGTTCCCTATTGTCGTCCTCCGCATCGTTACTCAAAGCTATGCATCACACTCCGGCCCACGACAGGCTAATCAGCAGCACAACGGTGACAATCGATACCGTCGCGAGAAAGAGCCAATCTCTGACAGCCACGCGCAGCCGCTTATGGTAAGTCCTGTCCGAGTATGCGCCGAAGGCCCTGCTGTCCATAGCCACGGCTAACCGCTCTGACCTTCTGATCGCCCCTGCCAGCAAGGGTAGAGCATTTCGCTTCAGCGCATGAACACGCCCTATGAGCCCTCCCGATGCGCCTACACCTCGCACTCTGGCGGCGGCTTGTATGTTGGTGTATTCGGCGGCAAAAATAGGTATGAAGCGGTATGCAGCAAGGACCGCGAAGGCCAGCTTATAGTTGATCCTGGCTTGCTGCACCAGGCTCAGAACAAAGTCTCCCGGCTCGGTTGTCGCCACAAAGAGGAAAGATGTGGCTATAAGAACGAGCACCCGCAGCCCGATGGACAGCCCCAGCTCTACACCCTCGCGACTCACAACCAGCGACCCCACAACAAAGAGGGGAAGCGTTGGACCAAGATCGCGGTGAAAGAGAGTATTGATTACTACGAAGCTAAAAGCAAGGAGAACGAAAGGCGAAAGGCTCCGCACGACATATCCCGGCGAGATACCTCCGAGCAGTATGAGGGCTGCAAGAGTGAGTACCAGGAAGGTCGTTGGGGCAGCAATATCCAGCACGAATGTCACCGCCACTGTGACGATAAGGATGGCAAGCAGCTTTATGCTGGGGTTCAGCGAGTGGAGGAAGCTGCTGCCAGGCGCATATCTGAAAGCGCGCATATCTCCTCCGTGAACTCGCTGACTGTCATCATCAACGGGAAACCTGGACTGCTCTCTCTTATCCGCCGCGAAACCGCGTAGAGAGGCGGCACCTCCAGATGCCCCCTGGCAAGCAGTTCGCCCTCGGCGTATAGCTCCCGCACGCTCCCCTCGAACTCCACACGCCCCGCGATCAGCACGCCGACCCTGCTCGCATATTCGGCCACGAGCTTCATGTCATGTGTTATGATAATTATTGTGACGCCTTGCGACCTCAGCCGTTTCAATTCTTCCATGATGCGGCTGGCACTGCTCCGGTCCTGCCCGAACGTCGGCTCATCGAGGATAAGTATCCGCGGCTCAAGGGCAAGCATCGTCGCTACGCTGAGCCGCCGCTTCTGCCCCTGGCTGAGATTATAGGGGTTGGCCTCGCGCTGCTCCTCCAATCCAAACTGAGCTAACAGGCTATTGACCCTCCGCGCGATCTCCTCCTCGGATACTTTGCGTGCTCTGAGTGAAAAAGCCAGCTCGTCATAAACCCTCAAGGCCACAAACTGGTGCTCAGGATTCTGAAAGATATATGCTGCTCGTCTGTTTAGCTCCTTACCCGATAGGCGCGAAACGTCCTCACCCAGTATTCGCACTCTGCCTTCTTGGAGGCGGTTTAAAGCTATCAAGTGCCTGGCGAGGGTGGTCTTTCCTGAGCCGTTTGGCCCAACAATGGCATAGAAGTCGCCCTCCGCGATCGTGAGCGATGCCTCTTGCAGCGCTAATGTGCCATCAGGGTACCTGTACGACAAAGATTCGACCTGGACCGCCGGTGGCCCGCTCTTCTCGATCTTGTTTATTGCTCCCCTCGATTCTGGGGCTACAAGGGGTAAAGGCCGTTCACCAATCACTCTCTCAAGGGCGGTGACGCACTCGCTAATCGTCAGTGGGTACGGCTCCAGGGTGGTGCCGCGCTCCTGCAAGGCATCGGCAAGCTCTGACACCTGCGGCTTCCACACACCCAGTTTGCGGAGCAGTTCTGCCTGCTCTTGCAACACCCGACGTGGAGGGCCATCTGCGGTGATAGTGCCGCCCCAATCAAGCACCGCGATTGAATCCACCCGCGACATTAGCTCGTCAAGTTTGTGCTCAACTATCAACGTTGTATAGCCCTGAGCCTTCAAATGCGCCAGAGAAGCAAAGAAGGCGGAGGTGCCCGCCGGGTCGAGGTTGGCGGTTGGCTCATCAAAGACCAGCACCGAGACGCCCATCGCCAGGGTGGATGCGAGGGCAAGCCTCTGCTTTTGCCCTCCGCTCAGGGTATCAGTACCTTGCTCCTCAAGCCCCACTAACCCGACGCGGCGCAGGGCGTCCCTGCTTCGCTCTGCCATAACTTCAGGGGGCAGCTTGAGGTTTTCCATACCAAATGCCACCTCATCGCCCACCGTGAGGGTGGCGATTTGCGCCTCCGGGTCCTGAAAGAGGACCCCAACCTGGGTGGTCAGCCATGACACGGTGGCATCTGTCGTTTTTTTGCCATTCACCAGCACGTCGCCTCTGATTTCCCCATCCATCTGCCGGGGGATCAGCCCATTGAGGGTCAGGGCGAGTGAGCTTTTGCCCGCGCCGCTTGGCCCCAGCAACAGCTTCACTTCGCCCCTTCTCAACTCCAGGTTGATGCCGTGCAGCACCACCTTGCCCGTCTCAGGGTAGCGCAAGCGGAGGTCGCGCACGATTACGGGCAGCTCCGGCCCGGCAACCTTGGTTGGCTGCCCTGTTCCAGTTGAACTTGGCAGTAGTTCTGTCACACGCACTCCTGCACAATGAGCTAGAAGTCTGTAGTGGCTTCTGCTTGTCGTCGTTCGCGGCCTATGGCGAAGCGGTTGAGCACCCCTGTTGACAGCAGCGCATCACCTAGCAGCCTGCCCCCGACCACCGCGAAGATAAGCACGCCTATGATATACGCCACCAACGTGATAAGTAGAAGGTCAACGCTGTAGCCCGCATAGTAAATAGGGATATAGTAAACGAAGCCCGTCACAGCAGATGCCACACCTGCCAGTGAGAGGGTCAGCCAGTCGTAACGCCTCCATGCGGTGAGCATGAAGATCACCTCCGCGCCCATACCCTGCACCAGACCTCCGACCGCGCCGCCTATGATGCCATATTGCCCACCCAGCATCGTTTCGATAGTTGCGGCGATTATCTCCGCTACCAGCGCTGCTCCGGGCTTGCGCACTATATATGGTATGAGGATAACAGGTATCCACCAGAAGCCACCAATAAGGTCATTCCAGGGTCCCAGGAAGACGCCTGCCCCCGTGTACACTGCGCTCCATGCCGTAAAGAGAGGCCCAAAGGCCGCCCCAACAATCGCCACAAGCAGCAGGTCGCGGGTCTGCCAGGCCGCGAAGATGGTTTTGCTCCACCACGCTACCACCGCCACGACAGCAAAGACCAACAGCCAGAAGAACGCCGTTGCCAACGCGATAGCCACGTCATTGCTGCCCCACTGTTGTTTGAACAAGTTGTATAGAAAGCCCCAGGCAATAAAGAGGGCAAGGAAGCCTACCCCCGCCACAATTATTGCCGGGCCGGGCTTCGGAGAAGCGCTGTTTTGCCCAGGCCCCCTTTGTGGCTCTACTTGCGTGTTGTTCATATCGTTACCTCTGCTTCTACTAACGAGCGACGCCCTTTAAGTTGGTTGTTGCTCAATTGTCGTATCTCCGCTATCCTGGCGCGTGTGCAGCACCACAATCAGCAAGTTGCCACTCTCCAACCACACTCTAGCGCCTGTACTAACCGCCACGTTGCTCACGCCTCTGCTGCTTCCTGCTGAGAGGGTTTCATCAAAAAGCGGGTACTCAAGCTCCCCTGTGCGTACACCTCGCGCATCGCCGCCAAGCGGCAACAGCGTTACCGTGTCGCCCTGCTCGGCTCCCAGCACGTTCCACTCTCCTGACTTTGCGAGAAAAACCTCTTGCCTTCCCTCAACCACTCTTATATCTACCCTAGCCAGCAGCGGGTTAGAAAGGAGAAGTATGTTTGCCAACGTATGGTCGAGCCTGCCGCCTGTGCCTCCCAGTACTATAACTTTACGAGGGTGATATTCCAGCGCGGCCACAACCGCAAGCTCAGTATCCGTTTCAGACTTGGTGTTGTGCTTGTAGCGCCTCACTTCGACCCCAGCGGCCTCGAACTTCGACACGAGCGCAGGGTCGCTGCTATCGAGATCACCCACAACCAGGTCGGGTCGCAGGCCAAGTTGCGCCGCGAGCCCTGTGCCGCCATCGGCTGCCACGATCCGATCTGCCGCCGGGAGCCAATCTACCGCTATAGAACCGCTCCAAATAGGACTGGCAGCCAGTACCCATACACAGTTGATTTGCTCACCGTCTGTTGGCTGCAACCGATTCCCATTCTTGTTGGTTCTCAACGTCCACACTCCAAAACAAAAAGCCGCATTCCGAGCAGGGAATGCGGCCACGACATCAAATTAGTCTTTGCTTTCCCTACGCTGGCATTATCCAGAATCAGGTTAGAGGGTCCGCGACAATTCGGTCGCGATCTCAGCCTGGCTTCCCAAGCTCCCCTAGCACTGTGTTTATTAAGTTGTCGCCTCTATTATACAACCCTGCGGACCCGTACGCAAGCACACTCAAACTCCGGGGTGCATTTCAGATAGGGGGCGAGTTGTAGG
>JADMIH010000372.1 GCA_015478675.1 Chloroflexota bacterium | reverse complement strand
CCACGTCCGCCCCTTGTCCCTTGTATGATTAGCTTGTCAAAGGAAATGGTATCGGGTACGATTTCCTGAGAAGAGAAGGCAGCAACGCGAGAAATCTGACCTTGTCCCAAGGCATCCAGCTTGTTGCGTAGATGAGACCTCGCGTTGCGGTCACCCACAGAGTAGATCGACCAGTATCTTAGGCCCCCTCTCCGGGAATACGCCTGAATCCACAAGGTTGATCGCCCCCTGTGCTCGCCTCCCCTTCTGCCCAGTGTATCATACGTCTCATGAAAGGAGAATACCGCATGCCTCTGCTTTCCCCACCCATCTGTGTCGACAGTGTCTTGGGTATCGACGTCGCCAAAGCCAAGGTCGACCTCTGCTTTGAGCGCGTGAGACCCAGCCAGAAACCTAAACACCAGCACTATGACAATACCCCTGCTGGTCATCAGCGTTTGCTCGCGTGGCTGGCCAGCCAAGAAGTGGGCCAACTCCATGCCTGTTTGGAAGCCCCCGGCACCTACAGTGATGCCTTGGCTCTCTGCTTGCATCAAGCCGGCTATCGCGTCAGCCTGGTCAACCCCTTGCGCATCAAACGCTACGGCGAAAGTGAACTGCGGCGCATCAACACCGATAAGAGCGATGCCGCCTTGATGGCCCGCTTTGGCCTCACCCAGCAACCTGATCCCTGGACGCCGCCTCCCAGCGAACGTCGCGAATTGCAAGATCTGGTGCGCAGCTTACAGGATGTCAAGCACCTCGTTCAGCAACAGCAAGGACGCCAGAGCAGTGGACCGCATACTCCCACCGTGACGGCCACTACGACCCGGATTCTCACCTGCCTTCACGAACAGCAGAGTCTGTTAGAGCACCAGATCAAGCAGCACATTCTGGCCCACAAGAGCTTGGCGGCTGATTACGCGCTCTTGCTCTCCATTGTCAGCATTGGCCCCAAGACGGCGGCTGTTCTGCTGGCTGAACTGGGCGATGTGCGCCGCTTTGCCAATGTGCGCGATGTGGTGGCTTACGTGGGCCTGTGTCCTCGCTTGTCTTCCTCCGGCAGTTCGGTCCATGGCCCCACCCCCTTCGCCAAAGGAGGCCACGCCGTGGTTCGCCGCGCCTTGTCCTTCCCTGCCATGAATGCGATTCGCTTCAATCCGTTTCTCAAGCCGTTGTATCATCGTCTCTTGGCCCGTGGCAAACCCAAGATGGTCGCCTTGACCGCCGTGATGCGCAAGTTGCTGCATCTGGTCTATGGCGTGCTTCTCTCAGGCAAGCCCTTTGATCCGACTCATGTCTCCGTCCGTCCCGGTTCATCGCCTCAGAGCGTGAACGAGTAAGCAGAAAGGAGCCGTCCTTCGTTCATCAGAACCCCAACCGCCAGGTCTTCTGTCTCCATGCCCTGCTTGGCGAGCAAGCGGGCGGAGACGGCCAGGAGTCTGTTCCCTTTTTCGGCTCATCCCTGACCAACTTCCCTTTCTCTTTCTTTCTCCGTTCGTTCCAAAACCCTTGACTTTTATCACAGTATCTACGC
>JADMIH010000371.1 GCA_015478675.1 Chloroflexota bacterium | reverse complement strand
GAGGCGCAAAGCTTCTGGTAGGCAATCTGTGGTCCCAGGGCTCTAAGGCAAAAGGATCCACAACTGCAGAGACAGCAGCGAGAGCCTACAGCCTCCAGTGAGAGGCTTCCCGAGGTGTTGTCAGGATCCTTAGTAGGGGGCTGTCAGAGTCAGCAACAGAGCCCCCGAACAGGGCACCAACGCCCCTCGGCCCACACAGGAGCCGTGGCCGCTGCCGCCGCGGCTGCCGCCGCCGCCGCAGCGCAGCCGCCGCCGCTTCCGCCCGGAGACCGGCGCCGCTGCCGCCTCTCGTCGCCGGCTGGCCATGTAGACCAGCAGGCCATGGCAGTCCGATCCCCAACGGGCCCCCGATGCCCACGCGCTGCTCGCACCTCGGCCAAGGCCTCTCCGGCCGCGGCCGCGCCGCTGGGTAAACAGTGAGCCACTGGTGGCTGACCTGGGCCACCTGGAGCTCACAGAGGAGGTGCCTTACGGCAGCCAGAGGCGCTTGGATCTGGAGGCGCAGGTCACCGGAGCCTTGATGGCTCACTTCGGACCGGTGCAGATCGCCGGCGTCTATCCCGTGGGGTCGCCCGGCGCGGCAGACAGCCGGCTGGAGCTCTGGTTCGACACGGTCCCCGAGGCGGCTGCGGCGCGGCATGCAGCACCTGAGGATCAGCTGGTCAGGCTGCGAGCCTTGCCCGGAGGAGGGGATGTCACGGTGCCGGTGCACCTAACGGCGGGCCGCTTCCACTGCCAGCACACCTGCATCATCCTGCACGGGCTGCCGTACGGGTACTGCACAGAGGGCCTTACGCAGACACTCCTCGAGTGCGACGGCTGCCCTAGCGACACGTTTGTCGTTCGCGGCAAATTCCTAGGGGATCTGCCCGGACACCTCACCTCCGGCGGCTTTCTAGTGGGCAGTGGCAAGGCCTGCCTGGCCTACATCCAGACGCCGGACGATGACAGGCACCTCGCCCGCTTGCCAAAGCGGTTCTTCATCGGCCGCGACACCCGGATCAACATCACACGGCCGGGGCGGATGCGGCAGCCCAGCCAGCAAGCTTCTTAGCAACGGCAACATCTGCCCGCAACCTCAGCGCCTCTCCGTTCCGGCCCTCGCCCGATTCGCCAGCGCCAGCGCCATGAACCTCGCTTACATACGCATGCTGGTCGCATACTCTCCAGAAGACATGCATAAGGATAGCTAGGAAAAATGTATAATGAGTGTTTCGCAAAGCACTCCCGCAGGAGGATAGTGTGATACCTAAAGAGAGACGCAGTCATGAAGGCTAACCGCTGACAGGCGAGACCTAGCAATGAACATGTCCCAAGCACCAGAGGGTGACCTCGTCCCCTATGGCGCACTCCAGCCCGCCGGCAACTTAACACCCCTCGGGTGCCGTTGGTAAACCCACGATAAGAACCATAACTTTTGCTGCACAGCACTCCGTGGCCTACTGCAACCACTCCCATTTCATACGATTTCATCACCGATACACCAGCATTTTCAAGTTTCTTACTTGCATTGTGTAGAGAATGTTC
>JADMIH010000161.1 GCA_015478675.1 Chloroflexota bacterium | reverse complement strand
CTCTGGGCACGGCACCAACCCACCCAAGCAGGCCACCGCTCTACAGGACGCACCACAAGTCGCGCCGCATAGCTCGCGCCCGATCTCAACAGCGTGCGCCTGATGCTAAACTGATACCAAAGTGAAATCTACATGCTTGAAAGGGTGACCAACATCTCGTTCATTAGACAGCCCTCACAGGTCGGTGATGGTATTGCTGGCAGTATACCACTCGGCCCTATGCGGGTTTCATCTTGGATTTAGTTTAGGTGGTTTGCAGCATCAGAGGTGATAGAGCGGATATCCGACCAAGGTGGGGCCCTCGAAGTCGCTTAGGCCTCCTGAGCCGGTCTTACCATCCGGCTCACCATCTGCTCCAAAGTTCTTGAATCTTCTCGGGTTCGAGCGCTCGCGTTACGATTATTACCCGCAACCCCTTCCAATGCACTAAGCGCCCTCTCTGCCCTATCTTTTGTCTGCTTGTCGCTTGAGGGATGCTCGCGGACCAGGGACAGAATCTCATAAGCCTCTTCAGGCGGCAGGTCAGTTGCCCGCGCTACTACCATGCTCACCAGAATATCCAGCACAAGCGACCATGCCTGGATTTCCAGTGCGTCCGCCAACGCCTCTTGAAGATACTGTTGTGCCTTCTGAGCCTCGCCCAGCGCCCATGCAGGAGCCTCGACGTTACCTTCTGCTTGCTTGATTTCGGCGACACCTGAGACAGAGACGATTATCATGCCCAGAGTATTGAGGGTAGAGGCTCTACCGCGCTGGTAGCCGGTGTCATCACAGAGGGCAAGGGCCTCCTGGAGCAGGTGCTGAGCCAAAACGTGATCCCCCTGTAGATAGGCGAGATAACCTAGACGTTCAAGAGGAATAGACGCGTGTTGAAGGTCGCCCATTTCGCGGAACGCCCTCAAGCTCTCCTCCAAGAATGTTTTTCCTTGCGTGAAATTGCCCGAATACAGCGCAATACTGCCGAGCTGGTAGAGTGAGATGGCTCGGCCCCAACGATGACCGATCTGTTGAGATAGGGACAGCACTTCCTGGCAAAACCGCTCGGCGGCCCCGTACTTACCTAGCGATATGGCGACACTGGACATGTCACTTAGGCAGAAGATCATGGCTCGGCAGTCACCTGCTTGTCTGGAAATATTCAGGCTTTCTTCGTGCAAGCGCATAGCCTCCTCGAATTCTCCCAGCAAGTACGCCACATTGCCGAGGTCGCTTAGCGAGTAGGCGATGCCCCAGCGATCACCAACCTCACGAAAGAGTACCAGGCTTTCCTGAAGAAATGCCCTTGCCTGCGCATATTCGCTCTGCAATCGCGCTACCATACCGAGCATATTAAGCGCAAAAGCGACTTCCCTTCGTGCTCCGAAGCGCTGAAGCAGTTTAATGCTTTGCTCGAGCATATCGCGGCCCTCGGTGTTACGCCCCAGGCGAGTGCCAAAAGCTGCTCGTCGAGCCAGCACCTTTCCCAGGGCGAGCGCTTCCTCTCTATCCAGTCTATCCAGCGCTTCGTCGGCAGTTAAATCTGAGCTCACTGCCGTGACCGCTCGCCCAAAAGCTTCAAATCCCTCCTGTGCCAAGCCACGAATCTCGTAAAAGAACCACAGCCCCTCGGAGAAGGCATCGATCTCCGCGACGTGCATATGCTCGACAGCCCAATGCCAAGCCTCGCGCACGTTGTCGATCTCGTCACCAATCTCAGCGATCGCGTTCAACTGGTCATGTCCGCGCAGCCGATCTTCCCGCTTCCGGACGAAGGTTGCGTAATAGCCGGCATGTGTGTCATGTGCTTCAATGGAGTTGGAAAGGGCTTGCAGTTTGTCATATGCATATTGCCGGAGAAGTTCGTGGATTTCGTAGCGCCCCCGGGGAATGCGATGCAGGAACGATTTCGAGACCAGAGATGAAAGCAAGTGAAGAGAAGCACCCCCTCCTCGTTCAGAAGCTTCCCTTTGGAAACCTCCTCGGAAGACCGATAGCCTGACGAATAGGTCTCGTTCCTGCTCGGACAGAAGGCTCCAGGAACGGTCGAACACGGCCCGCATGTTCCGATGTCGTGCTGGGACATCTTTGAGCTGCGTGGCGAGGAAATCGAGGTTGTTCTCTATCTCCTGCGCGATCTCGTTGGCCGAGAGCACTGACACCCAGCCGGCAGCCAGCTCGATTGCCAGGGGTAGACCACCCACCAACCGGCATATCCTCAGCACGGCAAGCCGAACCTGGCTGTTCAACGCGAAGCTAGACTCCGTGCGGCGGGCGCTCTGCACAAACAACTGTAAAGCAGCGTAGTTCTCCAGCGAATCGACGCTTTCCAGATCGGGGTAGGGGAGTCCCTCGACCGCTACCGCCCATTCGCCCTGTAGATTCAACCGCTCGCGTGCAGTCGCAAGGATCGTCACACCTGCTGCTTGTTGAAGGATCGCAATAATCAAGTCGGTTGCATCCATCAGGTGTTCAAAGTTATCAAGCACCAAGAGTAGCTCTTTGTCGCTCAGTTCGTTGAGGAGCTGGGTTCTGGCGTCTCTCTGAACGGAGAAAGAGAAGCCCATTGCCGTGCCAATCGTGGAGACCAAGAATTGGCTCGATTCAACTGGTGCTAAGGGGACGAAATAGACCCCGTCCGAAAACGCCCCGATCTGCTCAGCGGCCGCTTGCAGCGCCATCCGGGTCTTTCCGCTTCCACCCTGGCCGACCAGCGTAATGAGGCGGCACTCCGGACGCTCGATCAACTCGGCCAGTTCTGCGAGTTCGCGCTCGCGCCCTATGAAAGGGGTCGGTTGCGGCGGGAGATTATGTGGTCGTGCCGAGGGGAGAGCCAGTTCCTCGCGGGCAAGCGGTGCATCACCTTCAGCCTCGCGGATACGCTCATAGAGGGCTGTTGTGGCCTCCGATGGCTCGACGCTCAACCCTGCCAGCAGCAAGCGACGACAGGTGTCATATTGGGCCAGCGCGGCGGTGCGTTCCCCTTGGAGCACAAGCACACGCATCACCTGGCGGTGAGCTTCTTCGCGCCACGGCTCCAGCTCCAGCTGCTGCGAAGCATAGTGATATGCTTCGTCGTATGCCCCCCGTCGCTCGTGATAGGCGGCCAGTTGAAATAGAGCTTGCAGGGCGCGACGGTGCAATGCCTCCCGCTGGAGGATCAGCCATTCCTCGAACGCCACGCTCTCCTGGACGAACAACCCATCCAGGAATGGCCCGCGATACAATTCGACCGCTTGGGTGAGGCGATGCGCGCAAGACGTGCACGCCTCGATACGGCGATGCACGTGTCGGTCGCAAGCATCCATGAGCGCGGTGAAGGCCCCCACGTCCACCCAGGAGTCGCCGGCCGGGTTGAACTGGACAGCGTCGCGAGAAACGAGCAAGAACGGTGGGTCAGCATTGGCGTCAGAAATCGCACGCCGCAAATTGGCTAGAGCCTGGCGCAGATTGGCCCTGGCTGCCTCCTCGGGCTGTTCGGGCCACAACAGCCCCACGAGAGCGTCCCGATTCTGGGCTCGATTAGCGTGCAAGGCAAGATATGCGAGTAAGGCGCGTACCTTGCCCGATTCGAACCCGGACACCTGTTGCCCGTCGAGCGCGATTTGCAATGCACCCAGGAGCGATAACTGGAGGCGTGCCATAAACCCCTTAAACCCTCCATCCTGTATCACGCCATTTCACCGTGGCATGGTCGTACGGTTGCGGGCCGTTTTGCAAATGACGCCTTACGAAACAATTATACACCTGATGATGCTCCTTGCATCGCCCTTATGCTCTCCTTACGTTCGTGCTGTAGGCTGCTCTCAACGGTCAGTTGTGGGGCATAGAACAGGAGCAGCAATGAACGACGAGCAAAGGCGCTACCTCTCGTATCTATTGCGTCTGTGGCAAGACCGAAGCCCTGCGGTGTGGCGCGCTTCCCTGGAAGACCCACAGACCCGAGAGCGGCTCGGCTTCGCCGACATTGCGCAGCTTTTCACCTTCTTGGAGGGGCAGATAGCGGGCGGAACCCCAGACGGGGACCATCCCATGGTGGACAGCAACACGGCAACCCTGTCTAATGAGGACGGCGACAGTGCTGACCATCATTGATCGTAGACTTTTTAGTTTCAAGAACAGAAAGGAGAATCTCATGGCAACTCAATCACGGATTCTCGTGTCGACAAAACATGGTGCTCCCCGGCAAATACTAACCGCCTGGTTGCTGGCCGCAGTAGTAAGTTTGGGCATAGCCGCTGGCCTGCAAGCCAACCCGTCAGGGCGCGCCGACAACAGCGTTGCCACAGCGGCGAGCGCTCCGGCTGCAGCACCCTCATCCTCTATATACGTGGAAGATTGGGGCTGGGCGGGCGGTAAACCCATCGTTTTCGTGCATGGATACCCGCTTGACCACCGCATCTTTGAGTACCAAATGCGCACGCTGGCGCAGCAGGGTTACCGGGTTATCGCCCTCGACCTGCCTGGCTTCGGCCAATCCCCTGCCACCTGGGAGGGTCTCGATTACGACGGCTGGGCATCTGCCATAGGCACCGTCATCCGTGACCGCAATCTGCACGATGTCACGCTCGTGGGATACTCGTTGGGAGGGGCAGTCAGCGCCCACTACATAGCTACTCAGCGCGATTCCCGCGTTACCAGGCTGGTGCTGTTGTCGGCGGCCCTGCCGGCAGTGGCCCCCACCGCCGAGGTAAAGAGTGCGCTCAACGGGTACATCAATGCGGTCAAATCGGACAGGGCCACGTTTGTCTACGACTTTGTGAAGGGGGCTTTCAACACGCCTATCAGCGATCGCCTGCTCGACTACTACGCTCAGGACGGCAACCAGACCTCGTTCCACGCTCTGATTCGTGGTCTCGAAGAGAGCAGGGACCGCGACCTGACAGCCGAAGTGCAACGGATCAGCATTCCCACTCTCATTCTGCACGGCACGCACGACGGGATTATTCCTTTCGCGGCGGCCCAGGCCACGAATAGTCTGATAAAAGGCTCGACGCTCGTGAAGCTTGAGAATAGCGGCCATGCAAGCTTCTACGATGCCAAGGAGGAGGTGGTCAACCAGATAATCAGGTTCGCGCCGCTGTCACGCTAACAGCCATTCACAACCCAACATAAAAGGAGACAAGAAAATGACTGCAACAACACAAACACCCAAGATCGATGAAACCAAACTCAACGCCGTAATAGGCCAGGTAGTAAGCGACTTCGGCGCAACGGCAAGTGCCGCGCTAATGGTGCTGGGCGACAAGCTCGGCCTGTACAAAGCCATGTCGGAGTCAGGCCCAACCACCTCGCAAGAACTGGCCGCACGCACCGGAACGGTGGAGCGCTACGTGCGCGACTGGCTGGTGAACCAGGCTGCTAGTGGCTACGTAGATTACGATCCGCAGACCGAACGCTACACCCTTCCGCCGGAGAGCGCGCTTGCGCTGGCCCAGGAGGACAACCCGTACTTCGTGGTGGGTGGCTTTGAGCTATTCCTCTCGATGATCAAAGCCGAGCCGGAGATACTGGAGGCGTTCCGGACGGGCGCAGGCCTCACCTGGGGTCAGCACGACGAGGGGCTTTTCGTCGGCTGCGAGCGCTTCTTCAAGCCCGGCTACCTGGGCAACCTGGTTGCCAACTGGCTGCCTGCTCTTCAGGGCGTGGTGCCCAGGCTGGAGGCGGGCGCGAAGGTCGCTGATGTAGGTTGCGGGTACGGAGCCTCCACGATCATCATGGCGCGAGCTTTCCCCAACTCTCGCTTCTGGGGATTCGACGATCATGCGCCCTCTATCGAGCGGGCGCAACAGGAAGCAGCTGTCGCAGGCGTAGCCGACCGCATTACTTTCCAGGTGGCGAGCGCACAAGACTATCCCTCCACCGAAGGCGTCTACGACCTCGTGACCTACTTTGACTGCCTGCACGACATGGGCGACCCTACAGGCGCTATCAGCCACACCGCTCGCTCCCTCTCTCCCGACGGCACAGTGATGATAGTCGAGCCGATGGCGGGCGAGCGGGTGGAGGAGAATCTCAACCCTGTAGGCAGAATCTACTCGGCGGCTTCGGTGATGCTCTGTACCCCAAACGCAGTCGCCACCGGGCACACCCACCTGGGCACAATAGCCACTGAAGCTTCGCTGCGCGAGGTCGTGCGCCAGGGTGGCCTTTCCACCTTCCGCAGGGCCACCGAAACACCATTCAACCGCATCTTCGAGGCGCGGCGCTGAACGGTAATTGGTAGTCAGTAGTCAGAAATAGATACGTAATGGCAATCTATAGTTTCTGACTACTGACTACTGATATACTGATGCGTGAAGCACCGAAGACTAAGGAGAAAGCTATGGCTACGAAAGCAAAACTACCCGAGCGGATCGAGCGCGTCGTAGGGTCGCTCCCTGAAGCAGGACGGTTATCCGATGCAGGCTCATACCCCTTTGAAACAGTTACGCCGGCTGCAGACGGCTTTGTCGAGCGAGACGGCGTCGGAACGTACTACGCCGTATGGGGTACTAGCGGACCGACGATAGTCTTTTCGCCCATCTACCAGGTCGTAGATATGCGCCTGCTCAAAGCCACGGTACCCTACCTGTCACGCTACTTCCGGGTTGTGACGATTGACCTGCGCGGGAGCGGACGCTCCGACCGCCCCGGTAGTCCCGCCGCTTACAGCCTCGAACACTACTACGCCGACATGCTCGCCGTCATTGACCACCTGCAGCTTGATCGCTTGTGCATCGTTGGCATATCAGCGTCCGCGATGCTTGCTATCCGCTTTGCGGCGGAGCAACTCGAACGCGTATCGCAACTGATCACCGTGGGTGGGGAGTTTGAGTGGGGCGCGTTCGATCCACCCCCGGAAGCCCACCCCTATGTGCAGGGGATGCGCGACGACTACACCACCCATATTGACAACTTCTTCAATGCCCTCTTCCCGGAACCTCACTCCACAAAACAGTACGAAGATGGTCTGCTCTATGCCTGGTCCACTACAGGCGATACACTGGCACTTGCAGCGGCAGGGTGGGCAGGCAACGATGTGCGCGAGTACGCTGCCCGCGTGACCGCACCTACCCTGATGATACACGGTACCCTCGACCAGCACGTATCCTATGAGTCGGGCGTCGAGCTTCACAAGCTGATACCACACTCGCAGATGCTCACCATTGAGGGGGGCGCTCACGGGCCGGAGGCGCGCGACCCGGTGGTCTTCAATCGTGCGGTACGAGACTTCGTGGGCGCTCCCCCCAAAGATAGGACATGGACACGAGCTATGAGCCGCCCGCGCCGCGCTCTCTTCCTCTCAAGCCCAATCGGCCTGGGGCACGTTCAACGGGACGTGGCTATCGCGCGTGAGATTCGCAAGCTCGCGCCCGACCTCGAAATCGATTGGTTCACCGTTAACCCCGCTACCACCTACCTGGAGCGCGAAGGGGAGAGGGCTCACCCAATCACCAAATATTTGGCGAATGAAAGCCACCATTTCGAGCACGTGGCCGGGGAGCACGACCTGTCGGCTTTCTTCGGCCTGCGTACGATGGACGAGATCATGGTCAACAACTTCATGACCTTCTCAGACCTGATGGAGGCCGAGCACTTCGACCTGGTGATCGGCGACGAGGCGTGGGATGTTGACTACTACTACCACGAGAACCCTGAGCTAAAGCGGCAGCCGTTCGTCTTCCTGACCGACTTCATCGGCATGCTCCCGGTAGAAGGCGACGAGCGCGAAGCGTTTCTGTGCGCGGATCGCAACGCCGACGACGTGGAGCACGTGGCACGCTTCCCGTACATGCGCGACGCGGCAATCTTCATCGGCAACCCGGACGACGTGGTGGACGACCGCTTCGGCCCCGACCTCCCGATCATCCGCGAATGGACCGACCGAAACTTTCGCTACGGTGGCTACACTCTCCCTTTCAACCCGCAAGAAGTTGCCGACCAGGAGAGCTTACGTGCCAAATTAGGCTACCGTCAGGATGAGACTCTGGTTATCGCAGCGGTCGGGGGCACGTCTGTGGGCCGCCACCTTCTGCGCAAGATTGCGTCGGCTTATCCTCATATGAAGCGGCAAGTGCCCAACCTGCACCTCGTGCTCGTGACCGGACCGCGCCTAGCCGAGGAGCCTTTCCCTGACCTCCCAGGCCTCGCAGTCAAGGCCTACGTCCATAACCTGTACGAGCATCTGGCCTGCTGCGACCTGGCGCTAGTGCAGGGCGGCCTCAGCACTTGCATGGAGCTTGTGGCGACCAAAAGGCCCTTCTTATGCTTCCCGCTTCGGCGACATTTCGAGCAAGTGATCCACGTCCAACGCCGCTTGCGTAATTACGGCGCGGATTGCGCTCTCGACTACAGCTCAGTAACGCCGGAGGGCTTGGCCTCTGCCGCTCTTGACCTTCTTCATAGGCCGGTAAACTACAGTGCCGTCGAAACCGATGGGGCCAGCCGTGCGGCGTGCATGATAGTAAATGTGCTGGAAGATCGTGCAGGTGTCAGACGGGCTACCCTCGTAGGGCTACCCTCGTAGCAGCTACTATCATTACTGCCAGGCCGAGGTCCAGGCCAGCAATCCAAATCCAACCGACGCACAGGTGAGGGACGCCATACAAGAGGTCGCCAGCCGCTGGTCCTGTACTGGCTACATTGCTCATCCGTGCGTGGAATGACCAGTCATGTAGACGCATAACCCCCACTGAGCTCCCCAATCTAATACTTCTCAGTGGCATGGCTCAACCAGCACCAAGCAATTAGCACCAAGCAATTAGAATGAATGCAGCGTCCTGCACTCGG
>JADMIH010000160.1 GCA_015478675.1 Chloroflexota bacterium | reverse complement strand
ATGCTACAACTCTGGTGCTGTAGGTAGCACCCGGTGTTCGCACTGGGTGAGGATTAAAACTCCCTCTCAGCACCGAGCCTGTTTGTGAGAGTTTGTGCCGTAGCACCCGGTGTTCGCACTGGGTGAGGATTGAAACTCGGTGGGCAGCGGCAGCCTCAGCTCAGGATAGGTGTAGCACCCGGTGTTCGCACTGGGTGAGGATTGAAACAGCAGCAGCGAAACGTCCCACGCCTGACCAGGGCCAGGTAGCACCCGGTGTTCGCACTGGGTGAGGATTGAAACAGCGTATCAAGGAAATCGCCCAGCTTGCCCAGGGAGGTAGCACCCGGTGTTCGCACTGGGTGAGGATTGAAACCATACCTTGCCCACCATCCTGGTAAGCTCGGCGAGCTGTAGCACCCGGTGTTCGCACTGGGTGAGGATTGAAACCACCCATCAGGGAGAGGAGCGACAGCAAAAGCAAAGGGTAGCACCCGGTGTTCGCACTGGGTGAGGATTGAAACAGCTACGCGCTGTGGGGTGCTGCTCACCGGTGCGCAATGTAGCACCCGGTGTTCGCACTGGGTGAGGATTGAAACATCGAGGTTAAGCGTGTTGCTACCAAACTGGATGGTAGCACCCGGTGTTCGCACTGGGTGAGGATTGAAACCTCCCCTATGACAACCTTGTCACAGTGCGCACAGAGTAGCACCCGGTGTTCGCACTGGGTGAGGATTGAAACTCCCCACCAGGGGGCAGCGCCAGCACCATCATCGTGTAGCACCCGGTGTTCGCACTGGGTGAGGATTGAAACGGTGGTTACAACAGCGCAGCCACAGTAGGAGCGGGGTAGCACCCGGTGTTCGCACTGGGTGAGGATTGAAACACCTGCATCACGCCCACAATCAGGTCGAGCACCTGGTAGCACCCGGTGTTCGCACTGGGTGAGGATTGAAACTGGTTCGCGTGGGCTACGGTTTACCAGGAGAAGGAGTAGCACCCGGTGTTCGCACTGGGTGAGGATTGAAACATGGTGTGATCCGTGATGATGCTATCGAACTCGGGCGTAGCACCCGGTGTTCGCACTGGGTGAGGATTGAAACATCCGCTTGGGTGAGTCGAAGAGCATGGGCGTGAAGTAGCACCCGGTGTTCGCACTGGGTGAGGATTGAAACTCCTTTACGGGCCAGCTGGTCACGTGTCCAGCCGCAGTAGCACCCGGTGTTCGCACTGGGTGAGGATTGAAACTTTTATATGCGGCTCTGTCTCGTGAAACTAAGTTATGTAGCACCCGGTGTTCGCACTGGGTGAGGATTGAAACTATGTGACGCCGGGCACTTTCTCGGACGGCACCTGGTAGCACCCGGTGTTCGCACTGGGTGAGGATTGAAACCTTAGAAGAGGGGAGGTGGTGGCGAGTGACACAGGTAGCACCCGGTGTTCGCACTGGGTGAGGATTGAAACATTTTATTGTTTCCTTTCCGGTCCATTTGGCCGGGTAGCACCCGGTGTTCGCACTGGGTGAGGATTGAAACGGGCGATTAGCAAGGGCATTAGGCAAGGATGCTAGCGGGGTAGCACCCGGTGTTCGCACTGGGTGAGGATTGAAACTGCAACTACTACACGCGGGGTGGGGGCATGGGGCGGTAGCACCCGGTGTTCGCACTGGGTGAGGATTGAAACCACCATCCGGCACGCGTTGAGGTGCTCTGTGGATAGTAGCACCCGGTGTTCGCACTGGGTGAGGATTGAAACGAGGCATTCGCCCCGCTAAGTCCACGCCCACCCCGTAGCACCCGGTGTTCGCACTGGGTGAGGATTGAAACGCCACCTTTTTATGACGACTACCCTTACTTACTTGTAGCACCCGGTGTTCGCACTGGGTGAGGATTGAAACAAGATAGAGTGGCCCTGCTTCATGATCAAGTTGAAGAACGGTAGCACCCGGTGTTCGCACTGGGTGAGGATTGAAACCCTTACCGCTTTGTAGCAAGCGTCGCATTGGACGGTGGTAGCACCCGGTGTTCGCACTGGGTGAGGATTGAAACCTTTGACGGCTTGAAGAAGCGGTTGACTGGTGCTCGTAGCACCCGGTGTTCGCACTGGGTGAGGATTGAAACTCCTTATTGTGGCACTCAGTGTGCCTGATGTTATAAGGTAGCACCCGGTGTTCGCACTGGGTGAGGATTGAAACTTCTATTACTTTTACCTTTTTACCGCCGATCAATGCGTAGCACCCGGTGTTCGCACTGGGTGAGGATTGAAACGAGGGTATATACCTGGCTTTAGAGCCTACTCGCGGTGTGTAGCACCCGGTGTTCGCACTGGGTGAGGATTGAAACCTGAGGAAGCTGGCCGCAAGTACCCCCCACCACCGGCGTAGCACCCGGTGTTCGCACTGGGTGAGGATTGAAACATCTAACCTTAGTCAGCCTAGCGCTGTAAAGGACTGTAGCACCCGGTGTTCGCACTGGGTGAGGATTGAAACGCCTCTAGAAGCATGCACAAGCCTTACGGGCACGTAGCACCCGGTGTTCGCACTGGGTGAGGATTGAAACACTAGTACTTTTCTCCTAGTGGCGGGGGTTACAACGTAGCACCCGGTGTTCGCACTGGGTGAGGATTGAAACAGGTAGGGGTTTCGGTAAAACCCGAGCAGGAGCAGAGGTAGCACCCGGTGTTCGCACTGGGTGAGGATTGAAACTCAATCTGGCTTATGTAAACATATGAGATGGAGGTAGCACCCGGTGTTCGCACTGGGTGAGGATTGAAACTTATGGAGGCATCAGCCACAGCATACGCTACGGGGGGTAGCACCCGGTGTTCGCACTGGGTGAGGATTGAAACGTTGGCCGAGGGAACGGCCCAAAGGCCGGCGTCATGTAGCACCCGGTGTTCGCACTGGGTGAGGATTGAAACGCTTGCGGGGCGGTCCTCCTGGCCGTCCTGGCCGCTGTAGCACCCGGTGTTCGCACTGGGTGAGGATTGAAACACGGCCACGCGTATATAACGCTTGCAACCCAATAGTAGCACCCGGTGTTCGCACTGGGTGAGGATTGAAACACGCGTGCGCGTTGGCCCTATGCCTCCCGCCGAATAGTAGCACCCGGTGTTCGCACTGGGTGAGGATTGAAACAAGCACGTCTTCAAGGGTGGGGGCTCGGTGCTTACGCGTAGCACCCGGTGTTCGCACTGGGTGAGGATTGAAACCGCGTGCTGTAGCAGTTGCCACAAAATAGACAACAAGTAGCACCCGGTGTTCGCACTGGGTGAGGATTGAAACTCTAAATATCATCAAGCTCTCTATTATAGCGTCGGGCGTAGCACCCGGTGTTCGCACTGGGTGAGGATTGAAACATATTGTCAATCGCCCTCTGCACTTCGCTCACAATGCCGTAGCACCCAGTCTTCGCACTGGGTGAGGATTGAAACTAGCGGAACCCCCTTGTAGCCACGATAACGAAGAGTAGCACCCGGTGTTCGCACTGGGTGAGGATTGAAACACTTGACCTTCCGCCCTTGCTGTACAAAGGCGATAGTAGCACCCAGTCTTCGCACTGGGTGAGGATTGAAACCGCGCAACATAGCTTGATTGTTGGTGTAGGCGAGATGGTAGCACCCAGTCTTCGCACTGGGTGAGGATTGAAACGAGATAGTGCGCCGCCAGGTCTCCGGTGTGGACATATCGTAGCACCCAGTCTTCACACTGGGTGAGGATTGAAACATGTTGATTAGGCCAATGAGCAGTAACGGAACAGAAAACCGGTATAAGGCGTGGTGCTACCCCTACTTTTCGTAAGCCCTATGGTATAATAAGCGACAAGACCGTAACTCCCGGTGAGTAACTCATCGTCACGGAGCTTTGTATTTGTTCCCCTGCGCTGCGGTATCAACAAGGTTTGTCTCACATTACCGCTACGGCCGCCAGCCAAGCCACCAGGGCAGCGATCGGCTGAAGGCTGCTGGAGGCATAGCTTCTCATGCTCGAGACCCGTTACTTGTGCCCGGTCATGATAGGTCGGCAGCGCGAGGTGGATGTGCTGACTCAGCTGTGGCAGCTGGTCCCTTCAGGGCGAGGTCAGACGGTGCTGATCGCTGGCGAGGCCGGGGTGGGCAAGAGCCGCCTGCTTGCAGAACTGGTGGAGTGGGCGGGGCAGCAAGACTGGATGGTGCTGGTAGGCCATTGCTTTCCACCTGACGTCAACTTCCCTTACGCTCCTCTGCTCGACGCTCTACGTAGCTACTTCCACTCTTTATCGCCCCGCGAGATAGCCTCTTGCCTCGGGCCTTATGCACCGGAGCTGGTGAAATTGCTGCCGGAGCTGGCGCGTGTGCTGCCCGATGTCCAGCCCAGCCCTCCGGTCGAGCCGCAAGCCGAGAAGAGGAGATTGTTCGAATCGATCTACAGCTTCCTGGCAGCCGCGTCCACCAAACGCCCGTTGCTATTAGCGCTGGAAGACCTCCATTGGTCGGACGAGACCAGCCTGGAACTGCTCCACCTGCTGGCCCGGCGTATCTCCCACAACCCTATTTTACTCGTCGCTACGTATCGCCTAGATGAGCCGGTTGCCAGGCCTGGGACTCGGTGGCTGCGGCAGATAGCAGACCTGGAGCGCGAGCGCCTGGCTACAGAGGTGCGTCTGGACCCACTCCCTGTAAGCGATGTCGGAGTTATGGTGCAGCGCATTTTTGATCTAGAGCGAGTAAGCCCCGAATTCACCGGCGCAATTTACTCGCGCACCGAGGGCAACCCTTTTTTCGTGGAAGAACTGGTCAAGGCACTGATCGAGTCGGGCGATGTCTTCTACGCGGAGGGAGCATGGAATCGCAAGACGCTAGATGACCTCCACCTCCCCCGTAGCGTGCGCGAAGCGATCTTGCGCCACCTGGATGGGCTGGACTCTTTAACTCACCAGGTGGCGGCAACCGCAGCCGTGATAGGTCGTCACTTCGACTTTGACCTGTTGCGAGCGGCCACCGCTTTGCCTGAGGAGGAGCTATTGGACGCAGTCCGGTCGTTGATCAACCAGCAGCTGATTTCGGTAGAGGAGAGGCCCAGCGATGGAGTGGTTGCAGAGTACCAGTTCCGCCACGCCTTAACTCATGATGCTATTTACGGCCAACTGCTGCCCCAGGAGATACAAAGCCTACATCGCCATGTCGCTGAGACGATAGAGGGGATGTACACGGGAGCATTACGCGCTTACAAAGGCAGCCTGGCCTACCACTACTATGAGGCGGGAGCATGGGCGAAAGCGCTGAACTATTCATGGCAGGCAGGTGAGGAGAGCATGGCGCTCTACGCGCCTCACTCCGCACTCGAGCACCTCAACCGGGCGCTCGACGCAGCACGGCGTCTGGCGATAATTCCACCCCTGGCCCTTTACCGCCTGCGGGGGCAGGTGTACGAGACCGTAGGCGACTTCAATAACGCGCAGGCGGACGAGGAGACCGCCCTCAAAATGGCTCGGAACTCCGGGGAGAAGCAAGACGAATGGCAGCTCCTCGTAGACCTCGGATTCCTGTGGTCGGGGCAGGATTACGTGCACGCGGGCGAATACTTCCAGGGTGCTTTGGAGTTGGCGCGTGTCATGGGCGTGGGCGTGGGTGATCAGACCGTGCTGGCTCATAGCTTGAACCGTCTGGGCAACTGGCTGGCAAACACCGGCCGGCCAGCGGAAGGCCTTCAGGCCCACTGTGAGGCGCTGGAGATTTACAAGAACCAGGGGAATAAACAGGGCACCGCCGAAACCTTCGACCTCATGGGCATGGCAAGTAGCATCTATGGGGATATAGTAAATGGCATCAGGTATTATGGAGAGGCCATTGCGGCGTTCCGAGAACTGGGTGACACCAGGAATCTTATCTCCAGCCTTACCTCCCGCGTCGCATACTCGTCACCCAATCTACTCGAAGCGTCGGTAAGCGCCCTCCGAACACGAGAAGATTGCGCGGGTGACTCGGAAGAAGCCTTACGATTGGCCCGCCAGATTGGGTGGCCCGCCGCGCAAGCTTATGCGGAATTTGCCACTGGCTCGGCGTGCGGTGGCTTCGGAGATTTGGGTGCCGGCTACACGCACGCGCACGAGGCATTGCGAATTGCCACCGAGATTGGACACCGACAATGGATGGCAGGCGCGCTCAAAACCCTGGGCCATGTGTATGTAGTCATGCTCGCACCTGATCTGGCTGTCGAGCATCTCCAGCAGGCGCTGGCGCTGTCCCGTTCGGTCGGGTCAAAATGGTGGACAGGTTACAGTTGTGCCACTTTAGCTCTCGCCTATCTACTCAAGAACGACCTGACGAGCGCAGAGGCTACGTTGAAAGCGGCCATACCTCGTCAACAACAGCCACGTGACCTGCCGGAGAGGCGCATACTCTGGGCCTGGGGCCAACTTGCGCTTGCACAGGGCGCACCCCAGGATGCTTTGCTGATAGCTAACCGGCTCATCGAGTCCGCACCTGGCGAGTTGTCCCAGCCACAGCACATCCCCACGTTGCTGAAATTGAAGGGCGATGCCTTGATAGCCTTGCGCCGTATGCCCGAAGCGGAGGCGGCCTTGCAAGAGGCCAAACGCGGCGCGTTCGAGCGGGGAGCGCGCCCCCTCCTGTGGCAGATCCATGCTGCCATGGGACACTTGTACACTCTCCTCGAGCGCCCGGACGAGGCGCAGCGCGAGTTTGTCACCAGCCGAGACCTCATACAAACGCTCGCGGACAGCATCAGCGATGTGCAACTGCGCGAGCGCTTCTCGGTTGCCGCGCTACAGCAAATACCGAGCGAAAAAGTGATTCCATCTCGGCTTGCTGCCCAACATATTGAGAAAGGGCCTTGTGGGTTGACGGCGCGGGAGCTTGATGTTTTGCGGCTGGTTGCTGCGGGTAAGAGCAACCGCCAGATAGCTCAAGAACTTTCGATCAGCGAACGCACAGTGGAAAACCACCTCACTGCCATTTTTGGCAAGACCGGCACCGACAACCGGGCGGGGGCTGCGGCGTTTGCTATCCACAATAACCTTGAATAGGCCCGCTACTCCCCCTTTACTATAGGGGTTTCCACCTACTTCGCCGCCACCAGGCGGCTTTTTTGTGCCCGAAGTGTCGTGCCGACTTTAGGAGATAGCCCCGATGCGCCCTTGTCTAGACGCCGCTACAATACGTGATGTTGGGCAGCCGCTCAACAGAGTGAACCAATCCGAGCAAGGACAAAAGGAGGTATTTTGATGTTCGTAACCGTATTTACGTTCCGTGCTAAGGCAGGAGAGGAAAATAGTGTGCTGGCCCTGCACGAGGAGTGGCGGCGAGACCGGCTCGCCAAAGCCAGGGGCTTCGTGTCGGGGGAGCTACTGCGCGGGGTAAAGGACCAGCGAGAGTTTGTGGACATAGCCCGCTTCGAGAGCGAGGAGGCTTCAGAGGCGACCGCCAACGACCCGGAGCAAGATGCCTGGTATCGCCGTCTGGTTGGGCTTACCGAGGCAGAACCCGTCGTCACCGATTGCCGCGTGGCCTTGCAAATGGGCCAGGCGATCAGGGCCCTGTAACGCGAAACCATGATTTTGGATTGTGTTCAAAGCAATCTAAAATCTAAAATTGACAGGAGGTTTGAAATGGTTGCAACTGTAGGAACTAAGGCGATAGATGAGGCCAAACTGGGGGCGTTCCTCGGCAAGGCGGTAGGAGATTTCGGGGCGCTCGCCAGTTCGGCGCTCGTGATAATCGGCGATAAGCTGGGGCTTTACAAGGCGATGGCGGGGGCGGGGCCTCTCACCCCCCAGGAGCTTGCCGAGCGCACCGGCACGACCAGGCGCTACGTCAACGACTGGCTTGTCAACCAGGCGGCGGGGGGCTACGTCGAGTACGACCCATCAACAGGTCGTTATACCCTGCCGGACGAGCACGCCCTGGCCCTTGCCAACGAGGACAGCCCCTACTTCGTGGGTGGCGGCTTCCAGCTATTCACCGTTCTGATCAAGGCCGAGCCTCGGATCAGCGAGGCGTTCCTATCCGGGGACGGTATGCTCTGGGGCGAGCACGACCATGGCCTGTTTGAGGGGACCGAGCGATTCTTCAAGCCGGGCTATCTGGGAAACCTGGTAAGTAGCTGGATTCCCGCCCTGGATGGGGTGCTGCCCAAGTTGCAGGTCGGGGCTACCGTGGCCGACGTGGGCTGTGGACATGGCGTCTCCACAATTATCCTCGCGCAGGCCTTCCCCAACTCGCGCTTCTTCGGCTTCGACATCCATGACCTCTCGATTGAGGAAGCACGCAAAGCGGCTGAAAAAGCGGGCGTCTCGGACCGTGTTACCTTCCAGGTGGCGGCAGCCGATGATTACCCTGGCAGCGGCTATGACCTCATAGCCTTTTTCGACTGCCTGCACGACATGGGCGACCCGGTGGCCGCCGTCAGCTACGCGCGCAAGGCGCTGGCCGACGATGGCAACGTGCTTATCGTCGAGCCTATGGCGGGGGAGAGCGTCGAAGAGAATATGAACCCGGTAGGGAGGGTCTATTCGGCGGCTTCGGTCCTGGTCTGCACGCCCCACGCGATGGCTTCGGGTGGGAAGGGACTCGGCACTATAGCTACTGAAGCGAAGATTCGTGAGACGGTGCTGGCAGGTGGCTTCAGCCATTTCCGCCGAGCCACTGAAACGCCGTTCAACCGCGTTTTTGAGGCGCGGCCCTAGCAAAGCGCGGCTGAGCTGACTAACGTCGAGACGCAAGTAACTGTAGAGTTGCCGCCAAGTGAGGCAAGGGTAAGTGAGTCTTGCGAGACTTGCCCGATTTGTTATGAACCTGCCAGCGTTAGCGCCGGCAGGCAACCA
>JADMIH010000370.1 GCA_015478675.1 Chloroflexota bacterium | reverse complement strand
CCGGGGCTATCGGATGGGCGTGTAGCTCTCACTCTTGCTGAATTAGAATCGAAGAACCTGGATGATCTCCAGGAGATGGCCAGGGAGCTTGACATCTCAGGCTACAGCCGCCTTAAAAAGCAGGACCTCGCATTCCGCATCCTGCAAGCCCAGACAGAACAACAGGGCAACATCTTCAAGAAGGGCATACTTGAGATCATGGACGACGGCTTCGGTTTCCTCCGATTGAGCAGCTACTTGCCAGGGCCTAATGACATCTACGTCAGCCAGAGCCAGATACGCCGCTTCGGTTTGCGTACAGGTGATGAAGTGGTAGGCCAGGTAAGGACCCCCAAGGAGGGCGAGAAGTACTTCAGCCTCCTCAGGGTTGAAGCAGTGAACGGCCAGGACGCGGAAACCGCCAAAAAGAGGCCACACTTCTCCGACCTGACGCCTGTTTTCCCCAAGCAAATGCTAAATCTTGAAACCACCCAGCAGGTGCTGCCCACAAGGCTGCTAAATCTGGTCGCGCCAATCGGCAGGGGGCAGCGCGGGCTTATCGTTTCACCCCCCAAAGCGGGCAAGACGATGCTCCTCAAGGCAATCGCCAACGGGGTAGCTACCAACTATGGTAATGACGTCTACCTGATGGTAGCGCTCATAGGCGAGCGCCCCGAAGAAGTGACCGACATGACGCGCTCCATAAAGGGTGAGGTAATCGCCTCAACCTTCGACGAGCCGGTGGAAGACCACGCAAAAGTGGCTGAGATGACATTAGAACGCGCCAAGAGGCTGGTGGAAGCGGGGAGGCACGTCGTGATACTCCTCGACTCGATAACCAGGCTGGCGCGTGCATACAACCTCTTGATGCCCCCTTCGGGCCGTACCCTTTCGGGCGGTATGGACCCTATCGCCCTCTACCCGCCCAAGAAGTTCTTCGGTGCGGCTCGCAACATAGAGGATGGAGGCTCGCTGACGATCATCGCCACCTGCCTGGTGGACACAGGCTCGCGCATGGACGATGTGGTGTACGAGGAGTTCAAGGGCACAGGCAACATGGAGCTACACCTCGACCGCAAGCTCTCCGAGAGGCGCATCTTCCCCTCAATCGAAATTCAGAAGTCGGGCACCAGGCGCGAAGAGCTGCTCATGGACGAGAATACTCTCAAGCAGGTATGGACCATGCGCCGCATGGTAGGCGTCCTCGGCGGCTCCGAAGGCCTTGAGCTAATGCTCAGCCGCCTGGCAAAAACAAAGGACAACAACGAGTTCCTCGCCACCCTGACGAAGGACGTGCTGTAGGGATTGGTACAGGAACGGTGACACGATTCCTGTTCAAGGTCTTTCTCCTTTGTAAACAGCCTGCTAAGGTTGAACGCTAAGGTGAAGCCTTTCCGGCAACTCAATTATGGGACTGCCACCGCGTGATACCTTTATAGCTGCACCTCCTCGTAGTGCCGAGCGATCATATGCGATGGCAGTGATGCCATAAACGCCAGCGCCCTTGCTAGCTTCTATAGCAGCACTGAGCTGATTGTTGTCGAGCCAGACATACCAGCGC
>JADMIH010000159.1 GCA_015478675.1 Chloroflexota bacterium | reverse complement strand
AGGGCTGCATCAACCAGCCTGGCTTTTATTAGCTGTTTATGTAAGTGTCAGTAGTGTCCCCACTGCTTGCTCAGGCTACCTCCGCACCTGCCCCTACCCCCACGGCCAGCCTTTACCTGCAAAGCTTCCAGGATGTTAGACTCTATCTGGCGAGTGGCATAGGGCGGGCGCGGGCCTGATAGGTAAAATGACCAATCCAATCATGAGGGACACAATTGCTAAAGATTGCTACTTCCAGATCACGCAGCGCTCCGTTTTACATAGCCTCTAATAAAGGCACAATATCCCTCGTCTTTGAGACGGAGCGCAGAGAGATGAGCTCACCTTTGATCTCGCCTCGCATAGTGCAGCGCGTGTCGCTCATAGCTGTCTACGCTATCGGCCAGGAAGGAGTAACCCGGCATACGATCAATGACAAACGCCGAGTTTTGACTGCTATGCTAATCTTCTTTCTTGCCGTCGGGCCTGCACTATTGCTGGCCGGTTGCTTGAAGGGCCGCTATGTGCCGAAGCGCCGGGTGAGCCAACCCTGTTACCACATGTAAACTGGGTGATGTCCCGACCTGCTACTCAACGGCTCTAGTTGTGGAACTACAGGACAGGGCCTGATGTGCCTTTCGACGCCGCCGGTAGCCGTTAAAGGGGAACGATAGCGCGCCCGTAGCTGTCGGAATTACCGCCTGCGGTGCTTCGGCCTGTAGAGATTAACGCCTGCGATTAAGGCAGCTACCGCTACCGCCAGGAAGATGATTGCGGGTAGGAACATAACCCAGTCCCCACTCGCAGATGCCGGTCCAATTGCCTCATATGCGAGCCAGAGGTCGAGTGCGCCTATTGCAAACAACGAGATGGCGAATGCATGCTTACGCAATTTTTAGCTCCTGTTAATCTTGAGCAAACAAAAAGACCTCTACCAATGCGGGTAGAGGCCCAGTGTGACGATAGCGCGTTCTGGAGATCACTTTCTCAGCTCTATGGCTAACGTCTCTTTGTGCGCACCAGGTTTGCTCCGACAAGAGCAAAGGCGGTTATAGCGGCCAGGAAGAGGAGTGCTCCCAGATAGCTAACCCAATCACCCACCATAATGCCGGGAGAAACTTCCTGGTAAACAAGGAACAGGTAAAGTACCCCCACGACCGCCAGCAAGATACCAAATAGTGCCCTGGACATACCGAGCCTCCTGGTCCTCTACATTCCTGCGCTAATTATACCAGCTTTGTGCCATTCCACCAACGCAACCTTGCGGGTAATTGTTCAGAGTAAGGCATGACCCTATGGGCCACCATTACGAATGGAAATACGAGTGATTTAGCACCCCTCTATACTACTATCCTTCGCATTTCTAGAGGAGTAAGGGTGGACACTCCCTCACCCCATGCCCCCTCTCCCACAAGGGGAGAGGGGGCTTTACTCATGGGAAGAGCCATTGGGTACCCCTGTAACCCCGTCAGGAGCTTGCCCCGTCACCTCTACCCTTGCTGTATGTCCGAGCAAATGCACCACATGAAAGTCGTCTACAAATGTGCGTTTCGTTCTTGCCCCATTTAGATGCGTCTGGCGTGAATCACCAGCGAATTAAAGTTGCGCCGGCGGCATCTATATGATACAATACAGAGTCCATTTAGTGGCTTCTCGCTTTTTACATGGGGGTGTTTCCTTGTTTGATGTAAGCTTACCTGAAATAACTCGCGACTCCGCAGACGACAATTATGGGCGGTACAGGATCGAGCCGCTCCAGCCGGGGTGGGGCACCACGCTCGGCACGAGCCTCAGGCGTATCCTTATTTCCTCGATCCTCGGTTCCGCGATAACTGCCATCAGATTGAGTGAGATGCCGGAGGACCCTAACGAGATACCGGGCATCGAGGAAAACCTGATTGACCTGGTGCTCAATGTAAAGCAGCTACGCATGCGCCTGCCGGAAGAGCTTGCCAACTCTGAGGAAGCTGTGTGGGTGCGCCTCAGCTATCCCAACAAGATGGCGGGAGAGATCACGGCTGAGCTACTTGAGTTGCCTGAAGGAGTCGAGCTGGCTAACCCTGATGCTTTGATTGCCACCGCCACCGGTGATGGCACGCCAGTTGAGCTTGAGTTGCTTGTCGAGGTTGGTAGTGGTTACGGCGCAGCCGATGCTCGCACCGACCTCCCCGTAGATGTGATCCCGGTTGACGCCATGTATACGCCTGTTCCCAAAGTGAACTATGTTGTAGAGCATACACGCGTGGGGCAGATGACCGACTTTGACCGTCTCCTGCTGGAGATTTGGACCGACGGTACCTTGCAGCCCGATGATGCTCTCAGCCAGGCGGCTCGTATCCTCACAGGATATGCTACTGCTGTGGCAGGCTATGGGCGCGATGTGAGCGACCTTGGCATCGAAGAGGTACCTCTTCCCGTTGAGGATGCCACAGATAGAAGCATAGAGGAGCTTAAACTTAGTATGCGTACGACCAATGCTCTCAAGCGCGCCAATATTACCACGATAGGTCAGGTGCTTGCTCTGAACGATGGCGACTTGCTGCACTTACGCAACTTCGGCCAGAAATCTCTCGTTGAGCTGCGCGACGCGATGGCGGAGAACGGCTTCCCTATGACGAGTGGAGATATCAACCTTGGGGATGTGGAAGAAGGGGAACTCGAAGAAGAATAAAGAGAGGCTACTGCCTTGAGCAGGGCAGTAGCCTCTCTCCTTTTACATAGAAGCAGGTTGATTAAGCCTTGCCTGGCCTCGCACAAAGTGCATTACTGCTGCGGCCCCCAACATGCAGATGCCCGCGAAGATGAAGATACCCCGGTAGGAGCCTGTGATGTCAACCAGCGCTCCGGCGAACAGTGAGCCTACAGGTTGGGCGACAGACCAGATCATATTTGCGAAGCCCATCAGCGCGCCCGCTCGCTTCTTAGGCACCAGATCAGCAAGCAGAGGCTGATAGAGGGCGGTAGGGGCCGCGTTGCCAAGCCCTACGAGTACCATTACCGGCAGCGCCTGGCCTAGAGTTTGCACCTGTGAGCCGATAAGGGCAGCGAAAGCGAAAAGAACCAGAGCGGGTTGAAGCAGATGCTTGCGCCCAACCTTGTCAGCAAGAAACCCGGATAGCACCGCCCCTACAGTGGTTGCAAGCACGATGACAAGGAGCAATGTGAAGGTATTGGCCTCCGGGATGTGCAGCTCGTAGACGCCGAATCGGGTAATGAAAGGCGCGGCAGCCCCGGCTCCCAGCCAGTAGATAGCCATAGAGACTATGTAGAAGGCGAGCGGCCTGTGCTCCAGCACTTCTCGCCAGAGCGCTGTTTGCTCTCCTCCCTCTTTTGGGGGAGTTATCACCAAATCATGTGGCTCATGCACACCCAGCGCAACCACAATAAGCGACAAAGCCACGCCCGCCGCTGTCAGCAGGAATACCCACCCTCTAGCCTGTTCCCACAAAGCCATAGACACAAGCGAGAAGGTGATAGCGCCCGCCACGCCGCTTACGGCCATAAACCCGCCCACTTTGCCGCGCTGATGGTAGGGCGTAATGTCCGCCAGCAGTGTGGAGTAAGGCCCAACGGCAACATAGAGGGCTATGCCTATAACTGTAACGGTGGTTATCATCAGCCAGAAGGAAGGGTGCAACGCCAGGAGTGAGATCGCGATAGCCGCGCCTATACCTCCAGCGAGAATGAAAGGGCTACGCTTGCCTAGCGGTGTGTGCGTACGGTCGCTCCATTGGCCGACCAGAGGCTGAATCAACCCACCGAACAGCGAGCGTTCGTTGGCGAGCAGAGAGACAATGGTGGCGGGTATCTGGCTGCCCGCGGCGATAAAAGGTATACCTGCTGGCATGCTGTAGGTACCGAGAAAGAGAGGCAGGGCGTTGTTCATCATCGTGAAGACAAGGCCGCCCGCTATGCCACCTGTGCCGTATAAGATCATCTGCCTCAGGTTGAGGTCAGGGATTGTTTCTGCCGGTTCGGCGGCTAATTCGGCTTCTTCGGCGTCGGCAAGCGCCGCGCTGCTCTCGGGGAACGCGTTGGAAGTATGTGCCACCTAGCAAGTATAATCGCTTTGCAGTAGCCGCTGCAAAAGCTACGCTGGCGTTGGGGTGGCGCCTACCGGCTGTGCAAATATGAACGGAACGGTTATCCGCGAGCCGATGGTGGGGGCGGGAGGCTCGGCGTCAGTATTACGCTGTAATTGCTGCTCACAGGAGAGGAGGGAGATTTGGAGCGAGCTTTGCTTGATGTTGTTCTCTGCCCGGTGTGCAACGGCACGCTCTCACTAAGCGATGGCGCGGAAGTGGCTGCGATAGAGTATGCGGGTGGTGTGCGCGAGGAAGTCAGGCACGGCACGGTAGAGTGCGCTTGCGGGCAGCGATACCCGGTGGAGCGCTTTGTATTGTCTTTTGCGTCTCTCTTCGATCCTGTTTTGGCTCAGGAGGCGGCTTACTGGGAGCGTTATTATCTCTGGCTTCTTGAACACGGCTCGTACGGCTTTCATGACCTGCGGCTGGGGCAAGCCCCTTACATCACTCACGGGGTGCCGGAGCCTTTCCCAGCCGCTGATAGCCTTGATCGCTATGACATCCATCACCGAATCGCTGAGGACCCCCTCGTTCGCAAGGGGCATACGCTCCTGGATATAGGAGTAGGGCTTGGGTGGACCTCTCTTTACTTCGCCCGTGCCGGATACGCTGTCACCGCTTTCGAGCCGAGTCGCGGCCCCGTGACCGCTGCCAAGCGCTACGCAATGGAGCAAGGTATTTTCGTTGAATATATCTGTTCAGCGATGGGCGCGATCTCCTTCCGACCTTGCAGCTTCGACAGTGTGACGGCGTTTCACTCGCTTCACCATGTGCCAAACCTTGAGATCGAGTTGCATGCACTGCGTAGCTGGCTCTGCCCTGGCGGCGCTCTCGCTCTTGATGAGCATGTAGGCAATAGCCGGTTGGCGGCTGCCATTGGCGGGCAGGTCAATGCGTGGGCTGAGGCAGAGGTCTTTCCGAACTATCGCACTCTTTCAGAGGAGGCACTTGAAAGTCTTCCGAGTGAGCCTCACTCAGCACGGGAAGACGCCAGTGTTGACGAGCTTTTGCCGCTGGTGCGCCGGGTCTTCAATGTACGAGCCGAGCGTGCTCGCCACGTTTTTCTGGACCACTATCCTTTGATATATTACTTGCAGGAAGGGCGCGACCTTACCGCTTTCAGACATGCCCTGGCAATCGCCAACCAATTGCAGGAGCTGATTCGCCGCGTGGATGAAGAGGGCGGTGATTATGTCACCATCATCGCGGAGAATAGCACGCCGGAGGCCGCGCCTCCTGATGCCCTGCCTGACGGCGCGGCAAGCGATAGCCACATTCTAGAAGCAACAGCTACAGCGCCGCAGCCTTCCGCCCCAGAGAGTCAGGCAGCATCGCGACGGATCAGCGAGCTTGAGCGCCAGCTTGCCGAACAAAGCCTCTGGGCCGGCAGCCTGCAAAGCGAGTTACACCGGAAGAACGCAGAGTTGGAGCGTCTTTCGAAACATCTAAAGCGGTTGGAGAGCGGCCTTGTGATGCGTGTGATGCGCTTTCTCCCGATGAGAGAGCGCTAACGCTCATAAAAGAGGTCAGTAGCTAACCGCGAAGATGTAGACCCCTTCCGAAAAGTAGACGAGCTTATAATGCTGCACGTCCCTTCGCATAGTCGTGAGGTCGAGGCGCGGCTGGCTTGCTCCACCGCCTGCTCCCGAATAGACATAGCTGATTCCAAGCGCTTTCATCAGGCCTAGCGTAACAGGGTCTGAAAGAGTCCTGGGCTGGGCGATTGTCTGGTTTTCGACCAGCTTTAGCTGTGTTGATTCGTCGGACGGGTTCGTGCTGGTAAGTGGCTGGGTGTATTCCGCCAGTTGCTTTGTCATTGTGAAGAACGTTGGCGTGAGTGGGCGTTCGGTCCAGGCGCTGAGGGCGGGTACGCTGACGTTACGCTGAGCCAGCAGTGGCAGCCACATTCCTGCGTCGCTGGCGGTAACACCCCGCCCTTTGTAGCTGATCTGCGAAGAAATGAGAAACTTTGCATCGGGCGGCGTGTTAGCTTGAATCCACCGGAAGGCTTTCAGGTCGGCGGGCTGCACGTAGTTCCAGCGCGAAAGGTCGGTGACATGCGACGTATTCAGCAGGTTGGCGCAGAGAGGCGCTAGCGCCACGATGATAAGGGCGAAAGCTGGCGCGGGGGCTTTCACCAGCCTGGCAAGCGTCTCAAAGGCCCTGCTGATGCCGTAGCCACCCAGAGCGGAGAAGGGTATGTAAAGTGTGATTGCCACTGTGTAGCTGCCGATAGCGCCGGGCATGACCCAGAGGCTGGCAAATAGGAGGCCCGACCACAATGCGACTACCAGCGCGGCAGCAGGGGGTGTCAGGGCGACAGCGGTGGGTACGCGAGATGACTTCTTATTGAAGAAGCTACTGCGGTTTTTCACCAAGGCTGCGATCCCTGCGATCAGACCCACAAGGGCGAGCGCCGGCAGTGCGCGGCCGGTGTAGTAGCTGATACTCCCCGGATTGTTGTAGTCAGCGAGGTAATCGGGGGTGACTGTTCGCAGATGGCTGGTCAGCACAGGGAGATAGTTCACCACAAGATTGATGATCCAGGGGAAGGTGAGCAGTAACCCCGCGCCGACAGCCCCAACGCCGCGCGCCCATGATACTATAACAGCGCGCCAGTCTCCCCAGCCCATGATTAGCTGCCAGAGGGCAAGTGAGATGGCGAAGAGGCCAAAGAAGATCAGGATACGGTAGTGGACCACCACAAGCCCTGCCACACAAAGCGCGCAAAGCGCCAGATCGCTCCGCTTCCAGCGCGCGCTCATGGCCCGCACAAGAAAGACGAGCGCCACCGGCAGCAGCACCTGGCCGCTCAACTGTGTGTAGCGCCCCCAATTAACATAAAACGCGGGCATGATCGAAATGAAACCTGTGATCAGCGCTGCGCCCAGCCCCGCAAGGCGCGAGCCGAAAAGCTGGCGGTTCAACAGGTAGGCGACCGCGAGGGTGGTTACGTTAAGAACCTGTCCGGTGAGGAGAACCGCGTAAGGAGCCTGCGAGGAGGTTAGCTGCGCGAAGACAGCGGCCAGAGTGTGGAAGCCGAAGTGATAGGTGAAGGTATCGACAGGCACATAGGGCAGGTAGCCTGTGGGCACACGTCCAGTGTTTACGATGATGGTGGTTATCATCGTGTGGTGCAACGAGTCGCCCCAGAGCGGCACTGTCAGACCCTGTACATCACCGAGCCTGTAGTAAAGTGAAAATAGGAGCAGCCCGCCCAGGGCTGTGGCGGCGATCCTGCGCCCCGGCCTCAAGGGTGCAGCATTCCTTTCTTTTACCCACCTGTAGCTCACGTAGAGAGTTGCCACAATCAGGATAGACCACAAGAGAATTGGAGTGAAGCGTAACTGAAGTAGAGAGATGTAGAGGAGCAGAAGGGGCCAGAAAGCAATGCTCAGGCCGACTCCTACCAGCAGTGCGCGAGGGAAACTTACCGTCCTCCCGTCGCCCCCCAGTTGTTCTGCTGCGAGGTATAGCGCCATCCCAGGCAGCGTGAGAAATAGCGCCAGCACGAGCAGGTGAATATAAAGCTGTGGTGAGCTGAGGTCCATAAAAGTTCGGGCGCTCCAAAGCGATAGATACTATTCTACAATATCTAACGCGCTGCGAAGGGGCTAAGCACATCAACTATGCTACGCCGCCCTGCTGTACCTTTATAACTACGCATGTAGGTCGTGCCTGGGTAGAGAAGCTTTGTGCTATAATCGGCGAGTATGAAACCCGCCGTTTCCCCTTCTGCATCGCCCGCACGCCAGCCGATAGCTTCCTCTAACCTTGCGCCAGGTCACAGGGCGAGCGAGCTGCCCTGGCGCGTCGGGCTAGCCCTGATAATCATACTGATGCTGGCTTGCTACATACTGGCGTCTAACTCTTACTGGGTAGGGGACGACTTCAATTATGTGCGCCCAAAGGACTGGGGCACAGTATTGAACCTTTTCAATCCTGTGAACCGCCTGGTTTTCCGCCCTGTACACTGGGCCTTGTGGGCCGCGCTTTATGCTCTCTTCGGTACCGCGCCACTTGGCTGGCACCTTGTGCACTACGCGATGCATGCCACCAACATAATATGGGCCGCGCTCCTGATGCGCCAGATCACAGGCAGGAAAGACCTTGCTCTGCTGGCGGCGGCTTTCTTTGCTATTCAGCCCGCTCACCCTGAAACGGTCACATGGACAGGTGGGCAGGCCGACCTCGTCTTCGCCTTCTTCTGGCTTCCCGCTCTATGGCTCTGGGTGCGCTGGCGGCAGGGGGGGGGCCGCCGCCTGTGGCTCATCGCGGGGTTGCTTGGCTTTATCTCGATGTTCGGCAAAGAAGCCGCGCTGACGCTGCCGATCATGAGCTTGTGGATTGACCTGATCTTTGGGCGCGATTGGCTGCGCTGGCCGGGGAAGCGGGGCGCGGGCTGGTGGCGCGACTGGCGGCTCTATGCGCGTCTGCTGCTCGATCATTCGCTCTTTATCGCTGCGAGTGGCATCTACGCCGGTATGCGCCTCTTTCTGGTGCTGATAGGTCATGGCGGGTTGATGTACGGCTCGGCGCAGCTTGGCTTCTTCAGTCACCCGTTGGCGGTGCTAACGGGTTACACGATTCTCTCAATTGGCCCCTGGTGGGTGCCTTCGACTGTTTACGACTGGCCGATCTGGCTGCAATTGAGCGTTGTGCTTGTAGCTGCGGCTCTGGTTGTGGCGGCTATCAGGTGGGTGGGCCGCGTGGCTCTCTTTGCTGTTGGCTGGATGGGCATCAGCCTTATGTTGACTTTGCAGGCGGTAGCAAACAGGTGGTTTTATCTTCCTGCTGTGGGTTTGGGGTTGCTGCTGGCCTGCGTTTGGATCAAGTTCCGCGA
>JADMIH010000158.1 GCA_015478675.1 Chloroflexota bacterium | reverse complement strand
GGCCAATGCCGTCTCCTGGTATCAGTGTTACTCGGTGTGTCATCTTATCCTCCTGATGGGAGCGGTATCGAGTCTATATAGCTACTTTGGGTATGCCTATTGTACCATAAGTAAGGCTTGACACCCCACAATGTGGGTGATATACTCCGGAAAAAGGCGTGCTCCGCATGCCTGTCGTATCGGTTATGGTTCAGCTAAATAGCTGTTGTTGCTCACCTGAGAGGCCGCATAACTTTTGCCGACATTGCGTATTTTACATCTGGCCGATATCCATCTTGGCATGGAAAACTATGGCCGCATTGACCCCGTGACGGGCCTTTCATCGCGCCTGGGCGATTTCCTTAAGTCGCTCAACCAGGCTCTCGATTGGGCGCTGGAAAACGACGTACATCTGGTTCTCATCGCGGGGGATATATTCAAGAACCGTGACCCTACCCCCACAGTGCAGCGCGAGTTCGCCAGGTCTATTCACAAGCTATCCGCCGCCGGTATGCCTACCTTTATACTGGTGGGCAATCATGACGTGCCCAACGCCTTTCAGCGCGCCAACACCGTAGAGATATATTCTACACTGGCCGTGCCCCAAGTCACTATCGCCCAGCAGCCGGGCACGCACATAGTAGAAACCAGGGCCGGGCCTTTGCAGATAGTGGCGCTACCCTGGATTTCGCGCTCTTACCTGCTGCGAGATCGAGAGCGGCGCAACCTTGACCCCGACGCGCTCAATCGTGAGCTGCTGGCGATGATAGAGAATTTTATTGATAACTCGGCCAAAAAGCTCGACCCGTCTATGCCCACAGTATTGACGGCGCACGCCTCAGTACAGGGGGCGGTGCTCTCTTCTGAGAAGGACATCATGCTCGGCCAGGACGTGGTGCTGCCGAAGAGTGTTGTTGCTAACCCGCATTTCGACTACGTGGCGCTGGGGCACATCCATAAGTACCAGGTTTTGAGCCTTCAGAGGCCGACTATGGTCTATCCAGGCTCACTGGAGAGGATAGATTTCGGCGAAGAGCGCGAGAAGAAGGGCTTTGTATCTGTAGAGATAGACGAGCCGGGCGCGGAGGGCATGCGTGAGGTGCGGCACACCTTTCATGAAGTAAGGGCGCGTCGCTTCCTGACTATCAAGGTGAGTGCGGCCTGCGATTTCCCTACAGAAGAGGTGCTGCGTCGCATCGAAGAGCGCGAGGTCGAAATAGAGGGTGCGGTGGTGCGCCTTATTATTGAGACGACGCCTGAGCACCAGCGCGATCTCAGGCAGGACGAAATCCGAAGCTCTCTTTACTCCAAGAGGCCCTCTTACATGATAGTAGTGACCAACTCGGAACGGCCTCACCGTCAGCGCATGGGCGACGGCGCGATTGAGCAGATGAGTCCCAGAGAGGCATTAGCTGCATACCTGGAAAACCGCGAAGCTACACCAGAGCGCATACAAACACTCTTGAAGTATTACGACAAGCTAAATGTAACACTAGTAGAGACGGAAAAATCTCAGGCTAGGGATTAAAGGATAAGACTTTATTGGGGGCGCCCCTCCATTCCACTAAAATAGGGGCAACCTGGGTATATACCCTGCGGGGCGATTGCTAATCTGTGGCAGACGATAGGTAACACGTGTAGCTCTATAGAGTTAGTTACGTAGATTGCAGGGTTGTTAGGAGGGTCGGGATAATGAACAAAGATAAGCGCCAGCAAAGCGGTGAAGTTTCGCAGGATGATCCCGCGCAGAGGTTCAATGGCGAGGATATTGAGTTCGAGGCGTTCATGTTCGACGCGGGCGAAGATGCCGGGGTAAAGCCTGTCGAAGCTACATCAGATAACGCAGAGCTCATGCGCAGCGAAAGCGCGCCGTCTTCTCTCGACGGATCGCAGGCCGGAGAATCAGAGGCGGCTTCTGTCGCTTCCCCTGTGACGGGAGAGGAAGTGCAAGTGCCTGCCGTGCCTGCCTACATGCAAGCCGGTGAAGCTCCTCAGGAAAGCAACGCCCCCCAGACCGACGGCGTTGCGGTACGCGACTCAGGCGCGCTTTCCCATTCGCTTTCTACACCTCTCCAGGGGAGGCTTGGCCGGGGCGTGGCGGGCCCCATGAGCACAGGCCCTGTGGGCACAGCTCTGACTAATATGTCAGGTCCCTTATCCCAAAGGTTGGGGATGGCGGATGCATCTTCTGGCGGTGATGCCCCCTCTGCTGAGCAGCCGCTAACCTGGAGCGACAGCTCGCTCGCCGGTATAGAAGATTTCAGCGCTGTGCTTATTGCCATGCGCGCAGGCAAGAATGCTTTGGATAGTGTTGCACCCGCCGCCGACTTTGCACCGGCGGTAGATAGCCAGGAGCAAGCAGACGAGCGCACTATGCCCGACTGGGCAGCGCGAGCTGTCTCAGAGATGTCACCGATTGCCTCCGAACTCTCTACAAAGAGGGAGGAGCCTGGTTATCTCTCCGGCGACGTCTCTGAAACCACAGTAGAATACACACCCTTTATAGTTGAAGAAACAGCCCTTCCACAAGAGGCTTTCGATGCGTCAGAGCTTGAGCCTGGCGTAACGCCCTTTGAGCCTTTGATGGCCGCTGAGGGGCAGATAGCTCAGGAGCCTGCTACTTACGAAGTGCCATCTGCGGCTAGCGCATCACTCTCCGAGGTGAGTCTATCCGGCGCTGGAGAAGAGCAGACCCCGGTACAAGGGACACACGGCTTTGGAGGCGACGATATAGAGTTTGAGAGCTTTATGTTCGACAGGGGCACCTCTCTCGATATGGCCTCGCTCCCTGATGCGCAGGTAGAGGAGTTCATGCCCGCCGTAGCGGAGATGGCGAACGCCTTTGCGCCGGACGCATCCGGCAGCGTCACAGGCACAACGCCGGATGCGCCCACTGAGGCGAGTGCCGTGCCGCCGATGCGTCTAAACCCCACCGTTGAAGGCGCGGGGGGCGAGTTGCCTTTCTGGTTGCGCGATGCCGCCGAGGTGGAGGTTACACCCGGCGAGGGGTACGTAGAGGCTGCATCTAAGGCGACAACCGCAGTTGAAGTACCCGCCACTGTGCCCACTGTTATAATGGAGAGGGCACCCGCCTTCCAGCAGCCCGCAGAGCAGAGCTTTGCTGATCTCCCACCGATCGAGCCATTCGATTTCTCGCTTCTGGGATTAGAGGAAATTGATGATGGCCTGGGCTTCAGCACACAAGAGTTAACGGGCGGCCTGCCCATGCACCACGAGCCTATGATGGTGACGGCCAATCTCGAAGCGCTGGCTGATGTCATAGGCGGCGGCTCTATATCAAGCCCCATATCTGGCGTCCTTGATTTCAACGCAGGCAGAGAGAACGAAGCAGCAACCCCCGTTGGGCAGGCTCTTGCCCCGCAGCCCGCCGCCCCGGTCGTAGAGGAAAGTCCTGCTGAGAATTCACCCAATGGTGGAAAGCACAAAACGGGTAAGATCGAGCCTTCCACCGTTGTGGATAAGACGCGCAAGCCGGGCTGGACTGCTACGGTTACGAGCAGCCTGGCGTTAGATGCAGTTGACCGCCGGACGGGTTCTCTATCGTCAGCTGATGCTGACAGGATGACCAGCACCGAAAACCTGACGGTGGCCGATCTTGATGTTGCGCCCTTCGACTTTACAAACATCCATCTTGCCGAGAAAGAGAACCCTGCTGACCTGCCCAATCCAACTGATGATGCGTCGGCAGCAACTAAAGGTCGAGGTACGAAAAAGCTAGCTCCACTTGCTGAAGCTGCGGCACCCCAAAAGCAGCAAGAGCAATTGGGTGAGGACTTCTGGGACAGTAATGAGAGCGACACTTCTATCTTCAACAGGCCAACTATGCACGCTGAAGATGCCGGCGATGAATTGCCTACAGGCTGGTTGAGCGCTGAGGATGTGCAGGCATCACGGCAGCGTAATGAGGCCGATAGCCTCTCTGAACCTTCAGTATCAGCGAAGGAAGAAAGCAGAGCAGATGCTACAGGCCAGGCAGAGGGTATCTATAAGGCGCGAGTGATGAACAGTGGATACGGTGCTCGCTCTGCTTTTGCGGCGCGACATTCAGATGACTATCAGGAATTAGACTTTAGAGAACCACAAAAGGAGAACGCTGATATGAATAGTAAAACCGCCAATGACACGGAGCGCCAAACGTCCGGACAGGCAGTTAGAGCTATGCAACCGCAACAGGAAAATGAGCAGCCGATTACTTTCCCCAGTAAGCTCTTAAGCTCCGGCCCCCTACCTGAGCTTGATAGCTTTGTTGAGCTTCAGAACATCATCGAGCACAATCCGAATGATGTAAGTGCACACATGGCCCTTGCTGCTGCCTACACCCAGGCGGGTGATTTCGATCCTGCTCTCAGAGTGTACAGGCGGATATTGAAGCAGCGTAATGTCTCACCGACAATCTTGCAGATGATAGGCGACGAGCTTGCGGAGTTCGACCCCACTCTCCACGGTCAGAGCCGCTTCCACCAGGTGATGGGCGACCTGTATATGAAGCAGGGCCTCTACCAGGAAGCCATAGCCGAGTACAATAAGATACAGTAGCTCTGTTATTCCGCTTGCGCCTTATCCCAGCTTTTACGTACGTTTTCTCTATCAGGTGGAGCACCAGCCGGGAGCGGGTGAGCATTCAGAATAACTCATGACCCTACGGGCCACCAACCGGCAATGAAAATACGCCCTCAGCGGGCTATTTTTCAGAAGAATAGGGGCCTGGGGGGGCCTGGCATAGCCCCGACGGGGTCATAGGTGTGTATCCTCACCTGCCCTCACCCCATGCCCCCAGAAGCTTGCTCCACCCTTATCCTGAACGCTTACGCGATGCGCCGTAACAGTTCAGACTTGAGGTGGAGGCAAGGAGCCAGTGCCCTTGCCAACTCTCATCCCCAACCCCCTCTCCCATGAAGGGAGAGGGGGTTGGGCTAGCCCTTCCACCTCAAGTCTGAACAGTTACGATGCGCCAGCTGTTTGCGTTAATATTCGCCTGGTGGTATAATCCTAAAGTTGCAGAATCTGCATAACTATCTGCACGCTTTATCGTGATTACTCGTAAGGAGTATCTATCAGGTGTCAATTCAGACCGCTCTTAATACAGTACAGATTTTACTTGGCGCGGTGTTGGTGCTGGCGTTGTTGCTGCAAGCTAAAGGCTCCGGCTTCTCCGGCATATTTGGTGGAGGAGACTCGTCCGCTGTGTACCGCACGCGGCGCGGCTTTGAGCGTCGTCTCTTCCAATTTACGATCGTGCTATCGGTAGTTTTCTTCCTGGTGGCTCTCATTAATAGCGTAATCAGCAGTCCTTCAGTCTAAGAGCCCTGCTGTCGGTTTTCCTTTTGTCATGGGGTGCTGTCGTGTTGGTGCGCCCCCAGCTTCTCTTGCTTCCTTATGCCTCTCTCCTTCAGACCGCAGGCTGTTGTCTGCGCTCTTGGCTTCGCTTTACTGCTGGCAATTCTCACTGCCACGCGCGGAGCCGTTACTTCTAAGAATAGCTCTATTCAGCCCAACAGCACCTATGTAGAGGCGATGGTGGGTGCGCCTCGTTTTATTAACCCGCTGCTTGCCTCGTCTGATACCGACACCGACCTATCTCATCTCATCTTTAGTGGCCTTATGCGTGTAGATGCAGCAGGCAATTTGGCGCCCGACCTGGCAAGCGATTACGAGATTAGCCCGGACGCGAGTGTGTACACCTTTACTCTCAGGCCCAACCTGCGCTGGCATGACGGCGAGCCTCTTACCTCCGACGACGTGCTCTTCACCATAGATACTCTTGTTGATAAAGCCTTTCCGGGCGACCCAACACTCGCAATGCCCTGGCGCGGGGTGAAGGTTGAGCTTCCGGGCCGCCGCGTGGTGCGGCTGACGCTACCCGCGCCCAACGCGGCATTCCTGCAATATACCACCCTGGGTATTCTGCCCAGCCACCTCTGGGGCAAAATCAAGGTAGCAGATATGCCTGGCGCTGATCTAAACCAAGCCCCTATAGGCTCCGGCCCCTGGCGGCTGGTGAGCGGCAGCGTCACTCCCGTCGTAGCAGGCGCGGGCAACCTTTCAGCGACGCCTGTTGCTCCTTTATCCTCGCAGGATGGGGTATTCTTAGAGCCTAATCCCTATACTGCGTTCCCCGGCAGCGGCATTTCCAGGTTATGGTTCCGGCTCTATCCTAGCTTTGGTGCGGCCTTAACAGCTTTGCAAGTAGGGGAAGTACATGGCTTAGGACATATCCCGGCAGAACAAGTCAGCACGGTAAAGGCTCTGCAAGGCGTGCAGCTGCACAGCCAACCGTTAGCGCGCTACACCATGCTGCTTTTCAATGTGCGCTCGCCTTTCTTTGATAAGCCTGAGACCCGGCAGGCCTTTGAGCTTGCTATTGATAAAGAGGCGCTGGTGCGCCAAAGCCTCGGTGGACAGGCAGCCGTTGCCGACAGCCCGGTGCTATCAAAGTCATGGGCTTATGACCAGAGCCTCAAATATCCTGGGTATGATCCGGCTGAGGCAAGGAGATTACTCGACAGCGCAGGTTGGAGAGCTGGCCCCGCAGGAATACGCGCTCGCAACGGGGTAACTATGACGGTGGTGTTGGCGGCCAACTCTGATGTCGCGAGCAATGTAGCTGTATCGCAGCAGATAGCGGGTTACCTGCGTAATATCGGGGTCGATGTAAAGCTGGCGCTGGTGAGCCGTGAAACGTTGTTGCGCGATTATCTCGGACCCCGAGCCTTTCACATGGTGCTTGCGGGCTGGCAGGCGCAAGGGGCTGACCCGGACCTGTACGCCTACTGGGATTCATCGCAAGCTACTATAGCGGGTGGCCTCAACTTCTCAGGCTGGAGCAACCCGACAGCCGACAAGGCTTTACAGGCTGTCCTCAGTAGCCCCGACAAGGAGCAGCGCAAGAGCTACTACGCGGAGTTTCAAAAGGCCTTCGCACAAGATGTCCCCGCTGTCATACTCAACAGCCCACTATATTACTATGCCACTGCTCCTTCAGCGCGCAACGTGAGTCTGCCCACTGCCAATTTACTAAGCCCTGCCCAGCGCTTTGATACGATCTTCACAAGCTCAGGCAACGATGCGTCACCTGCGGAAGACACGAGCGTTGGCCCCGGCTGGTATATAAAGGTTCCGTAACTGCACTTCTACTTGTTTTGGAGAATAAAAGCCTCTTCCCACTTGTGGAGAGGCTTTTCCTGAGCTTGCGATCTCTCTAGAGCAAGTTGAGCAAGGCGACCGCGAGTACTATCGCGAATATACAGGAGAACATGAAGACAAAGAGCGCTATTACAGACCCCCACCCGTTATCAGTGCGTGCCCACTTGTTCATCTCTATGATCATATTCTTGTAGCTGAGCAGGTCTACTGACGGAGGTTTCTGATCGTATTCGAAACTGACCTCTTCTGCTTCGTCCTTCTCTTTTTTGTCTCCTGGCATCTTATCCCAACCTCAGCAGCCCCCGCGCCTGGCCCGTACGTTTACTTGCTCTGTGGCCGGTCGTCCGTCGCGCAATGCTACCCGATAAGTAAGTATACCCTTCATTGTATATACAGCTCGGAGGGCATAATTGTTGCATGATGGTTATCTTTCATGAAAGGAGTAATAACTTTATGCCGCCTGTGGTACTCTACATAGGGAACCTCTGAGGGCCGTGCCACGATGCGAGGGAGTTTCTCTCGCGCATGGGTGTGCCCTTTGAGGAGCGCAACATCAGCAGCAGCCCTGAAGCCAAGCGTGAGTTTCTCGACAAGGGTTACGAGTTCTTGCCCGTTATAGAAGCGGGCAACACAGTTATAACAGATTACACGGGCGAGCCTCTACTGATAGAGGTACTGGCGCGTGAAGGTTATTTGTGACAGCGGTGCGCCGCTTTGGTTTGCAAAGATCGCACATCTAAGATGAATACAACGCCGGAGCAAAGACGCTATCTGCAATACCTGGAGAAGAGCGCCCTCTTTCATGGGCTTGAGCCTGCTGCCCTCACAGAGGTAGCTAGGGTGGCTCGCCTGCGGCGGGTCAGTAGCGGCGCGTTCTTCTTCTACGAGGGCGACCCGGCCCGGGTGCTTTATGTGCTGACCGAGGGGCGAGTGAAGTTCACTCAGATTACGCCCGAAGGTCACCAGGTGTTGCTGCGTGTGATTGGCCCCGGAGAGATGTTCGGGGCGGTAGCCGCGCTGGGCGATGCTTTTCACCCTGCAACGGGTGAGGCACAGAGCATGTGCGCGGCGCTCGGCTGGGAGAGCGATGTCATAGGCGATCTTATGGAGAGGTTCCCACCCATCGCTCTCAACGCGATACGCTTCCTTGTGGGACGGCTGCATGAGTTTCAGGACCGCTGCCGTGAGCTGGCGACGGAGCGAGTCGAGAGGCGAGTGGCTCATGCCTTGCTGCGGTTGTCGCAGCAGATTGGCCGTACCGTAGAGGGTGGCACACTGCTTGATCTCACCCTCTCGCGGCAGGATATTGCCGAGATGACAGGCACGACCCTCTTCACCGTCAGCCGCATCTTGAGCGATTGGGAAGCCCAGGGCCTGGTCGAGGGTGGCCGCTCACGAGTGTTGATCCGCAAGCCCGAACGCCTGCTAGCTATCGCCGAGGACTTGCCTCCTGCTGTGGGTCGGGGCTGAGTAATGAGGAGTGACTTCAGAATGATAAAACAAGCCCAACGTGCTCTCAATAGAGCCACTTTTTGACTAAGAGCCTATCCGAATCACCTGGTATAATTATGGTATGAAAGAAACAACAAAGCAAAAACCAAAACAGGAGCGCACCCGGCCACGCACACGGGGACGGACTGCGGATAATGCCACCACCACAGCTTACCATGTCTCCTTGTGTCTGATGAGTTGTGGGCAGCGCTTGAGCCTCTACTGCCTTGCCTGTGCATGTGAATAGCCATCGCTTCGGTGGGGGTAGACCACGTGTGC
>JADMIH010000369.1 GCA_015478675.1 Chloroflexota bacterium | reverse complement strand
GCTCAACATTGATTATGATCCAACACCTGTACCTGGCTTTGCCTCCTTCGCTGAGTTACTCGAAATTATACATTGCAATATCTCTGCTGAAGCGTTGAGCAAGGCATGCTCAGACAACGGCGCGCTAGCGCAATCTCCGCAAGTGGCTACTGAACCGTCGGCAGAGTCGCCATTTGAGGATGTAAGTGCACGAAGATTAGCTCGCGTGCTGGTAGAAAGCTTTCAGGCAGAACGCTTCATCACCATTTGTCCCTTCATACAGCCTGAGATGCACATACCTCATTATCGAACTGAAAAAGAGCGAATCTTCCAGCATCATATAGCTACGACATTGATCGATGCAGGAGAACATGCAATAGCCAGGGGAGAAGCAGATGGCCAGTGGTTTCTATTTAACTTTAATCACGAGCGACCGGCTCATAGCGACATAAAGCAGCCGTTTGCGTCTGGCGAGAGAGGCTATCTTCAACACCTTGAAGCGGAGATCGAACGCAAAAATATGGCAATTAAAGAACTTGAAGCCAGAGTGCGTCGCAGGGAAGCTGATTTCGTAGCTGCGCGAAAACTAGTGTTGCCTAGTGCAGGTTCACAAAAGATAATGTGCAAGAATGGGTAAATTTGGTAAAATGGGGTATGAAAGCTCCCATGTATGTACGAACCTTCACCGAGGGGGAGCAGCAAGCTCTCACCATAGGGCTGCGCTCCCCCTCGGCCTTTACCATGCGGCGCTGCCAGATACTGCTCGCTTCCTCCAAAGGCCAAAGACCCTCCGAGATTGCTCGCAACCTGGGTTGTGCCACCCAAACTGTACGCAACGTCATCAACTCCTTCCACTCACAAGGAGTGAGTTAACCAGGCTCTCGCCGTCCCAAGAGCGTGCAGCCTATCTTCAACCAGGCGAAAGCCGAAGCTCTGCGCGCTATCCTGCACCAAACTCCTCGTGCCTTTGGCAAATCCACTTCAGTCTGGACGCTCGGCTTGGCTGCACAGGTGTGTCTGGAGGAGGGCGTGACCGAACGAGAGGTAAGCATCGAGCGTATCCGAATGGCCCTCAAGCGCCTGGGAGTAGGTTGGCACAGAGCCAAAGACTGGATTACCTCCCCCGACCCGGAGTACACACGAAAAAAACTAGAAGGGCAAAGCCGGCTAGAGTAATAACTCCTCCAGGTGGGAGAGGTACAACTGTGGGTCGCGGCGGAACCGAAATTGTGCCCGCCTGGTCGCGTGGCGGTACTCAAGCTCGGCGCGCAATTGCCGCCACTCCCTCCATTGGTCTGGTTCAGCGTGTGAGGTTGGTCTCAGCGGTACGGGCCGAACGGGCCGCAGGTCCTCCACTCTGTAGCCTTGCGGCTCTAGCCCTTGTGTGGCCATCGCCCTGTCTACGGTCGCTACAGCCACTGCTGTCAGCAAGCGCACCCTCCCTCTCACCACCAGAGTAGCGCTACCCTGCTTACGTCCTGTGGCTCTTCTCTCGTGATGTCGTGCTGTTCCAAAGCAGTGCTCCAAGTCGTTGTTAGTCTGCGGCAGGTCAGGCACACTGTAGCAGT
>JADMIH010000157.1 GCA_015478675.1 Chloroflexota bacterium | reverse complement strand
CCCCCAACCCCATCTCCCACAAGGGGAGAGGGGGCCAGGCTAGATTATGGTGCGAAACTGCGGGTATGGCCTCCAAATTGCAAGCCTGGTACTATGGACTGAGCAATGCAACGGAGGAGGCCAGCAATGCTATGTGATCGCTATGACCCAGTGGATATCTTCCTTATGGTGCCACAACTAAGCTCGACTTTGTACAATTTTGCGATTGAAAGTACCATATGAGTACAGTTGGGCACAATAGTTTTCCAAGAGTTAGCACACATCACGCAAAAAGGGGGATGTTTATAAACTCCCAGGAGTAAGCGAGAGCGTGGAGAGGCTCACGCACAACCCCAATTCTAAAATTGTACAAAGTCGAGCTAAGCCATGCTATCGAACCAGTGATCCTCCAATTCAATGACCTGCTCGACGACGATGCCATCTTCCAGCAGGTCAAAGCTGACCTGAGCAAACGCTATCCGCATACAACAACTACTGGCCGCCCCTCCACTCCGGTCGAGGTCATCTTGCGTATCCTCGTCATCAAGCATCTGTATGGTTGGAGTTACGCCCAAACTGAGCAATGGGTCTCGGATAGCCTGGTGTTGCGTGACTTCTGCCGTATCTACTGGCAACCAGTGCCTGATGATACCACCCTCATACGGTGGGCATTGCTTATCCAGCCTGCTACTTTACATCAACTGCTTGACCATGTAGTCGAATTGGCCTGCCAACTCAAAGTCACGCGTGGTCGCAAGCTGCGCATCGATGGCACAGCCGTCGAAACCAACATCCATGCACCAACCGACAGCAGCCTGCTCAATGATGGCGTGCGCGTAATCAGCCGGCTGCTGAAGACTGCTCGTACATTACTCTCTTCTACTGCCGAAGCCTCTGCCCACCTGTTTCGTGATCGCACCCGCACAGCCAAACGATTGAACAAACAGATCATTGACACGCTTCGCAGCCATGGTCGTGGTCATAGCGAGGGGGCCGAGCAACTGCGCAAAGCCACTTATGAGCGCCTGGTGGAGATTGGTCAGGCAATGCTCAACCAGGCCAAAGTAGTGGGGGAGTTGGTGGACGAAGCAGGCCATGAGGCGCATAAGAAGGGCAAGCAGGCTGGCCGGACAACTGAAGCAGTTTGTACCAAGTCTACAGGCAGTGCTTGAGCAGAGCAAGCGACGAGTGCTACAAGGAGAGGTGGTGCCAGCGAGCGACAAGTTGGTCAGCATCTTTGAGCCACAGACAGCAATTATCCGCAAGGGCAAGCTGGGCAAGCCAACTGAGTATGGGAGGGTGGTCTGGCTGGACGAAGCAGAAGGCGGGATAATCAGCCGCTACGAGGTGCTGAAAGGCAATCCCGCAGACCAAGAGGCGGTGCAACCGAGCCTGGAGGAGCACAAGGGCGTGTTCAAGCGACCCCCCAAATTGCTGGCTGCGGACAGAAGCTGTTGGAGTGCGGATAACGAAAGGGGGGCTGAAGCAGAAGGGGTCGAGCAGGTTTGCTTGCCCAAACCAGGCTACAAGTCGGCGGAGCGCCAAGCATATGAACGTCAAGGTTGGTTCAGGCGAGGGTGCAACTGGCGAGCGGGTACCGAAGGGCGAATACATGGGTTGAAAAAGAGGCAGAAACTGGACCGTTGCTTGTATCATGGGGAGAGTGGGATGCAGCGCTGGGTAGGTTGGGGCGTTATCAGCCATGATCTGTGGAAGATCGCCCAAGCTCAAGTTCAAGCAACAGCCCAAACGGCCTGACCTGCTACAACAAACATTGGTTGTTAAGGTGCTAAAGTATTGAATGGACCAAGAAAGGGGCTTAGCGTGTCATACGCCAGTTTCGTACCAAAATCTAGCCTGACCCGTCCACCCTGAATCTGAACAGTTACAGGGCAAGGTAAAATGTTCAGACCAGAGATGGAGGGAAGGAAGCCCTCACCCTCAACCAGCTCGCCCTTCATGGTAGAGGGGGCTTTAGTAACTTAGATTTACTTTACTGCTGGGAATATTGAAGGCTACGCGGGCTCTATGCCACGAGGCTAAACATTTACTTCGTGAAGCGTTCACGAGTCTACCCCCCACAAAGGAGAAACCAGATGTATATCGGCGTTGTTTTCCCACAAACTGAGATTGGCACTGACACATCGCAGATACGCGACTACGCTCAGGCGGCGGAGGGGCTGGGCTATTCGCACCTGCTCGTTTATGACCATGTGCTGGGGGCTTCTACCGAGCATCGACCCGGCTGGCGTGGGCTTTACACGTCGGAGACGCAGTTCCACGAGCCTTTTGTCCTCTTTGGCTTCCTGGCTGCTGTTACTCAGCGCCTGGAGCTGGTAACGGGCGTTATCATCTTGCCGCAGCGCCAGACCGCGCTCGTCGCGAAGCAAGCGGCAGAAGTAGACACCCTGAGCGGTGGGAGGATGCGGCTAGGCGTCGGAGTGGGCTGGAACAAGGTCGAGTACGATGCGCTCGGCGAGGAGTTCAGCACTAGAGGCAAGCGCATCGAGGAGCAGGTGATCCTTCTCAGAGAGCTATTTAGCCGCAAAGCAGTAGATTTCACAGGACGTTGGCACCGGATTGAGGGCGCAGGCATAAACCCCCTCCCTTCGCACCCCATACCGATATGGATGGGCGGAAGCGCCGATGTGGTGCTACAGCGCCTTGCCCGCATCGCTGACGGCTGGTTCCCTCAGATGAAGCCTGACGACACCGCCCACGAGGCTATAGAGAGGCTGCGCGGCTACGCACAGCAAGCGGGCCGCGATCCGAGCAGCATTGGCATCGAAGCGCGCATCAACCTGGGCCAGGACACGCCTGAGGAGTGGCGCAAGCAACTCGACGCCTGGCAGCAGCTAGGAGCCACCCATCTGGGCATAAACACGATGGGCATGGGCCTCCAAACACCACAAGAGCACATAGAGGCTATTTCCCGGTTCAAGAGGGATGTGGGAGTGTAGCTGGTCGGTGGCGGCCCACATTGCAGAGGCGCAAAGCCTCAGAAAGGTGCTAAATCCCCGCCGCGTAGCCGTCGGCTCGCTTGTCGCTGCCTGCCGCGTAAGCGCCTGAGGGTAAGCGCCAGATAATCTGGCCGCGCCCGAATCCGCCGCCTGGCATCACCACTTTCACATCGTGGCCCATCTCTACAAGGCCCTCTGCGATAGATGGCTCCGCATCAGCCTCTATCTCTACAGTGCGCCCGCTAGTCCACTGCCAGCGCGGGGCATCAAGGCTCATCTGGGGGTTCATCTCGTAGTCAACCAGGTTAACCACCATCTGCATATGGCCCTGGGGCTGCATGAAGCCGCCCATCACGCCGTAAGGCCCGACAGCCTCTCCGCCTCGTGTGAGGAAGCCGGGAATTATCGTGTGGTAAGGCCGCTTGCCGGGTTGGAGGCTATTAGGGTGCTGCGGGTCCATGCTGAAGCCGTGACCTCTATTCTGCATGGATATACCTGTGCCGGGTATCACTATCCCTGAGCCGAAGCCCATGTAGTTCGATTGTATGTAGCTCACCATCAGCCCCTCAGCATCTACCGCGCAGAGATAGACAGTGCCGCCTGAGGCAGGATCGCCCGCCTGCGGATCAATCGCTCGCTCGCCTATCAGGTTAGCGCGCTTCCTGGCATAACCCTTATCCAGCAATGCGGCGACAGGCACATCGCTAAAGTCGGGATCAGCAATGTAGCGGTGCGCGTCGGCGAAGGCGAGCTTGAGCGCCTCAATTTGCAGGTGGAACGACTCGGCGCTATCTCGCTCCATGTCTTGCAGGCTGAAGTTCTCGACTATGTTCAAGCCAATAAGGGCGGTGATACCCTGGCCGTTGGGGGGTATCTCCCAGGCTTCATACCCTCTGTATGAGGTAGAGATCGGCTCGACCCAGCTGCTGGTATGCGCCGCAAGGTCGGCCTCGCTGATGTAACCTCCTGTCTCTCTGGCGAAGCGCGCTATCTTGCCCGCTATCTCTCCCCTGTAAAACTCCTCGGCGCCCGACTCGGCGATCAGGCGCAAAGTGGCGGCGTGTCCGGGGCTGGCCCAGATCTCACCTGTTTTGGGCGCATGGCCGCCGGGGGCGAAGGTCTCAGCCCAACCGCCGTATTCCGGCCCTCTGTTTGCTCTGTAAGATTTTGCCGCAGCATTCCAGTAATGGGCGAGAATAGGCGATAAGGGATAGCCTTCTTGGGCGTACAAGATCGCAGGCTCGAATAGCCAGGCGAAAGGCAGCTTGCCAAAGCGCGCATGGAGGTCATGCCACGCGGCGGGCGCGCCCGGCACAGTGACAGGCATCCAGCCTCTGGGCGACATTGCCTTTTGCCCGGCGGCGCGTATCACATCCAGCGTAAGAGCAGCCGGAGCACGCCCCGACCCGTTCAAGCCGTGCAGCTTGTTACCATCCCACACAAGGGCAAAAGCGTCCGAGCCGATGCCATTAGAAGTGGGCTCAAGCACAGTCAGAGCTATAGCTGTTGCGAGGGCAGCATCCACTGCATTGCCCCCGCGCTGAAGCATCTCTATACCTGCCTGTACAGCGAGTGGCTGGCTGGTAGCTACCACTCCTCGGCGCGCTACGGTCACACTTCGCTGAGAGCAATAAGGGTTGCGTTGAAGATCAAGGTTCACGTCCATAAAGCAGGCCTCCTTATGTGATATTGTACGTCATTCCGCCTTCGGCGGAATTATAAATTAGTAACTATGGATTGGGGGACGAACTCGTAATTCCTAATTCCACTTTGGTCTTGTGTTACTACTTGCCTGGTGTTAGAATAGGGAAAGCTCAAGCAGGCCGCATGTGAGAGTTACATCTAATATGCACGGGCGCTGCTTTATACTCGGCTCATTGTCATATAGAGGAGGAGGTTCAAAGTGCTTAATCGTATTCGCTTAGGCTCGATCGCTCTTATGGTGGCGGGAACGATCCTCGTCACCGCGTGCGGACCCGAAGGCGGTACCCCCACGCCACCTACAGGCTCGAACATAGGCTCAAGCGCCACCGCCACCGCCGGCACCAGCACCACGCCTGCAACCACTTCGGGCAACGCCATTCCGATTGGCATAGCTGTGGCGCAAACCAGTAACACAGCTCTACTTGGGCAAGAGGAAGTTATCGGGGCCAGAATCGCCGAGAAATATTTTAACGATAAAGGAGGCGTGAACGGCACACCCATCAAGCTGATATACCAGGACACAGCAGGCGATGAGAACGGGGCTATCAACGCCTTCCAAACGCTGATCAACCAGGATAAGGTAGTGGGCATCGTAGGGCCGACCCTTTCGCAGCAGGCCTTCAGCGCCGACCCGATAGCCGACCGCGCAAAGGTGCCGGTAATTGGCCCCTCCAACACAGCCAAGGGTATCCCCCAGATCGGCGACTACGTAGCCCGCGTCTCGGCCCCTGTAGCGGTTGTAGCTCCCAACGCGGTAGACGCCGCGCTCAGCATCAACCCGAACATCAAGAAAGTGGCGGTGGCATTCGCTCAGGACGATGCTTTCAGCAAGTCGGAGACAGGCACCTTCCAGGATACGGTTAAAGCCAAGAATCTACAGCTTGCGCCTGTGCAGACCTTCTCCACAAAGGATACCGACTTCACCACCCAGGCTACAGCCATGCTCAACACACAGCCCGACCTGATAATCATCTCCGGCCTGGCTTCGGATGGCGGCAACCTGGTCAAGCAGCTGCGTGATCTTGGTTATAAGGGCCTCATTATAGGCGGCAACGGATTGAACACTCCCAACATCTTCCCGGTTTGCAAAGCGCAGTGCGACGGGGTCATCATCGCTGAAGCCTATAGCCCGGCAGAGAAGAGCGACATCAACACCGCTCTGCGTGATGCTTACAAAGCGCAGGAGACCAAAGAGCCTAAGGTGGAGCCGGGGCAGTTCACCGCGCAGACCTTTACGGCTGTGCAGGTCTTTGTAGAAGCTCTCAGCACCCTCGATAAGCAGAGCACCATCAGCGGCATGTCGCTTGCGGACTTGCGCACCGCAGTGAACAAGCAAATACTCGCCGGTAAGTACAGCACTCCGCTCGGCCCTATCTCCTTTACGCCAGAGGGCGAAGTAAACCAGTCGCAGTTCTATGTGGCCCAGATCAAGATGAACCCCGACGGTGTTACGGGCACCTTCAATTACATAAGGTAAAAACCAGGGGCCAGGGATCAGCTACTGATCCCTGGCCCCTGGCCCTTGGAGATGAACTTCGCTACCTTTATCCAGCAGCTACTGAACGGCCTTTCTATAGGGAGCGTGTACGCCATCTTTGCGCTCGGCTACACGCTTGTCTTTTCCATCCTGGGGATAATCAACTTCTCGCACGCGGCGGTCTTTACGCTGGGAGCTTATTTTACCTTTACGCTGATGGGAGGCACCTTCGGCTTCAACGGCGTGCTGGCTAATGCCTCGGTGCCTGTACAGCTCCCCTTCGCTGTAGCTTTGATATTCGGCAGCGTTCTTGCGGGGTTGATGGCTGTGCTGATCGAGCGGCTGGCTTTTCGCCCACTGAGAGTGCGCGGGGCGGACCCGCTCTTGACCCTTGTTTCAAGCCTGGGCGTTGCCATCCTGATTACCAACCTCATCCAGTACCTGGTCGGGGCGGAAATCTATACCTTTCCAGCAAGCACTTACGGCGACCTCCCCCCCGCCATAGACTTCGGCAAGCTGCTGGGTCTCGGCCAAATAGTGCCCGTGCGTACTGTCCAGATCGTGATCTTCGTCGTCTCTGTAGTAATCCTCATAATCCTCACACTGATCATCAACAGGACGCGCTTCGGTAAAGCCCTGCGCGCTGTGGCCGAGGACACCACCACCGCCAGCCTCCTCGGCATCAACACCGATCTTTTTATCTTGCTCACCTTCTTCCTTAGCGGCTTCCTTGGTGGAGTCGCCGGAACGCTGGTAGGCTCGAGCGTCAGCATAGCAGGCCCATACTTCGGCATCTCTTTTGGCTTGAAAGGGCTGGCTGTAATCGTCCTCGGCGGGTTAGGGGACATACCGGGCGCGGTGGTGGGCGGGCTGGTTATCGGGCTGGCTGAAGCCTTTGTGCCCCCCGAATATTCGGGCTACAAAGATGCTGTGGCCTTCGGTATTCTCTTTGTTGTCCTCCTTATCAGGCCGCGAGGCTTGTTGGGGCGCACTATCATTCAGAAAGTTTAGCAATATGTCCGACTTCTTTTCTACATACGGCTTCTTGCTCGTCTCGATGATGCTGGCGGCGATGCTTGCCCTCTCTCTTTACCTGCCGCTGATGTCAGGCCAGTTGTCGCTGGCAAGCCCCGGCTTCTATGCGTTGGGGGGCTACATAGCGGCGGTCCTTTCCACAAAGGTTTTCACCGCAACAGGCGACCTCTATCCGGTGCCGTTGCTGCTGCTCGAAATGCTGATAGCGGGCGTGGCTTCGGGGGCGCTTGCCATTGTGGTAGGTGTGCCTGCCCTGCGGCTGCGCGGCATATACCTGGCTCTCGCCACAATTGCCTTTGTCGAGGTGCTCCAGGTGCTGGCGCTGAACCTCGACGTTACGGGTGGGGCGGTGGGCATATTCGGGGTGCCTCAACCTTTCCGAACGCAGATAGAGTACGCCTGGATAGCCGCGCCAATGCTGATCCTGGCAATGTTTTTCGTCTATAGACTGGAGCGCATACGCGTCGGTCGCGCCTTCATCGCCATCAAGGAGGACGAGCTTGCCGCTGATGCAATGGGCGTCAACCCCACAGTCAACAAGGTGCTCTCCTTCACGATGGGCGCTGTGCTGGCGGGGATGGTAGGCGCTATCGGCGCGCACTTCTTGAACACCTGGAATGCTCGGCAAGGCACATTTGACGCCAGCATCGCCTACCTGGCATTCGTCCTCATCGGCGGCTCACGCACTTTTCTAGGCCCGGTTCTGGGCGGCATGGCGCTGACTGCGCTGCCGGAGATTCTGCGCGCCCTCTCAGGCAATGGCAGCTTGCCTCTCTGGTTGACCGAGTTCATGAAGGATGGGCGCTTTATCCTTTATGGCTTGCTCCTCGTGCTTGGCTGCGTCTTTCTGCCACAGGGATTCGTCACCCCCGCTTTCTTCTCAAGATGGAGTAAGAAGGCCCATGCCGCAAAGCTCAAGCGGGCTGCATGATCGAGCCAAATATCGGTGCGGATACCAGGATAGATGCCGCAGAACGCCTTGACGCGCCTCTGCTTGAGGTCCGATCAATCACGCGCCGCTTCGGGGGCCTCGTGGCGGTCAATGATGTGAGCTTTGAGGTGCGGCGTAGGGAGATATTCGGTCTTATAGGCCCGAATGGTGCGGGCAAGACCACCCTCTTCAACGTGGTGACGGGGCTGATACCCGCCTCGTCAGGCCACCTCGTCTACTGTGGCGAGGATATAACCCGCCGCTCGCCACATCGCATAGCCGCTAAGGGGATCGCCCGTACCTTTCAGAACATCAGGCTCTTCGGCAATCTTTCCGCCTTGCAAAATGTGATGATCGCACAGCACGTGCATACCAGGGCGGGAGTATTTGCAGGTGTGCTGGGCATACCCTTCGCCCGGCGTGAGGAGCGCGCCACACGTGATAAAGCTATGGAGTTGCTTGATCTGGTGGGCCTCAGCGGGCGGGCAGATCAGGGGGCACGCAACTTTGCCTACGGCGACCAGCGCCGGGTTGAGATCGCCCGTGCCCTGGCTCTCCAGCCAACCTTGCTCTTGCTCGATGAGCCTGCCGCGGGGATGAACCACTCCGAAAGGGAGGAGCTTGGCGCGCTTATCAAGGAGGTGTGCGAGCGATTTAGCTTGACCGTGATTTTGATTGAGCACCATGTGCCGCTGGTGATGGGCCTGTGTAACCGGATAGCTGTGCTAAACTTTGGCAAGCTGATAGCCCTCGGCGCGCCGGAAGATGTGCGCAACGACCCGGCGGTGATAGAAGCGTACCTGGGCGCGGAGTAGGTGGCGCGGAATTATGAGTTATCAATTATGAATTATGAATTGGGGAACCAAATCGTAATTGATAATCGA
>JADMIH010000368.1 GCA_015478675.1 Chloroflexota bacterium | reverse complement strand
CCTGACTGTTTATCACAAGTTTGATCGACAATCGGTGGTAGAATCAAAGAGAAGCTGCAATCGCTAAAGGGAAAGTAACGACCCAAGGAGGGAAAACCATGATGCCACCATCGATGCTGTTGTCGCCTCAGCAGTGGGCAGAGGCCACCTTTGGGTCGGTCGAGTTGGGCGATCCAAGGCGCACTCGTCGTGCCGTTGCCATGGCGCAGGCCATGGCGAGGGATACGACAGCCTCGTTGCCCAAGCAACTGCATGATGGAGCCGCTTTGGAAGCCGCGTACCGCTTTGTGCATTCGGGACAGGTCACCTACGAAGCCCTGCTCCGACCACATGAGGAGGCGACGCGACAGGACTGTCGTTTCCACCCAACGGTGCTGCTGATCCAAGACACCACCGAAGTGGACTACCAGCACCATCCCCAGACGAGCGGACTGGGACCCATTGGCAACGGCACTCACCAGGGGTTTTTGCTGCAAAGCGTCTTGGCCGTTGAGCCCGGCCGCCGTCAGGTTCTTGGCATCGCCCATCAGGAACCGTTTTTGCGTCAACCTGCTCCCCCCAAGGAAACGAAGGCACAGCGGTTGAAGCGTGAGCGCGAAAGCCAAGTGTGGGAACGCAGCGTTCACGCCTTGGGGACCCCGCCCGAAGGCGTGCGCTGGGTTCATGTGGGAGACCGCTACAGCGATATCTTTTCGTTCCTGCGCTTGTGTCGGCAACAGCACACGGACTTCACGATCCGCGCTTGCCAAGATCGGTGTGTCGATCTGTTGGTGGAGCAAGCCGAGACGCCTGTCCCGGCCCGCTCGCATCATCGAGAGCATCCGCCCCGTCCACCGGCCCAGCACCTCTTTGAGGTGCTGGCCACCTGGGCGGCGCAAGCCCCCTCGACGGTGGAGATCACGGCGAGCCAAAAACGCAAAGCCCGCACGGCCCAGGTTTGCCTCTCGTGGCACCCCTTGCGGAGGTTTTCGCCACAATCCCACGAGAGCAAAGGGTGGCATCCCTTGCTGGTGTGGGTCGTTCACGTCTGGGAGCCTGAGCCTCCTGAAGGGGTCGAACCGCTGGAATGGGTCTTGCTCACGTCGGTTCCCACCCAGACCTGTGAGGACGCGCAGGAGCGCGTCGACTGGTAGCGGGCCCGCTGGCTGGTCGAAGATTTTCATCAAGGACTCAAAACGGGATGTCAGATCGAGCAGCGTCAGGTGCAGGAGTATGAAGGCTTGCGTACGCTCTTGGGCTTGCTTGCTCCCATGGCGGTGCGGTTGATACAACTGCGAGCCGCCTCCAGACAAGATCCCGAGCAACCAGCAAGCCAGGTCTTGCCAGCTGACGTCGTGGCGGTCGTGGCTCATCTGGATCAGCGGGAAGCTTCGACGATGACCGTCCAACAGTGTTGGCATGCCATTGCCCGCTATGGCGGCTATTTGGGCCGCAAAAGCGATGGTCCCCCTGGCTGGAAAACCCTGTGGCGAGGATGGCTGTATATCCAAACCCTGCTCGAAGGCGTTCATCTTGCACCTGTACTTTCTCGATTAAACTTGTGATAAACAGTCAGG
>JADMIH010000367.1 GCA_015478675.1 Chloroflexota bacterium | reverse complement strand
CACCGGAAGGCTGCCGGGCGTGGTAAAGTCGAGCTGGTAAACTCAGCGGGTTGTGAACCACCCCAATCGGAAAGTCCGTGATGAGAAACCCGCAACCTAATCTATATCTGTACAAAATGCTTAGGGCGGCCAGATGGCCGTCGCCGCAAGGAGATTGTAACGGCTTATGAACATGACAGACCCTATCGCTGATATGCTGACTCGCATACGCAACGCCAGCATGGCGCGACACCAGAGCGTACTTATCCCGACCTCTCATATCAAGGTGAACCTGGCTCGTATCCTCAAGGATGAGGGTTATATCAAAGACTATGATGTGCCAAACGAGATGGGTGGCCGCGTCTTCAGGGTGTGGCTAAAATATAGCGTTGACAAGAAGCCTGTCTTTACTGGCCTCAAGCGGGTGAGCAAGCCCGGTCTGCGCGTTTATACAAAGCGATCTGATATACCGTTGGTGCTCAGTGGCCTGGGTGTGAGCATTCTCTCTACCCCGCAGGGCCTGATGACTGGGCGCGACGCCTGGCAGAAGAATCTGGGTGGTGAGGTCCTCTGTTACATTTGGTAGCGGAAGCTTTGAGGCTGGTACAAACCTCGGAGCCGAATGCTAAGGAGAAAGAACTATGTCCCGTATTGGTAACAAGCCTATTCCCGTGCCCAAAGGGGTCACGATTGACCTGAACGGCTCCCACATGGTGGTGAAAGGCCCTAAGGGCACACTGGAGCAAAGCTTCAGGCCTGAGATTGACATCAGGCAGGAAGATGGGCAGGTAGTTGTCAGCCGCTCGGCGGAAGACAAGCTGCACCGCTCTCTGCACGGCCTCACGCGCACGCTGATCGCCAACATGGTGACGGGTGTGAGCGATGGCTTCACAAAGACGCTTGAGATTTCGGGCGTTGGATATCGCGTAGCCAAAGAGGGAAGCGCGCTGGTGTTTGCCCTCGGATTCTCGCATCCTGTACGAATGGAACCACCTTCCGGTGTAACTTTCAATGTGGAAACCCCCACTCGCTTCAGCGTGTCGGGCATTGACAAGCAAGCTGTCGGCCAGGAAGCCGCCCGCATACGCGAGTTGCGTGAGCCTGAGCCTTACAAAGGCAAAGGCATAACCTATTTGGGCGAGCGCGTCCGCCGCAAGGCCGGCAAGGCCGGTAAAGTCGGCGGCAAGAAGTAGCCTCGTAATGCTTGATGCGTAAGGGGTTATGGATGTTGTCTCTTTACCCTCAACTTACGCATTACGCACTCCGTAACAGCCTGTATACAGCCAGGCGTAAGAAGGATTGACAAATGAAAGCGAAACCATATGAGCTAACGCCGCGCCAGAAGCGGCACAATAGAGTACGAGCTAGAGTGCAGGGCACACCGGAGAGACCTCGCCTGAACGTCTTCCGCAGCTTGAACCACATTTATGCTCAGGTAATTGACGACAGCCGGGGGCATACGCTGGTTACAGCTTCAACGCTGGACAAGGTTGTTGACGAGGCACCCAAGATTGAGCAGGCGAAGGCGGTAGGCAAGCTCGTAGCCGAGCGTGCCCAGGCAGCCGGCGTCAGTAAAGTAG
>JADMIH010000366.1 GCA_015478675.1 Chloroflexota bacterium | reverse complement strand
GCCCTCCTCTTCCCACAACTCTTCCCAGGGGAGGAGTTCACCGATGTCTACTACGATGTAACGGTGGTGGTGACGGCGCTCGTGGTACTGGGCCTCGCCCTTGAAGTCAAGGCAAAGGGCCGCACTTCAGAGGCGATAAAGAAGCTCGTGGGCCTGCAACCGAAGACCGCCCGCGTGGTGCGCGACGGTAACGAAATAGATATTCCGGTTGAAGAAGTGCTGACCGGCGATGTGGTGGTAGTGCGCCCCGGCGAGAAAGTGCCTGTGGACGGAGTTGTGCTGGAAGGGCGCTCCTCCGTGGACGAGAGCATGATCACCGGCGAATCGATCCCGGTCGAAAAGCAAGCGGGTGATGAAGTAATCGGCGCGACGCTCAACACAACCGGCAGCTTCAGATTTGAGGCGACCAAAGTCGGCAAGGACACGGCCCTCGCCAACATCATCCGCATGGTGCAGGACGCGCAAGGCTCGAAGGTGCCAGTGCAGAGGGTGGTGGACCTGGTGTCTAGCTACTTCACCCCTGCCGTGATGATCCTGGCGGTCGTGGGCTTCGTGGTATGGTACGTCTTCGGCCCGCAGCCTGCTATCGCGTACGCGCTAATCGTGGGCGTGACGACCCTGATCATAGCCTGCCCCTGCGCCCTCGGCATGGCGACGCCGATGAGCCTCACTACAGGCGTCGGGTTGGGCGCTCAACACGGCATCCTTATCCGCTCCGGCGAGGCGCTACAGGGGGCCTCCCGCCTACAAACGATTGTGCTTGACAAGACGGGCACCATAACCAGGGGCAAGCCTGAGCTGACGGACGTGATTGCGGATAACAACTTTGACGAGAACGACATACTGCAAATGGCGGCGGCGGTAGAGCGCAACTCCGAGCACCCGCTGGCGAGCGCCATTATCGAGGGAGCGCAGCAGCGTGGGCTGGCAGCTCTCACTGCCGAGGACTTCAACGCCATCACTGGGCACGGTGTAGAGGCTCAGGTGCAAGGCCGCCGCATACTCCTGGGCAACGCCAAATTGATGAACGACCAGGGCATCACCCTGGGCCGCCTGGAAGCCGAAGCCGAGCGCCTGGCCGACGACGGCAAGACCCCCATGTTCGTGGCCATAGACGGCGTGGCGGCGGGTATCGTGGCGGTTGCCGACACGATAAAGGAAGATTCGATCCAGGCTATCGCGGCCCTCAAGAGGCTGGGGCTGGAGGTGGCGATGATTACCGGCGACAACCGGCGCACCGCCCAGGCGATTGCCCGCCAGGTGGGTGTGGACCGCGTGCTGGCAGAGGTGCTGCCGCAGGACAAGGCGCACGAGGTGCAGAAACTCCAACTGGAGGGCAAGAAGGTGGGCATGGTGGGCGACGGTATCAACGACGCTCCCGCGCTGGCTCAGTCCAATGTGGGGTTCGCCATCGGCACCGGCACCGACGTAGCAATCGAGGCGGCGGATATAACGCTGATCAGCGGCAGCCTGGCGGGTGTGGTGACGGCGGTCGGCATCTCCAAAGCCACCATGCGAAACGTCTACCAGAACCTGGTGGGGGCCTTTATCTACAACGCGCT
>JADMIH010000156.1 GCA_015478675.1 Chloroflexota bacterium | reverse complement strand
CGCATACAAATACTCACTATAGAGCAGCTACTAAACGGCGCGGAAATAAGCATGCCGCCCCCCGGCCTGACTTATAAACAAGCCCAAAAAATACAAGACGCAGCCCAAACCGCCTTCGACCTGCCACAGGAGTAAAGGGGAAGCCTTATCTTCCAGGCCTTCGAGGGCGGGCCTTCCCCACACAAGAATTGGGGTGCATGGTATTTTGCCAGGGCAAGACCCCGGTACCCTGGAACGCTTACAAAACCCCCAACTGGTTCGCCACACCCCGATATGTGGAAAACTCACCGCAATTGCCCCTCTTTTAGTGTCCTGATTTGCCATGCAAATGGGATTACTTAAGTAGAACATAGTTTCTACGAATAGGAGGTAATTATGGCTAAAAGCCTGGCGGAGGCGGCTTCCACCGGCGCGCAGCCGGGGCGGGCGCGGCACCTCTCTTTGTCACAGGCCGACACCCAGCGGATAGCGGGGTACATGGCCTTGCTCGATTTCTACAACGGCTACCAGTGGGAGGGGCTTCCAGGCCCCAACGAGAAGCGGCTTACCTTCAACTACGCCCGCGTCTTTATCAACAAAGCGGCTTCCTACCTGATGGGCAAAGGGGTCAGCTTCGCTGTTACTGCCCCTGACGGTTCGGGAGAAGCGGGCAGGAAAACCGCCCAGCATGCCGAAGCACTGCTACAGGAGTGCTACGAGCGCAATTCGCTCGCCATGCTCGACCTCGATACGGCGGTTGACAGCGCGGTGCTTGGCGACGGCGCGTTCAAAGTTACCTGGAACCCACAGGAGAGTGGGCCATCTATCTCCGCGGCAGACCCGGCGGGCCTGGTCTGCCTGCGCCAGCCCGACGACTACCGGCGGCTGGTGAAGGTGCGGCAGAGCTATTCGGTGGGGAGTGGGGATCAGGCGCTGGGAGTTAGCGACCCTGGCGCCTTATCGCGAGCGCCCAGCCAGCAGCAGATAGTGGAGGAGTGGACAGCAGAGAGCGTTGAGGTGTGGCGAGATGGGGCTTTAGAGAAGCGAGCGCCTAACCCTTACGGCTTCATACCTTATCTCGTTTTCCCCAACTTGCGCGTGCCCAAAGAGCCCTGGGGCCAGAGCGACCTGGTGGACATCATGGCGGTGAACCGCGACCTCAACTCGCGCCTCTCGGTCCTCTCGCACATCCTTGAGGTGTCGGGCAACCCCATCGCCGTGCTGGAGAATGTCACCGACTCGACGGGGATCAAGGTGGGGCCGGGGCGGTTGTGGGAGCTTCCCAAAGACGCCCGCGCCTATCTCCTCGACCTGCTGTCGGGCGGAGGGGTCGGATTGCACATCGAGTATATCAACCTGCTCTACAGAGTGCTGCATGATCTGGCGGAGATGCCGCGCACAGCCTTTGGCGATGGCGCGGGCACAGCAAAATCGGGCGTGGCGCTGGAGATAGAGCTACAGCCGATGCTCCAGAAGATAGCCCGCAAGAAAGCGATATGGGCTGTCACCATGGAGGAGAGAAGCAAGATGGTGCTGCGCCTCCACGCTCTGCACGGCGACGTAATGGCAGGGGCGGTTGTAGCCCCGGCGGGCGGGTATACAGTGCGTATAGTATGGCCTCCTATTCTTCCATCTGACCGCACAGAACTGGTCCAACAAGAGACCGCCCTCGTAGCCGCAGGCATCCACTCGCGCCGGCGGGCGATGGACACCCTGGGCGAAGGCGACTCAGAAGCCGAGTGGAAGCGCGTGAAAGAAGAGAGGGGGACCAAATTATGAATTGCGGTGCTAACCAAAGGGTAACTTTGTTACCAGCACTCACGCTGACCCACCGCAATTCATAATTTGTAATTGCACCCAGGGCGGAAAGGGAGGAGAAGTGAGCAACAGAACACAACTGCGAGATAGATTGCGGCAAGAGCTTGGGGATGCGGGCACCGTGACCGTGTGGGGTGATAGCTTGCTCGACAGCTTGTTGAACGAAGCGGTCGGCTGGTACAGCAGGCTATGGCCTTTGCAGGCCGATGCATACCGCGACGTGATAGCCGGGCAGCGCGCCTTCGATGTGCCGCCTGGGGCGCTTGGTGTCTCCCGTGTGGAGTGCCCGCCGGGAAGGGGGTTGTCGCAGGAGGCGAGCGGCACCGCCGGCCCACCTGTGACCTCTGGCCGCCGCCAGAGTTGGAGCATCTGGGGAGGGGCGGTTTACCTCGGCAACCCGGCGGGCAATGAGGAAGTGGGCGCGACCAGGCTGGTGATGCGCGTGCTGCTCCCCTGGGACCGCCTGGACCCCGTGGATAGCTGGAACGGCCCGGAGGACGCCGAACGTCTGCTGGTGTTGTGGGCCGCGACCGAGGCGTGGGCATGGCTCGACGGTCAGGACCAAAAGCGTGGCCGTCCAGGTCGCTCCGGCACGATAGCCGCCCGCTACGCCGAAGAACTGGAGCGAGAAGTATCCGCTCGCCGCCGAGCCGCAACCAGCCGAGCCATAGAAAGTGACTAGGGATCAGGGATGGGGATTAGTGAGGTATATCGAAGATGTCGGCCACCGCAACCTAAGCACTAATCCCTGCGAAGGGAGCGAGCCATGAACGACTACGACTTTTATCTGAGGCACGCATCGGTGCGAGGCGGTGCGTGGGTGGGGTTCGCGCTGGCGCGGCAAGGGGCGTCGGGGGTGCAGGGGCTTGGGGCGCAGCCTCATCTGCGCCTGCGGCCCTGGATACTCAATCCTGCCAACCCCAACGATCCGGCGCAAGGCTCATGGGGCGTCTGGCAGTGGCAGCTTGGCGTGCTCATGGTGGACGGCTTTGTCGGCCTGGCAGCTACACCACCTGCCGATGGACGCACCGCCGCCGACATGAGAGCCGATTTACTGGCCTACCTTGACCTACCGGTCCTTGAGCTAATGGACGTAGATAGCGCCATCTATACAGTCAGAGTCACCGGCTACAACGAGCAAAGCATAGAACCGTATGATGCCGCGCACGAGTACGGCGGCTGGCTAGCCAGGCTCGACCTTTCCTTCAACACGCCCTAAAGCGAGCAACGAGCGATGAGGACTGAGTAACCGTAACGCACTCAGTCCTCATCGCTAAAGAAAGGAGGTGATCAAGTGCGAACGAACAGGCTGTTATATCCAGAGGCAGAAGGGGGTGCGAGCAGTGATGCGCAGGCGGCAGGCGAAGAAGAGAAGGACGGTAGCAGCGTAGAGAGGGCAGAAGAGCTACAGACCGCGCTCTCTACCGCCATTGGCAAATACCGCGAGATGGTAGCTGCGGGGCCTGGGCTGGTGCCCGGTATGATAGGGGGCAGCACCATAGAAGAGGTAGATGCATCAGTGGCCGCCGCAAAACAAGCCTACAGCGAGATAAGCCGCCGCATAACCGAGCGTTATGAGCGCGATATATCCGCAGGCAACCCCTCCCGCTCCGCTGCAACCCCGGCAGCCGAAAGCCTGAAGCCCGAAGCCAAAATCGCCCTCGGCCTTGCCCGGAGTGAGCGGTAGTGAGCGGTAGTGAGCGGTAAGGTAAAAGGCGCGAGCAATTCACGAGTCCCTTTCACAATTAAGGAGCAAACAACTATGCCTTTGACATTACAAGACGCCGCGAGGCTCAGCCAGGACATGTTAGTCCGTGGCGTTGTAGAGACTATTGTTGAGGAGTCGTCCGCGCTGCGATACCTCCCCTTTGTGCAGATTGTCGGCAACTCTCTGCGCTACAACCAGGAGGTGTCGCTTGGAGATGCAGACTTCTATGGGGTCGGCGACACCTGGACCGAGTCGGCTATGACCACCGCTGAAAAGACCGCACGACTCTCCATACTTGGAGGTGACGCTGACGTAGATGCTTTCTTGCAGCAGACCTACTCCGATCCGAACGACCTGCGGGCGCTGGTGGTCGCGGCCAAAGCCAAGGCGCTGGCCCAGGCCTTCAACGATGCTTTTTTCAATGGCGACTCGGCCGCCGACGCCCTCCAGTTCGATGGCGTGAAGAAGCTGACGGCGGGGGCACGCACCTTCTCTAAAGGGCCTGACGGGGCTGTGCTAGCGCTGGACCAGGTTGATGAGCTGGTGGATATGATCAAGCCGGGCGCACCCCACGCTCTTTTCATGTCCAAGCGCAGCAGGAGAAAGCTTTCGAGCTTGCGCCGCGCTTCCGGCAGTGTGTTGGAGACGAGCGCCGATGCCTTTGGCCGCCGGGTGCTCACCTACGACGGCATCCCCGTAGAGCTAGATGACCATATCCTCGACACCGAGACCAAAGGTGCTAACAGCGATTGCTCGTCTATCTATGCGATTCAGTTCGGCTTCCAGACGGGCCTCTGCGGTCTCGACAATGGAGGGATACAGGTGCAGCCGCTAGGTGCGCTTGAAACCAAAGACGCCTGGCGCACCCGCATCAAGTGGTACTGCGGCCTCGCCCTCTTCCGCGACATCGCGCTCGCCCGGCTTGAGGGTGTGCGGATTTAGACCTGGCTGACGCCGACCGGCGACCAACCACAGAAAGGGGGCCGCCGGTCGTCCACGAAGGAGCAAATATGGACGACTTTCTAAATGGGATTACGTTACTTGGTATACCCGCCCTTGTGCTCGTGCCTCTGTTGGTGCAGGGGATAAAGCAGCTTGGGCTACCAGGCCGCTATGCAGGAGTGGCGGCTCTAATAATCGGCCTGTCGGTGGCAGGGCTGGCAGAGGTAATTACAGCCTGGCCTACCGTCACTCCTCTCGTCCGCTTCCTGGTTGCAGGCATACTCCTCGGCCTCGCGCCGATAGGAGCTTACAGCCAGTATAAAGCCGCACGAAAAGGGTGATGAGGGCTGAGTGATCGGGGATCAGCTACTAATCCCTGGAAAGGAGAGCACTATGCCTGACATTATTGACATCATTGAGAAGCTGCCCAGAAAGCCGGACGACCCCAACTGGCGAAGCCGCGCCCTGGGCGCTATTACGAAGATTGTGGTGCATTATGACGCTGTGCCTGTGCCCGCGCCGCACGGGGGTTCTATAGGATACGACCCTGTGGCGCGCTATACCGAGCAGGCGAATTACCATATACAAAAGAACTGGAATGAGAGCGGTGGGCCTCCGGTGCATGGCTTCGGCTTGATGTACCATTACAGAGTCTCAGCTGACGGTCGCCTCTGGCGCACCCAGCCCGAAACGCTCATAACCTGGCACGCACGCGCTGCCAACACCTCCGGCCTGGCGGTCTGTTGCGATCTGGGGCCTGGGCAGGATGTCACAGCGGCGCAGACGGCAGGCCTCAAGATGCTGCTCGACTGGCTATGCCATCACCGCCCTGACATCCCAGCCGCCCGCGCTGATGTGTGGGGTCACGGCGAACTCCACAAGGCAGGCAACCAGACTTCTTGCCCCGGAAACCTCCTCGACTGGGTGCAAGCATACAGGCGCGGCTCTCCCAGCAGCTGATGAGTAATGCGTAATGCGTAATGCGTAATGGCTGAGAACAGAGCACCTTTGTCCCCAGCCATTACGCATTACGAAAGTGTTCAGGTTTAGGGTAGAACCAAGTTCAAGAGGTATATATGTGCGCCGCCACTTGCCCTCACCCCATGCCCCTCTCCCCTCGTGGGAGAGGGGGCTTTACTCATGCTGAGTGTACAGGGATACAGCTCTTCTCCCTTCATGGGGGAGGGGCATGGGGTGAGCGAGGTGACACCCCCACCCCCAACCCCCATTGCTGAACAGTACCGTTATACTCGCCTTAGCACAACGGTATCCCGCTGTGGTAGGATGTAGATATGGAGATCTACCCTGGCGAGCTATTTATCGTTTTCGGCGGCGGCTGCTTCGGCACGCACCACGTCAGGCACATAGAGAAGGGGCGTAAACGCGGGCGTATATCGCCTGATGCACGTATTATCGTGGTAGACCGCAATACGTGGCCTCCTGCCCGCGCTCTACCTGAGATTGCTGAGAACCGCTGCGTCAGCTTCGTGCAGAGTGACTGGCTGGACTACATGAAAAAGTGTTGGGACGCCCTGTCCCCCGAAGCCGAAGCCGTACCCGCTCCGGTTGCACCGCACCTGGCTTTTGAGTGGCTCACCTGGAGCTTGCGCGATAAGCTGGGTGAAGATGCAATCACGGTAGAGCCGGTGACGCACGAGTTCGGCGGATTACCTTACGAATACCTCGACCCAGTTGGCTGCCGCTACATCAGCGCAGCCAACTGGGTCTGCCCCACCAACTGCCGCGCGCCGCACATCTGCCCAATGACTCGTGACGTGCGCACCTGGGAACTCGAGGATAGGGTGAATAAATACGCCGCTTCCCAGAGCGAGCTATTTGCGGCGGCGGTGGTCTTCAAGCCGAAGTTTCGCGTGCCGGGCATTGACAAGCTCTACATCAAGGAGTACACGGAAGCCCGTGACCACCTGTTAGCGCTCTCTCAGGAGCCGGAGGCCACAGGCAAGAGTGTAGTAGTAGGCACAGTCTCCTCCTGTCATGGAGCTGTCAGCCAGCTTCGGCTCAATAGCCCACAGCGCAGCAGCTCGTAACCGTTGCCTTTCCCTTCTATTTAGAGGCTGATTAGTAATTCACGCAAGTGAGAATATAGATTCAATTTGAAGATGCCCTGAAATACTTCGCTGGTATGATGCTCTCCACGCCATTTTCTGCTATACTTCTCACCAGGGCTTAGATAGCCATCTGATAACTACCGGCTACTAACTTCTTATCCCATATTATGTTTCACACAACCACCACGATGATTCGCATTCGCATAAAGTAGCGGCAAAGCTCCCGCCGCTTTATATGGCATTAGCCGTTCGCGCCTGTCGCGGGCGGAAGTAGCCGCGCTTTGCCGCACCCGAACCATAACCCTGGTCTCCTATTCTGGAGGCCCGGCGTTATGGTTCATCTTTTGTCCGGCAGTCGCGTGCGGCATAGGGCATATGCCTGTAAAGCAAAGGAGCAAGAAGTTGGCGAAGTTCAAGAAACGACAAGACCGAGCGAGTAAACTCAACGTACCCACAAGCTGGGACGCGGTGGCTGCCTGGTACGACGGGTGGGTCGGCGAAGGTGGCAGTGAATATCACCGCGAGACGGCAGTGCCCGCGCTGCTCGCGCTGCTCGAACCAAAGCCGGGCGAGCGCATCCTGGATATCGGCGCGGGGCAGGGCGTGCTCGCACCCTATCTGTCATTGTCGGGGGCCCACTACACTGGCATAGATGCCAGCCCCAGGTTGATAAGGATTGCTGAACGGCGGCATCCAGGCGCGGGGCGTTTCCTCCTGGGGGATGCTCGCGACCTGCCTGCCATGCACGAGCTGCGCAAAGGTGAATTCGACGCGGCGGTCTTCCTTCTGAGTATTCAGGATATGGACCCTTTAGATGCCGTGCTTGCCTCGGCTGCGTGGGCGCTCAAGCCGGGGGGTCGCGTTGTGCTGCTGCTTACCCACCCCGCTTTTCGGGTGCCCAGGCAAAGTGGCTGGGGCTGGGACGAAGGGCGCAAGCTGCACTACAGGCGAGTAGACAGCTACCTGACCCCTTTAGCTGTGCCGATGAAGAGTTTGCCGGGCAAGCCTCCCAGCGCCACGACCCGCAGCTTTCACCGCCCCCTCAATGTGTACGTGAACAGCCTGAGCAACAACGGCCTCTTGCTAGAGCGCATGGTAGAGATACCGGCCCACAAAGTAGCAGCGCCAGACGCGCAAAGTAAAGCCGCCCACCGCGCCCGCCAGGAGATACCCCTCTTCCTCGGCTTGAGGGCATGCAAGATGGGAAGCGCAGCGAGTGCGGAGGAGTGAGAGGTCAGGCCCGGAATCAGCTATCAGTAACCTTAGCGCACTTAGCCCCCATTCCTAACTGCTTGGCGTGCATATGGTAACATAGTGACTATGGAAAACAATCTGAACAACATATCTTCTCTGCTGAAGGGCACTGCCCGGCAGATGGATGCCTACCATGCTTTGCTCAACCTGGCTCTCTTCAGCGTGTTGCGCGACTATTCTCCGGCCCTGGTGGGCGCTATTCCTCTTGACATTGACGTTGAAGAAAGCGGCCTCGGTATAATATGCGAGGCTCAAGACCTGGAGGCGTTTGCGCGCCGTGTCGCAGATGCCTATAAAAAGCGCAGAGACTTCAATATACACCCTGAAACTATAAGCGGCATGCCGTCGGTTGTCGCCCGTTTCACCTCAGGGGGCTTCAACATCGAGATCACGGGCCAGCCAAAGCCCGTAACCGAGCAGAGTGCATACAGGCTGATGCTGGTTGAGGCACGCCTGCTGGAGATAGGTGGCAGCCGGGCACGCAATGCCATCCGCGAATTGAAGCGCGACGGCCTGAAGACAGAGCCTGCCTTTGCCCAATATTTCGATCTGGAAGGCGACCCTTGTGCGTCGCTATTGCAGCTATCTTCCCTGAGCGAGGACGCACTGGGAGATGCAGTTCGGAAAAAATGACGTAAGCATGTCGTAACCAGATGTTATCATCTTATTCGCCAATCGAGGCGAAATGAGCCTTCCTTTGATTCTAGGGTCGCTTGTATTTGTGGCGACCCTTGTGCTGGTGATAGGCAGGCCTCGCGGCTTCCCTGAATGGGCGGCGGCGCTCCTTGGAGGCGCGGCTATGCTCGCCCTCGGCGTCGTCTCGATAGGGCAGGCCGCCGGTATCCTCTCCGACAATCTCAATGTCTTCGGATTCTTCCTGGGGCTGATGACCATCTCCGCCATAGCTGAGGGCGCAGGCTTCTTCGACACTCTTGCGCGGTTATCGGTGCGCCTCTCAGGAAAGAGCGCCACTCGCTTGATGGTCAACATGATGCTGATAGGCGTGCTCATCACAACGTTCCTCACAAATGATGCTACCGCGCTTATTCTCACCCCTCTTGTCTATGCGCTCGTGGTGCGGCTGCGGCTCGAACCGCTGCCTTTCATGTTCGCCACCACCTTCATTGCCGATACAGCGTCATTCGTTCTGCCGGTGAGCAACCCGATCAATGTGCTGGTGCTCACCACCTTTCCACGCGACCTGGGGAACTTCCTCTTGCACCTGTTGTTGGCGGCGGCGCTGGTGATCGCCGCCAATATATTAGCCTTCCTTCTCATCTTCCGCTCCGATCTGCACCACCGCTTCGACCCGGCTCTGCTCGCCTCGATGCCTGACCAACAAAGCGGGCCATAT
>JADMIH010000365.1 GCA_015478675.1 Chloroflexota bacterium | reverse complement strand
GGGGTTGTTGCCGAACTCTGGCTTGAAGATCTGCTAACTTGTATGATCGGTATAGACCTTTTGCTCAGGAGGCAGGCGATGATGGGTCAGCGGCAGTTCCAGTCCAAGCTCTACTATCAGCTCTCGCTCGACCGGCTTGTACCGCGCGAGCATTTGCTGCGTCGCATCGCCGAAGGCCTCGACTTCTCCTTCGTCCGCCCTCTCTGTCGTCCCTACTACAGCCACACCGGTCAACCCTCTATCGATCCCGTCGTCATTTTCAAGATGCTGCTCATTGGCTACCTCTACGGCATCACGTCCGAGCGGCGCCTGGCGGAGGAGGTCAGCCTGCATCTGGGCTACCGTTGGTTCCTCGGTTACGACTTCGATGTGGCGACGCCGGACCATAGCGTCCTCTCGAAAGCGCGTGCGCGTCTGGGCAGTGGCGTCTTTGAGGAGTTCTTTCGGCAGTCCATCGAACTCTGCCGGCAGGCGGGCCTCTTGGGCGAGGGGCCGGTCTACGTGGATAGCACGTTGATCCGGGCCGGAGCCTCGGTCGATTCGCTCAAGCGCCGCGAGGACGTGGTTCAGCCGCCGCTGTCAGTGACTGAGTATCTGCGTCGTCTGGAGGAGGAGAACGACCTCCCTGCAGAGGAGGAGCGCGCGCCCGACTCAGAGGTCAGTGCGTCCGTCCCTGGCTCAAGCCGGGCCCTCCGCCCCAATCAGGAATTCGTGAGCCGGACCGACCCTGACGCCACCCTCGTCAACCGGCCGGACTTCGGCCGGCATCTCGCCTACAAGGCCCACCTGGCCGTAGCCGGGAGGGGCGGGCAGGTGATCACCTCTGCCGTGGCCACCACCGGCGCCGCCGCCGATGAACATCTCCTTCCAGAGGTGCTCTGGCAGCATCGGCGTCTGAGCAGTCTAGGCGTTCCCGCGCTGGTCGCGGATGCGAAGTACGGAACGACGGCGAACTACCTCTACCTCGGCCGGCTCGGCATCCCGACGTTCGTTCCCACCACCCGCTTCGGCAACATGCGCAAGGACATCTGGGGCCGCGAGCACTTCGCCTGGCTTCCGGAAGAGGATGCCTACCTCTGTCCTGCCGGCCAGAAGTTGCATCGCGCGGCCAACTCAACAGGGAGCGGGAGGGTTAAATACCGGGCACCGAAGGACAGTTGCAGGTCCTGTCCACAGCGAACGCAATGCACCCCGGCAGGCAGAGAAAGAACCATGCACCGCTCCTGGGCGCAGGAGTTCGTCGAGGCTGCTGAGGAACGGCTGGCAAGCCCATTGGGCAAGCAGCGGATGGTGGAGAGAAAGATCTATGCAGAGGGTACGTTCGGCCTGGCCAAAGAGTTGCACGGTCTGAGGCAGACACGATTCAGGGGTAGGCGCAATGTCCAAATTCAGGTTTGGCTGACAGCGGCAGCGATGAACATCAAGAAGGCCGTGAGAAACACAAGATCGACCCCCAGCCCGCTTGGAGCTCTCGGAATTCTTGCCCGGCTCAGCGATTTACTGCTGCGGAGCCCACTCGCTCCCGAAACCACCCGCCTCTGAAAAGCCCTTCGGCAACAACCCCG
>JADMIH010000155.1 GCA_015478675.1 Chloroflexota bacterium | reverse complement strand
TACCCCAAGAAGGTTGCTCCACCCCTACTCTGAACAGTTACTGAACAGCTACCTCTGGACACAGCGTCCACGTAAATGGTACACTTTAAGCCAGGTCCCTACGTCAGACCCGAAATATCAGGAGGAAACTTTGAAAAGGGTAATCTTGAGCATGGCAATGCTCTTCGTAATGGCCGCGACTCTGGTCGCTTGTGGGGGAAGTAATACAGTGCAGCCTGCTGCTCTGCCGACCAGCGCCCCCGTGGAGAATACACCCATGCAGAGCAGTTCTGGACAAAGCAACGCCGGGCAGGACCAGCACATCACTGTGCAGCACATACTGATCGGCTTCAAGGATGCCGTAGGATTTCAGGGCAATCCGCCTCCCAAAGCGGCTACCCGCACACAGGAGCAGGCGAAAACCCTCGCGTACGATCTACTGAGCAAGGCCAAGAGCGGCGCGAACTTTGACCAGCTCGTCATAGATAATACCGACGACTCGCCTCCCGGCATCTATAAGATGTCCAATACCGGCATAACCCCCAGCTCGGCTGATGAGTACTCACGAGACAGCATGGTGCCCGCCTTCGGCAACGTTGGATTCGCCTTGAAAGTGGGCGAAATCGGCATCTCCGATTACGACCCCGCCGCGAGCCCGTTCGGTTATCACATCATAAAGCGTATTAAGTAACGTTCACAGCGTCGAGATAGTCAGACTCCCATCCCCTTGCCCCTTCCCGCGGGGAGGGGAATAAAGAAGATGAAAACAAAGATACGCCTCTGTCTTCGGGCAGAGGCGTATCTTTGTTTTCAAGAAGAAAAGCCCTCCACTACTTATGGGAAGGGTGGGGTAGGGTTTTTCCTTAGTACAATGCTGGGTTGCAGTGGAGGGTCATGCTTGGCTACCTTGCATGTAAGGTTGTTCTGCGCTGTAAGTAAGATAAGCCTACCTCGGCCAGGAGAGCCATCAGAGCCACAGGGACAGCCCCTACAAGCAAGATATCGTTGCGCGACAGCGCCAGCCCGCTCGCTATGAAATCGCCAAGCCCTCCTCCTCCAATTAGCGTGGCGAGGGTAGCGCTTGCTATCACCTCCACTGTGGCGATACGCAGCCCGGCCAGTATAACCGGCATCGCCAACGGTAGCTGCACCCTACGGAGTAAGCGCCAGGCAGACATCCCCAGGCCCCGCCCGGCCTCTACTGTGGAGCGGTCTACTCCTCTCATACCGGCATCGGTGTTGATGAGGAGTGGCGGCACCGCCAGCAGCGTCAGCGCGATTGCCGCGGGCCTGAAGCCGATCCCCTGAGAAGGAAGCAGCAGGAAAAGGACAGCTATGCTCGGCACAACCCGCACTATGCCCACCACGTTGACCATCAGCCGTGCGAAAGCCCCGTAGCGGCTGATCCAGATGCCCAGGGGCACGCCAATCAGGATGGCAATAGCTAACGCCAGCGCGCTTAGCTCGAAGTGGGTGGCTACCTCCTTCCAGAAATCGTTGCTGGGGTCGGCGGCGTATTGAAGGGCTTGCCCAAGAAGATCCATCGCTTGTTCCCGCTATGCTTCTTTGGGTTGGGCGGTTTCCATAGTAAGTCTCGCCTTTCGGGACATCCTTCTGGCGCCAGGCATACTGACGCTGCGCTCGATGAGGCGAAAGATGAGGTCCGCGCCCACCGCCAGTAGACCCACGCTGATGACACCGGCGTAGAGCTTGGAGCCGGTAGGGTCGTTCATCCCGTCCCTGAGTAGCTGTCCCAGGCTGACTGCCCCGATCCACGAGGCAATCGTGGTAAGTCCTATGGTTGAGAGTGTAGCGATGCGCATGCCCGCCACAATTATCGGCAGTGCCAGCGGCACCTCGATCCGCCAGAGTAGCTGTGCGTTGCTCATCCCCATACCCCGCGCCGCCTCTTTCACCGCAGGATCAACGCTGTTGAAAGCTACCATTGTGTTACGGGTTAGCACCACGAGCGCATATGCTGAGAGAGCAATGATAGCCGGCCGTGATCCTATTCCCGTGAAGGGCACCAGAAAGGCAAAGAGGGCGAAGCTCGGTATTGTGTAGATAATGCCGAAGAGACCGAGCACAGGCGTAGCCAGAGCATGAGCGCGGCTCAGCAACAGCCCCATCGGCAGCGAGATCACCAGGGCAATCGCCAGCGAGATGCCGGAGATAATAAGATGCTGCACCAGCAAAGGCCAGACCCGGTCGAAGTGCTGGAAGAGATAGCTGGTAAGAGGCGAGTTTGTCATATCAGAGGTGGAGGTGAAAGGGGCCCACAGTGCGTAGTGCATAAGTTGAGGGTAAGGATACTCTTACATAAATCGTTACATAATGCACGATACGAAGATACGCAATGTGTCACCTTTCATGCTCATGTGTTGCACGCCGTATAGAAGACAGATCAACTACGCCAACAGGGTTGCCTGTGCCATCAACCACTGTAAGGGCATCGTAGTTACTACTCAAGAGTAGGCTCAGGGCTTCGCGCAGGCTGCTGCCTTCCGGCAAGACGGGCGTACCACTCTGCGATCGATAAGGGCTTATCGGCACCATAACAGTGTCTACCGCCAGCAGGCTCAGCCTACGAAGCACGTCCTTCGCGCCTACCAGCTCCGAAACAAAGTCATCGGCTGGAGCAGAGAGTATATGAAGTGGTGTGTCGTACTGGATTACTCGCCCCTCGCGCATTATTGCGATCCGATCGGCAAGGCGGATCGCCTCGTCAACGTCGTGGGTGACAAAGAGGATGGTTTTGCGCACCTCGCGCTGTATATCGAGGAGCTCATCCTGCAAGCGGCGGCGCGTTATGTTGTCTATAGCGGCGAATGGTTCGTCCATCAACATAATGGAAGGGTCGGCTGCCAGCGCTCTCGCCAACCCAACTCGCTGCTGCTGCCCTCCCGAAAGCTGTGCAGGATAGCGCTCGCGATATTGCTCTGTGGGCATGCCTACCAGTGCCAGTAGCTCATCTATGCGTCTATTTGTACGAGCCTTATCCCAGCCGAGCATGTCGGGTACAGTAGCTATATTCTTCGCCACAGTCATGTGTGGGAAGAGGCCTGTGCTTTGTATGACATAGCCTATGCGCCGCCGCAGGTCTGTAACTTTGAAGCTGCGTGCCTCACGCCCCTCCACGAGCACACGCCCCGCATCGTGCTCATAAAGCCTGTTGACCATTTTGAGGAGGGTAGTTTTGCCGCAGCCGGAAGGCCCGAGGAGCACTACTAGAGTGCCTGGTGCGACTTCCAGGCTAACGTCGTCCACAGCAGCCCGATCCGCTGAGGGGAAGCGCTTGGTGACGTGCTCGAAAACAACAGCCGGAGCATCCGTCGAGGAGTTCCACTCTTCACTTTTCGAGCCCAGGGCGTCAGGACTCGCGCTTACCACATCGTTAATCATAGTGGTTCTTCTCCAAAACGGGCGCGTTCCCCGCAACCCGCTTTGTATCTGCTAATCCTGAGCACCCGGAAGCTGTAATAGAAAAATCTACTTGAGCAACCCTTGCTTCTGTAGCCACTCCTTGGCTACGTCGGCGTATTCGCGGCCTTTGCCCGCCACTTCCCAGTTGAGCGCAGAGATCTCCGAGTTGGTAATTTTGGCGTCAACAGCGTTGAGGGCCGGAGCAATCTCCGGATACATCGCCAGCACGTCGTCACGCACGACGGGTGCTACATTATCTGGTGGCCCCCAGTTCTTGGGGTCTTGCAACAACACGAGGTTGTTGCCCGAAATCTCGCCATCGGTGCCGTAAGCGAGCGTCAGATCAACGTCCTTGTTGAGAAGCGCCTTGTAGCGCAGGTTTGGCTCTACAATCTTTATATCCTTGAAGTTGCAAGCGCCGTAGATCTTCTGTAAGGCGGGGAGCGCGTCGGCGCGATCCTTAAAGTCAGCGCCTGCGGCAATCGTCAGGTCCCCCGCCTTTGCGCAGGCGTCCGCTATGCTCTTAATGCCCTTCTGAGTAGAGACATCCTGTGTTGTAGCCATAGCCTGCGTGTCGTTCATGGGCGTTCTGTCAAGCCATGTGAGCTTGAACTGCTCTTCATAACCCTTCTTCACAGCGTCATAGGCTTGCTGGGGGTCGGAGATAGGGCTAGCCTTGAGCACATTGATAAGCCCCGTGCCTGTGTATTCAGGGTACAGGTCTATGCCGCCGTTGCCGCCGCCTTTGAGGAGAGCAACTTGCGCTATCTCTGTGGTACCCAGGTTTAGCTTGCGGTCAACGGGCACGCCTGCTTGCTCAAGGACGAGGGCGTACATCTCGCCGATTATATACTCTTCTGTGAAGTTTTTGGAGCTAACCACCACCTTGCGTTTGCCTGCCGTGTTGCCAGTGCTGCTCGCTGTAGGTGTAGTATCTGACATCATCGTGGTCGGTGTCATTGCCGTGCCTGTGATGTCGGTGGTGGGTGTGGTGTCGCCTCCTGTGATGTCGGTGGTGGGTGTCCTGCCCGGCTCCACAATGGCAGGCGTCGTACTGCTTCCTGTTGCGCCCGTCGTGCCTGTTGTGGGGGTTGCGGTCGCGCCGCATGCCGCGAGCGTTGTGCCCAGCAGGAGCAGTGCCAGTGCTCCAATAAGTTTCTTCTTCATGATTCGGTTTTCCTCCTGATGGTTTGCGTACGAAAGTAGTTGCACGTAGGATTTGCGCGACCTTGCATCCCGTATCTCGGCTCACTGTGCCCTACATAATACGGATCAAAGGGACGCAAGAGATTTTTGTATGTAAGTGTGGTGTCTCAGACAGCCGCGCTCCCATGCCATCCGCCACCCACTATGAGGATTGAACAAATCCTGGCAGACGACCATTTCGCACGCTGATTATAACACTTGTTCTATTTTAGTCAAGGAAATTCTCATTCACCGCTCTACAGAGCTACGCATGTGCGCCAGCAAGGGTTGGTGCTGTAAGCGAAGGAAGCCCTCTCCCGGGTCTATTATTAATCAACCTCTCGCCTCTCGTGGGTAGGGGCTTTCGTTCTTGAAAACAAGGCAATAACCTGGCGCAAAGCCAGGTTATTGCCTTGTTTTATCTCCTTTGTTCCCTCTACCTCGGAAGGGGCGAACCCCTTCTTACGCGGCTACAAGGTGCGCCCCTAGCTTTACTGCTTTCTGGAGCGCGCGGTGCTGCATCACTTTAGCGTTCGACTCGGTGATCTGCATGGCTTGCGCCGTCTCTCTGAGCGAGCAGCCTTCCAGGAAGCGGAGTTGCAGTACGCGCCGGTAGTTCTGGGGGAGCATCTCCAGTATGGCGCGTATCTTCTCGCCCGCGAGGTTGGTTTCTTCTATGTCGTCGTTGCTCAGGCGCAAAGGCTTGTCGGCCAGGTTGGCTGCCCTGTGCTCTTCCAGCTCTTCCAGGCTGGTGACAGGCCCCCTGTAGTAGCTCCGCCAGTGATCGGTTATACTTGTGCGTGCCACCTGGTAGAGCCATGCCAGTCGCGTATGCTCAGCCTGTGTCACATCGAGGGAGTTGGATGCCTTGATAAAGACCTGGGACGTGATATCTTCAGCATCTTCGCGGTTGCCCACCTTAAAGTAGATGAACTTATAAATCTGCTCAATGTGGGCATCGTATATCTCTTGCAGAGCGCATTTGCGCTCCTGCGCGCTGATTACACTTATCGATTGGATAAAGGTCTTTGTCGGGCCACCGGTGACTGGCACCGACAATGTACCGATATGTAGCGGGTTTGTAACAGAAGTTGTATTCATGTCAATACTGCTTTCTCACGCTCTTAAGGCTGGTTAGTTGGTCTGAGTGCGCCGGGTCGTTTGTATATTAGCGGCATGCACCTGAAAAGCGCCTGAAAGTGCAAGGGGCCGCCTTAAGATGGCCTTAAGGAATCTTGAGAGCAGCGAACTCGTGAAGCGTGAAACGCCAGGTAAGTGTTCAGATTTAGGGTGGAGGGGCTGGCCTGGCCCCTTCTCCCTTCATGGGAGATATACTCCCCAGCAATAAAGTCCCCTCTCCCATGAAGGGAGAAGGGGTTTGGGGTGAAGGTACGTAAGGGTAGGTGAGGGTACGCCTCCACAGCTACTCCTTGAAGATTGCTACACCCCAACTCCTCTGAACGCTTACAACGTGCGTCTATTTTGCGCAACTGTTACCTCCGTTGTATTATTTAGTATGGTATCCTTGCGTGACGAGAGAGATTCCTGCGGCCTACTCTTTACTAGTTGACCCATAACTATGCAGCCAAAGACCAGTATCCTTGTAGTTGACGACGACCCTCGGCTTCTGCGCCTCGTCAGGGTGAACCTGGAGCGGGCAGGCTTCCAGGTCAATACAGCCAGCCACGCCGCCGCCGCCCTCGACCAGCTTGACGCGGAGCCTGCGAGCGCGATCGTGTTGGATATAACCATGCCCGGAGTGGACGGCCTCACCCTCACGCAACGCATCCGAGAGACCTCGGACGTGCCGATAATCCTGCTGACGGCGCTGAGTTCGCAAGCGCAGAAGGTGCACGGCCTGGAAATCGGCGCGGATGACTATATGACAAAGCCGTTCGATCCTGATGAGCTTGTGGCCCGCGTGCGTGCTCTCTTGCGGCGCACTCATACAGCCACTCCCGGTCAAGAGCAGCCTGTGCTTGAGGCGGGCGACTTGAAGATAGATTTCGTCCACCGCCGCGTTGAGCGCGCCGGCGAAGTAGTAAAGCTAACACCCACCGAATACAAGCTGCTCCAACAGCTTGCCCAGCAAGCAGGCAAAGTGATACCGAACGCCGATCTGCTATCGAAGGTGTGGGGTCCTGAGTACAGGGATGAAAGCGGCTATCTCTGGGTTTATATCCGCTCGTTGCGCCAGAAAGTTGAGAAGGACCCTTCTAACCCTCAGTACATTCTTTCTGAACCTGGCTTTGGATACCGCTTTCAGACGCCGAAGCCTCAACTCTAGCACGTTATGTCCAGATTGTCGCTGCTACAAAGATTCTCCATCATAAGCCTTGTGCTTTTCATAGTGATAGGCGCGCTTCTGGGCTGGGGCCTGACCGATTACTTGCAGCGGCAGGCAATCGAGCAGGAGAAGAATACCGTTGCTTTCTTAATGCCCCCTGTGGCGGGGCCGTTCCTCACCGCAAATATCCTTGCGAACGGCATCTGTGCGAGAGGGTTGACGCCGGAGGCTTGCAGCGCCAGCAAAGCATACAAAACTTTTGACAGCGCGCTGGGAACCCTCGGCGGCTCCGGTCTCGTGCGCGTCAAGCTGTGGAATAAAGATGGGATGGTGATTTACTCGGATGATGCAAAGCTGGTGGGGAGGAACTTCCCCATCACAGACGAGCTTGCTGCTGCCTTTAGCGGCCAGGTGGTGGGTGATATTTCTGACCTGACGAAAACCGAGAATGTGGATGAGCGTGGCTATGGAGGCTTCACTGAATTGCTGGAGGTTTACACTCCCCTCCAACTGCCAGGTCAGAACGGAATCAGCGGTGCTTACGAGGGCTACTTTGATATAGGAGACCTCAGAGATGGCCTCACAATCACCAGCGAGTATCTATGGACCAGTATAGCCTTCGGCTTCCTCTTCCTTTATATATCCTTGTTTACCATTGTACGCACAGCCTCACAGCGCATTCTCAGGCAGCGCCGCGAGAATGCCGCGCTGCTGATAGATACACAACGTAAAGCCGACCGCCTTGAGGTGCTCAACCAGCTTGCTCGCTCGATAAATAGCTCGTCGCTCAATCTCAACCGCGTTTTCCAGACTGCTCTGCATGGTATAGAGCGTATAGTCAAACATAGCGGCGCCTCTATCTCTTTGTACGACGAAGAGATAGGAGAGTTGAGCAATACAGTCTTTTCGCAGCCGATCACCGGCTCAGAGAATGCAATGGCTCGGCTTGACAGCAAGGAGCTTGAAGCTGAGCTTGAGATGCTGGGTTCAGCCGACACCTTTATTTGCGATGATACTCGCCTCGCCACTGCTCCCGCCCTCATCTTTCTCGCGGAACGCGGCGTCTTCTCGCTATTGCTAGTCTCAATTCGCCTCGGCGACCGGCAGTTGGGGGTACTGGCGCTGGGGAGCGATTTGCCACACGCCTTCAACGAGGAAGAAGCGCAGATATTGAAAGGTGTGGCCGATCAGCTGGCGGTGGCTATAGAAAATGTGCGCCTTATTAAAGAGACTGCCGAAACCACCGCTCTGCGCGAGACCAACAGGCTCAAAGATGATTTCGTCTCAATGGTCTCGCATGAGCTTCGCACGCCTCTTGCCTCGATCAAAGGCTATTCACGCACCCTCATGGGCGACGACGGACACTGGGACGAGCAGACCCGTGATGAGTTCCTCTCTATCATAGCGGACGAGAGCGATAAGCTGACCGACCTTGTAGAGAACCTTCTTGAGATGTCGCGGATCGATGCGGGCAGGCTGCCCATAGTGCCAGAGCCTATCTTGCTCTGGCACTTCTGCAAAGGGGTAGTAGAGCGGGTCAGCAAACACTACCCTCAGATGAAGTTCGACTGCGAGCTTGGCGAGGGGCTGCCAATGGTGCAGGCCGACCCACGCCGCGTGGAGCAAGTGGTGGTGAATCTGTTGCAGAACGCCGCCAAATATTCAGGGGCGGATGTGATCAGCGTAACAGGGGCGTATTCGGGGGGGCAGCATGCAATTATCAGCGTAGTAGATAATGGCATCGGGATCGCGCCCGAGTATCTGCCGCACCTTTTTGACAAGTTCTACCGGGTTGACAATGGGCAGGGCGATAGCGGCGTGGGTACCGGGCTGGGGCTGGCGATTGCCAAAGCGCTGGTAGAAGCTCAGGGTGGCCGTATATGGGTGGAAAGCAAACCCTGCGCGGGCGCTACCTTCGCCTTCACCCTGCCCATTCTGGCGCTTGACAGTGAGGAGAGCGGCCTGCAAAACTCCGACAAAGCGCCTGTGGATAAGCTGCCCGTCACCTAAAGACTATCTAACAATAAGCTCCAGAGAGGCAGCAGTGCTACGCCCGGCGGGTGCCGCCCAGCATCCAGCCTGGGGTGTATTACTCCTGCGCCAGGTCGTCGCTAGTGCAGGATCAGGACGCCTGTTAGGGAAAGAGGGAGTGGAGGGGCGCTCCCCTGCCGGGGTTTGGGGTCTCCCCGAATCCTCTCTATTCCCTAACAGCTTGGCTGAAGCTGCGGCTAGTACCGTCTACAGCTTCAGCCGCTAACCGGCTCCTAAGGTCTGACGCCATACGTAACCTGATAGCTTTGCACACCTAACAAGCCGAGGAGCACCTCGT
>JADMIH010000154.1 GCA_015478675.1 Chloroflexota bacterium | reverse complement strand
CTCACCCCCAACCCCCTCTCCCATGAAGGGAGAGGGGGCTTGCTTCCTGGTGAGTGTCAGGGGACACCCCTGTAACCCCATCAGGGGCATAGCCCCTTGCACCCCAACTCTGAACGTTTACTGCCCAAAGGCTCAAAGGGGGCTTACGGGCTGTTTAAGAATAGACCTGATATAGAGCAGCCGATCCCACGCCCGGCGGCTGAAGCCGCGGGCTACATCACCCAGAGGGTACCCGCGAAGCCTCCCTGCGGAGGCTGGGAGCTGGGTATTTTAGGTAGGGGTGTGTTTACAAAGAAGCAGGGGTTAGGGCCTTGCCACTTGTGGAATACGCCGCTGGGTGGCGGCTATTCCAGCACTTCTATATCTACTATGGGGAGGCGCAGGCGCTGGCCGTCGGTTAGCTGGACGTCGGCTACGGGGGAGATTACGCCTGATTGGGCCGCTCTTGGGCCTACGGGGAGGCTGACAATCTGGGCGGTTTGGCCGAGGTAGGCGGAGGTGAGGAGGCGAACCTGGGTGCCTACGGCCAGTTTGGGACCTGTATCTTCGAGCCAGCGAACGGAGGTGGTGCGGGCGAGGGGAATTATTATCTCAGGGCGGGAGAGACCTCCACGCAGACGGGTAGCGCCGTCTACGGCTACTTCTCCGCCGTCGTAGGCGGCTATTAGCTCGAAAGTGCGTGGGGACATGGGCACTGAGCCGAAGCCTTCGGTTATGATGAGGACAAAATCAGGGGGCACAGGGGAGGGAACGCCGGGGGTGGGTGGTGGGAAGTCCCAGCCGTTACTGCTGACGGCGCTGGAACCCAGCTTCCAGCCTCCATGCTGGGGGTAGCCGAGGAAGTCGGCTAGCTCACTCGATCTTATGCTGCCTGCGATCACGCCGCGCGCTCCCAGCTCGATCATACGGCGAAGGGCTTCGGCTGTGACTTCAGCGCCGCCGAGGGCAACGGCGTAGGTCACTCGCGCGTCTACCCGGTCGGCGGTAAGGGGCTCATCGCTGGAGGAGACAACAACCCGCAAGATGCCGTGCTGCTCGCCTCCTATGCCGAAGATGCCGCGTATGAGGGTGGCGGGGGTTTCTATGACTGCCCCGAAGTGGGGTATAAGGTCGGTTACTATGCCTTTGAGGTGAGCTTGCACACTTACAGGTTCGGAGGGGGTGGTTATGAGGGCGATGCCTGTGGAGGGGTCATAGCCGGTGAAGATGCCGACTACGGGAGTGCGGGCGGTTCGTGAGCCGAGGCCGCCGCGCTGGGCGAGAGTAGCGCCTGCCTCTACTTGCTGGCCTGTGCTGACAATGAGGCGCTTGCCCGCGGCGACGGGGTTTATGAGGAGGTCGGCGGCTATGTCTACGCGCACAGGCTCGGAGGCGAGGGTGCTTTGGGCGACCACTTCGGAGGGTTCTACTCGTTGGCCTGTTCGCACGAGCACGTCGCCCGGCACGGGCAAGCGCCGCTCGCGCCGCACGAGTATGCTGGTGGCGATGGTGGGCTGGGGTATGGGGTAGTAGAGGCTCATGGTCTTCCTTCGTTACTGCCGGGTATTGTCGTGTCCGGTGGTGAAGCTCTGCGGCGGTTCGGGTGGGGCGAAGGGAGCTGTTTGGAAGGTTTCGCCTGTAGGGATTGCGTCGAGGGCTGCCCACCACCGTCGCACCTGGCTGCGGCGTGCATCAGGGTTAGAGGGCAGGGTTAGAGGGCGGCCTCTGGCGTCTATGATGAGGCCGACGATGCCACCCTTTACTTCCTGGCCGGGCTGGGTTTTGAGTGGTCTACCAGGCTCGCTGTTGCCTATTCTGAAGCCTGGCGCGGGTTTTACCGTGAGGCTTGCACGCTGGTCGGGCCGAAGCGGAACTACCTGGATTGTGCCGTAGGCCACGTCTACTGTCTCGACGCCAGCCTGCTCGCGCTCGATGGTGACTGTGACGGCGGGGTGGCGAGGCTGGGCTGGTAGGTCGTCCGCGCTGTAGGAAGCCCCGTGCAGAACGATGGCTGTGCCGAGCCAGACGAGGCAGTCACGGTCGAAGATGTAGGCGGCGGCTGCGAGGTGGTGCCGCGCCAGATTGCCGATGGGGGGGATGAGCATTGTTGTGTCTACTGCAAGCTCGACAGAGCCGAGACCTTCGGCGGTGGGCTGTAGAGCATCGAGCATGAGCAGTGCGGCCTGACCGGGCCTGGGTGTGTTCGCCAGGAGGCCGCCTGTGCCTATGAGGAGGTCGTAGCGGGGTTCACGACCCCCGCCACGATGTGCGGCTTGCAGGCTTTCTCCGGCTGTTGAGAGGCATTCGCGGGCAAGGGCTTGCTCGATAGCAAGGTCGCGAGCGGTCTGGGGGAGGGAGAGTGGGCGTATGACTTTGTTCAGAACCCAGTCGGTAAGGTCCTGGGGGGTTATCTCGAAGGGGAGCCATCGCAGGAGGCTTTCAACGCCACGCTCGGCCAGGAGATTACCGAGGCCGTAGGCCATGCCGATGCCGCCAAGCACCACTGCCTGGTCGTAGTCTTTGTTTGCGAGGAAGAGCGAGGTAGAGGTTGCGCCCACATCGGCTATGAGGGTTTCGCGCCCATAGTGGGCCGAGAGGTAGCGGGCGATAAGCCGCTCGCATTCAGCGGTGGGCACTATCGTGCCTTCTACCCAGCGCGAGAGGGCGTTGTAGCCTGGTATCTGCGGCACGCTTCTATCGCGATAGATGCCGGCCAGCGCCGCCTCGACGGGGGCTGTTTGCTCTACATTTAGCTCAGGGCGGAGGTTGGGCACGCTTCTGATCTCTGAGATGGGAGATAGAGCCTGGGCTACGCTCTCTCCAGCGGCTGTGTTGCCTGCGAAGATTACGGTGGGCATACCGGGCGCGCTTTTGCCTATGCGCGCTACACGTTCTGCTCTATCACTTTGCTCACGGGCTGCGCCTGAGATAACTCGGGCCAGGCGTAGGAGGGGAGCGACGGGGCCGTTGTCTATGCCCCCTGCCATGAGCACCACGTCTGGGGGTTGGGCCAGGAGCTTGTCTGTTTGTTCTTGCAGCCAGGCTGTGGCGGCTGTGCTGAGAATGGCGTCGTCCTCGGTGGGGATTGCGCGTATGCCTTCGTCGAGGGTGATGTGAGAGACGATCTGGGTGTAGGCGCTATGGGCTGCTTGCATGGCGCTCGCCTCTGAGATGTCGCCGCTGACGGCTGCCACTACAAGGCGAAGGGCGGGTGCGGCGCTGGTGGTGACGATGAAGAGGTCGAGGCCGCTGCCGTCGCGACGCTGGGGCATCATCAGGCGGGCGCCATCAGTAAGCTTGCGTCCTGTTATCTGCTCAAGCTCCTGGATAGCGTTGTAGACACCGGCTGTCACGTCGGCGTAAGGCGCTTCGGCAGTGGTGGCCGCTGCTGCGCGTGCGATGAAGCGATATTCGTCGCCTACCACGTCGAAGAGGGCGGCTCGTGTGTAGAGTGAGCCGACGTCAACGGCGACAACGCCGCCGACTGTGGCTATGGTGGGCGCGCTCGATGGGGTGTTTGGTTGGTTGTTGTTCATAGTTGGAGACTCGGATTTCGTAATGCGTAATGCGTAATGCGTAGGGAGGTAGGGTAAGTTAGCTTTTTAGCTGTCTAAGCCGAGGCGTTGATCACGCACTACGCGTCATAACCCTACCAGTGTCAGCAAAAATTGCAGCCGTTCTATAAGGGCTGCATAGAAGGTGGTTGCTAAGGAGCCTAGAATGGCTCCGAAGGAGACTACCAGTACCCAGCGTCCTGTGGCTGATACGGCTCTTATGGGGGCTGGGCGGTCGCCGTTAGGACGCGCTCCGAAGGCGAAGTATGCCAGGGCGCAGATTACGCCGAGGACGAGGACTATATCTCCTATGTCGCGTGCTATGGTTGGGGCGTCGAGGTTGGTGAAGTCGAGGAGGCGCATTGTGTCGAGCGCCTGGGGGATGATAGAGCCTGCGAGCGCACCTCCTATGGCTAAGGCCGAGCCGACGACCACCACAATGTTGAGGCCGAAGGAGGTGGGCCACGCACTGGGAAAGGCGATACGGAGGAGCAGGAGAAGCCCGAGGGCTATGGGCACTACAGCGAGCCATCTGTCGGTGGCGGGGGTGTTGGAGGGAGGCACTATGGCGCGTGCTATGTAGGGGGCAATCACCTGTGTGAGGATCACCAGAGTGACGTAGCCAACGGAGACGCCTACGAAAAGGCTCTGGGCGAGTCGCCATAAAGGGTTAGCTCCGAGGAGATAACTGAATACCATCAAGGTGAGCAACCCTGCGACTATACCACCGATAAGGTTTATGTCCATATGGTACGGCAGCCGCTTCGCGGAATTAATTCCGCGAAGCGGCTGCCGCTTACCTCCTGAGCGCTCTTTTTGTACCCGTTGTGATGAGGGCAGCTATTATTACGAGGGCTACGAGTAGCTGAGCTACTGATTGAGTGTTGAGCCTGTTGGAAATAGTATCGCTGTTGAGCAATGCTGCACCCCGGCCGCGCGCAAGCTCCTGGCTGTACTGCATCGCGCCTGTTGGGCCGCTGATTAGAGCCTTGATGCCTGCACCCGGCACATTTTCGTAGGGGCGGGCTATTGGCTCGAGGCCCTGGGGGACGGCGGCTATTATGGGCAGGCCTGTGCGGGTGGATACCTGCTCGATCCAGTTGCGAAGCTCGGCCTCTTCTGAGGCAAGGTCTATTATCATTGAGAAGTCGCCCATGCTGCTTATCTTTGTGCTGCGGGCAAGCTCTGTGTCGCTGACGTTGCGGCTATTTACATAGTCGAGGGGGAGCAAGTTATTAAAGTCGCTCATGAGGGAGGTAAGGGCCGCTTCGTTACCGGGGAGGTAGCCGAGTATGAGGTAATCGCGGCCATACTCGTAGCCATAGCTCGATTTTACCGCGTCGGTAGTCTGCTGGGCGAAGCCTGGGCCTTGTGGTACGGTGCTCACCGTGACAAAGCGGATGCGGCGTGCCATCAGGTGCTGGATAACTGCTTCGGAAAGGAGCGACATCTCAGCAGAGCGACTAGCCTCCCAATCGTATACAACGAGCACAGGTTTGTTGGTGGGCACCGCCTCGATGGCGTTATAGAATTGCTGTGCGCCGCGAGCGGCAGGGGCGTCCACGTTGCCGAAAGGCGGCCTGATAATAAGCACCGCCAGGAGCGCGGCCAGAATGACCAGGTAGATTATGCCGTCGGGAAAGAGCCAACTGCGTGCGGCGTTTGGCCGAACGGCAGAGACGTGGGTAGGAGTAGGAGCAGCGTTAGGAGTAGCGCCGGGCAATACCAGGGCATCAGGAAGTACGCGGCGTGCGGTTTCAGCGGATGGCTGCATGAGAGCGGCGAGGGTCTCTACCGCTCCGGCTCTGGGAGGGCGTACAGATAGACCGCGGGCGATAGGCTCAACGAGCGTTTCCGTGGGGCTCGGCTCGGAGGAGGCTTGCGGCGGCTGATTTGCCTGCCGGGTAAGGGGCAAGTGTTGAGGCGCAGCTTCTTCGGGTGGCCTGAGGGAGCGCAGCCAGTGTGGTTCTTGCTCTTGAGGAGGAGCGGGTGCGACGGGCGCTTCGTCCTCCGTGTCGGGTGGCGTGAACGGCTCTATGTCTTCGAGGCCGAGGTCTGCCGCGTTGGGCAAGGTTTCTTCGGCGGAAGTAGGAGAGCCTTGAAGCGTTTCCTGCACCGTTATGTCGCTCAACCAGGGTGGGAGGCTGGGGTTGCCGGGGGGTTGCGCTTCGCCTTCCTCTGCGGGTGCGCCGGCAGTCCAGGGCATGATGTGCGCCATCTCTTCCGGCTCATATGATTCGACGTTGGGGGGAGGCGCTACTGATGGTTCGAGGATACTTACCACCCAGGGAGGTGGCGCTTCGTCAGGCGGCGCTGTCCGGGGGGGTTCCTCTGTAGTTGCAGGCTCCGTTGGCTGCTGGGTTGCGGGCTGTTCGCCTGGGGACGCTGTGGGTGGCGTTGAGGATGTAAATGGTATAGACGGTATAGATGGTGTGGGCGGTGTCTGGGCGAGGTTATCAGCTTTGAGGCGATCTGTGGGCAGCACAGCCCTGTCTTGCACACCTTGAAGCCAGGGCAGGTCTACAGATTGCGGCTCATTGTTGCTTGTGGCCTCATGATTCTGGGTAGGGTGCAGGTCGTGGCCGCATCGAGCGCAAAAGCGACTGGTGCTACGATTACTAGCTCCGCAGTTTGGACAGGTTACATCCATAAGTATAGCGCGTATTGCGTGAGGAATATAGGAGAGATAGTTTTTAGCCTTCCGACTTGCTGTTATCCGTTACGCAATACTCAGTATGATTCACTCCAGGTATGGTCTATCGAAACCTAACAAGACACGTATGCTGATGCCTATGGCTCCGAAGGCTACGCCCAGGATGATGGCGCGGATGCCTGCAAGAGCCGGGTAGTCTAAGATCCAGTCTTTCACGGCGGCTGCTACGTCGAGCGGGGGTATAGAAGTAAAGGGAGCTTGCCCCAACACGACGATGACAGCCACGATGAGCAGCACAATGGCCTCTCGGCTACGCATGCGTGGTGTGCGGAAGAGGGCGGTTGTCAGGAAGAAAGCTAACAGGCTGAAGACCGCAGCGCCGAGGGGCTGGTAAATCCACTTGAAGGCCCAGGCGACGGATGGTGTGCCGGGGCCGCCACCGATCAAGCCGAGGGCGAGTACGGTGAGGGCGCTACCTACGAGCACAATGCTGTAAAGCCAACCTTCTTCACGCTTGAAGATGCGCCCAACGTGTACTTTGACGAGATTGGCAAGGCCCACAAGAAGGGCGAAGCCGACCAGCACAGATACCCACTGCGCCAGGGTTCCTCCCAGGGTGGCAAAGGCGCCACGGGTGAAGAATCCTATCAGGCTGATAATACCCACAACGTAGGCGAGTATCAGATTGAGGAAGGGTATTATTTGTGTGGTGATGCGTCGGATCATAGAGTATGGTGTACTGCGTCAAGGGTAAAGGGTCAATATTTTGGTGAGGTCTATACCTATATTTGTCAGGATGAAGCCGATTAAAATCAGGGCTACTATTACCCAGCGGAGGCCGTCCTGGGCCAGGAGGGTTGCTATGTTAGTTGTGCGTTGCTCAAGGTATGCGCCTGATGCGAATATTTCTTCGCCAAGCAGAGGGTATTCGGTGGTTATAAAGAGAATGGCGAGACCCTGGTGCTCAGAGGAGCCTGCTATTTGCTGCGCACCGGTGCGGCGCTGGGCCTCGGTGAGCAAGAGAACTTCAGGGCCAAACTGCCCCGCCATGACAGCGTGTGTTACCTTCTGCTGATTTACTACCTCGGCTGCGGCTGCAACGTAGGCTAGAGGGTCGTTGTGGGTGAGGAAGCGTGCACCGTCCCTCTCACCTTCGAGCGGCCAGCCCGCACGCTGGTAGCCTCGGCGTAGCGCGCTGTCGGTGAGGGAAAAGGCGACGGCATCGTTGGTGGTAGCCTGCACAGGTGCGCCCGTAATTGCGCTGACGCGGGCCATAGATTCTACGGTTGCGAGGCCAGCGAGAGTGCTGGCGGTGGAGATACCGGCTGCGCCGACGCGACCTGTGCCGGGGGAGGTATGGACTGCGTGTCCTGTTTCGGCGGCGCGGGCGAGGCCCGTACGGGTAGCATCGTAGGCGGGTATGCGGCGAAGGAAGAAGTGTTGTCCTGGCTTGCCCCGTCCATAGCCTGCGCGCCACAGGTAGGTAACAAAGAGGATAAGGAATAGCGCCAACAGCGCCAGCATCAGAGCAAGGGCGTTGCCATAGGTTGGGGCCGTGTTATTCAGGTCCATCTTGTCGGGTCCTCGGGGAATAAGCCGTCAGGTCGTGGATTAAGGAGTCTATGCCCGCGTCGTTTTCGAGTAGTTGTGCCAGGGAGGAGAGCGAGAGAGTGCCACGCCTGCCCAGCTTCAGGGAATGGAGAAAAGGTTGAGCTATCCAGAGAAATTGTCCTGCCATCCATGCCAGCGGTCTGGCCGTTTGCAGGGCGACTATAGCGGGCACTGTTAGCCCGCGCTCGCCGATTATCTCGGCAAGGGGGTGAGTGTGTGCGCCGTTTTGTACGGCGGAGTGGTCGGTATGCCCATCGTCGGGCATAGTGGAGCGGGGTCGGGTGCGTAACACAGGGTATATTCCTCGTGCGGGTGGGAGTTTGCATCATTATAGACGGGGGCCGGAGGGCAGTCAAGGATAGGTTGTACAGGCGGGGTGGATGTGGAAAAGTGGGTGACGAGGGGTGAGGGATTAGGGCATTGGTGATAAGTTAAGGTAATAATAGGAATGTCAAGCAGTTTCAGCGCCGAATTGAGAGGAAATTGGGTAGAATTGTGCATGAGTACATCTCCAACTGCTAATTCTTCCAAACCTAAAAAGAGTAGCATCCGTCATACCCGTGCCATACAGCGAGAGCGCTCCTTCGGCGCCCTACCGTAGCTCCTTCGGCGGCCTCCGTTGAGCCGAGGCTGACTGAGCTTGTCCGCCCTGCCACCTATGCTCAAGTAGCCGCTTACCAGGTCATGGGCTTGCGTCACCGCACTCTGACGCTGACGCGGTGATGATGGCCTTCGTGTTGAGCATTATCTGGCGGCAGATAGGCTCGGTTAGAGAAGCCGTGAGGGTACTGTATGAAGAAGGGGTGCTGTGGGGTGGGTAGCCCCTCTTTCCGTACCCCAATCTGCTGTGGCTCACTCAACGCCTGAGAACATTGCCTGCTCCACTGTTTAGGCAGGTGCTGCTGGACGTGCTGCCTCTCAGCCTCTCATGCAACGGCGCTTTCACTCTCGCCAACGTCCTTCTCGCCAACGTCCTTTGCCCCCAGTGCTTACGTGGGCGCAGCAGCATTACACGGGTGTGGTGGCTTTTGATGGAGGTAAACGTTCAGAGTTGGGATAGAACAATCTTCAAGACGTATCTGCGCAAGACGCCCTCACCCCCAACCCCCTCTCCCATGAAGGGAGAGGGGGCTTGCTTCCTGGTGAGTATCAGGGGGCACCCCTAATACCCCGTCAGGGGATACTCCCCTGCACCCCTACTCTGAACACTTACTCTAAGCTCGACTTTGTACAATTTTGCGAATGGCGTTTGTGCCTGTGCTCGGATGTGCCTGCACGCATCTGTGGGAGTTTGTAAACATCACCAGCAAAGGCGGATGTTTATAAAGTCTCAGGCGTGAGCATAAAGAGGTTTAAGCCTGTGCATGAGGCCAAATGTATAATTGTACAAAGTCGAGCTTAGCACAAGCGCTAGTAAGTTTCAATGCTTCAAAG
>JADMIH010000153.1 GCA_015478675.1 Chloroflexota bacterium | reverse complement strand
CCGGCTTCCTGCGAATGTGTGTGCTTGGCAGGCTGAACATGGTGGTGGCGGGGGGCACAGGCTCCGGTAAGACCACGCTGCTGAATGTCCTCTCCTCCTTTATACCGGAAGGCGAGCGAATAGTTACGATAGAAGACTCAGCCGAGCTGCGATTGAACCAGAGGCACGTAGTATCGCTTGAGGCGCGCCCAGCCGATGTAGATAACGCGGGCGCGGTCACAATTCGTCACCTGGTGACCAACTCGCTACGTATGCGCCCAGAGCGCATCATAGTAGGCGAGGTGCGCTCCGGCGAGGCACTGGACATGCTCCAGGCGATGAACACGGGACATGACGGCTCTCTTACCACTCTCCATGCTAACACCCCACGCGATGCCCTCTCTCGTATGGAAACGATGGTCCTCATGTCGGGGATGGACTTGCCGATTAAGGTTATACGCGAGCAAGTGGCCTCAGCTATAGATGTGATAGTACAGCAATCACGGCTGCGTGATGGCTCGCGCAAGGTGGTGTACATCACGGAAGTACAGGGGATGGAAGGGGACACAATTGTGTTGCAGGATATATTCCGGTGGCAGGAGTCGGGCAATGATGAGCAGGGCAAGATAAGAGGAATGCTAAAGCCCACCGGCCTGCTCCCCAAGTTCCTCACACGCCTGGAAGATCACGGGCAAAAGATAGATAGGACGCTCTTCGCGCAGTGAAACGTTTCACCTTTCACGAGTCCGCAGCTCCTCAACGTAGCTTTCTAGCTCTGCGGCGCGGTGGGCGAAGGTGTGCTCGGTAAGCACTCGCGCCCTCGCGGCTTCTCCTATTTTCATACGCTCATCATCGGGCATGTTGCGGAGATAGCTGAGGCTCTCCTCCGATGAGTGGGAGACTAGAATCTCTGTACCCAAGTTGAAGATGGTTCCCAGGCCGGGCCAGTAATCGCTTATGATGGGCACAGCACAGGCGGCAGCCTCGAAGAGGCGCACGCTTGGCGAGTAGCCCGCAACTATCATATCGGCCCGCGTGATGTTGAGGGTGAACCTCTGCTCGTTATAGAATCGCCTGTGCTCTACGGGCGGCAGATGCTCGATGCGCTCCACGTTAGGCGGCCACTCTATCTCTGCCGGATATTGAGGCCCGGCCACCACGAAACGGCCTTGCGGCCAACGACGGGCAGGGTTCAGCATAAGCCGCTCTAAGGGCGGCTGGCGATCATCGCTGTAGGTGCCCATGTACCCCAGGTCCCACTTTGTAGCGCAAGGCTCAGGGTAGTAGAGGTCGGGATCAACGGAGCAATAGAGGGGCCGGGCCATCGGGGTGCCATAGTGCCTCTCGATGCGTCGCAACGTCGGACCGCCTGTGAACGACAGGTAAATGTCGTAAAGAGGAATAAGCCGCGGAGAGATATATTCAGTGTCACCGCGCTCAAGTTTAGCGAGCGTGACGGGGGTGTCAATGTCGTAGAAGGCGGTTATGCCCTGCGCTATTGAGGTCACCCACTCGCCAACATCCACCCCTTCGGGCACATATGAGCCGACGATAACCAGGTCGGCGCCGCGCACCTCGGCCTCAAAACGATCCTTCAACTCTTCCAGGCTTGAATAGAGTTCAGTGCGGCCATATGGCGGGTCAGGCAAGTCGCGATTGGAGGCGTACCAGGGCGCATCTCGCTCAAGAAAGAGGAGATCGTGCCCGCGAGCCGACAGGCCGCGCACCAGGCTCCTGTACGTGGTGGCGTGGCCGTTGCCCCAGGACGAAGTGATCGAAAGGCCGAGGATGACTATCTTCATATTATGAATTACTAATTACGAGTTTACCTTACGCGACGATTGATGACGGGATGCAAAGAGCGCAAAGGTTTCATCTACTTATGGTGTTGAAAGCATAAAGGCGGAGGTCAGGTCGTCCATCGTCGTTGTCCGCCGTTCGATGGAAAGCTTGCGCTACACGGTCTGCGCGTTGTCACTCTTTGAGGTGCCAGTTTACCACTTACTCGTAGCTCGTAATTCCAGGACGCGGGCTGACACCCTGCAATACCGCCTCCAGCTGCATGGCCCGGCGCTCGTAGGTGTGGTCCGCCAGCACGCGCTTGTATGCTGCCTGGCCTATAGTGCGCGCACGCTCCGGCGTCAACGAGGTTAGATGCTCGGCGACCTCTTCGGCATTGTGGGCTACCAGTATCTCACGCCCCGGCTCAAAGAAGGTTTCTACCCCCACCCAGTAGTCGGTGATGAGGCAAGCAGCCGCGCCGGCCGCCTCAAAGATGCGCGTAGCAGGAGAGAAGCCGTAGCGCGCCATGCTTTCCCGGCTTACGTTCAGAACAGCAAGTGGTGTGCAGTTAAAGGCGTTATGGTCGGCGGTGTACACATGGCCCACATAGCGGGTGTTAGGAGCTAGCGGCTTCTTTTCCCACCCACTACCCCCCAGCAGAAAGCTGTGCTGCGGCAAGAGGGTGGCTGTTCGGAGGAAAAACTCCTCGACGCGTGCTTCGCGGTCAGGCAGGTTGTTGCCCAGGAAACTGAGATCGGCCTCAAAGTTGGAATCGGGCGGCACCGGGTGGTGAGTAGCAGGATCGAGAGCGTTGTAGATGGGCACACAGCTATGCGCCCCCAGCTCTTTGTAGGCGCTGACTACAGGCTCCCCCCCGCCGTAGGTGAATACGAAGTCGTAGCGGGGGATGAGAGGAAGGAATGGATCGGAAGGGTCACCATGCACTCTGTCGAGGGTGGCGGGCGCATCTACATCGCAGAAAGCCACAAGGGTACCTGGACGTTGTAGGTCCAGCACAGCTTCCTCCAACAACTCGTCGAAGACCCCGACCCCACTCGTCTTGATAATCACATCTGCGCCGCGAGCGCTTTCCAGAGCACGCCGCACACCTTCTTCTCCCTCGCCGGGATAGACCACCACCTTTGCCCAATCGGGATCAGCAATATCGCGGTGCTGCTGGCGGCCATATGCATCAGGCTCATAGAAGGTGGTGTTGTGTCCGTGCCCGTGCAGAGCACGTATCAAACCGCGATAGTAGGTAGCCGCTCCGTTCCAGTAAGCCGATACCAGGCTTGAGCCGAAGAATGCTATGTTGAGGCCGGTTGTCATGCAGTTATAGACCTTTCGTTGGCAGTGAGTGATTTGTAAAGTTGCAGTAGTTCGTCTACCCGATGGGCGCAGGTGTGGCGTGACAAAATGGTTTGCAGGCCGCTGGAGGTGAGGCTACATGCTAACTCGTTATTTGACAGAACGTTTGATAGGTGGCGCTGCATCTCGGCTCCATCCTGGGCGACGAGGTAATCATTGCCGGGGGTGAACAGCCCTTCTACATCGTCCCAGGGAGCGGAGACGAGCGGTATGCCACACGCCATCGCCTCGAATGGGCGTATCGTGGGCACGCCGGGCAATGCCTCGACATAAGGGCGGCGGGGTACATGCACCGTCGCTCGGAAGCGCGCAAAGAGCTGTGGCACCTCAAAGTTGGGGAGCCAACCCTTGTATTCTATACCCGCTTCTGCCAACGCCTCCAGAGCGTGCTGTGGATAGCGCACTCCATACACCCGAGCTTTGAGCCCCAGAGCTTTCACCGGAGCCAGTAGAAACTCATGCAGCGCAGCCGTCCGCTCCTCGTCGCCCCAGTTGCCGATCCAGACGAGATCACCCTCCGGGACGACCCCAGGAATAGGGTGGAAGAGGCGCGTGTCAGCTGCCTCATGCCAGGTCCAGGCATTTTTAACCCACCCTTCTGAGAGATAGAGATCGCGGATTACGCGCCCGAAGGCCAGCACGCCATCGTAGTGGCGCAGGTCGTAGCCTGCCATCTTTTCGCGCCCGGTAACCGACCTGTGATGGGTATCGTGAAAGAGCAAGCGGTATGAGCCGTTGTGCGCGTGATGCTCGCCTATGTCGCGCACAAGACTGTGGCTATTCCATTCATGCACGAGCGCCAGGTCAGCACCGCGCAATGCCTGATCGAGGTCAAGATGCTGAGGGTCGTAGCGGGTGCTGTTGAGGCGGGGGTATGCCGCATGGAAGCGGGCGATAGGCTCCTCCCCATATTCGGCCAGCAAGTTCTGCATGCTCCAGGCGTCTTGTGGCTCGTAAATACGGAGGTCGTGCCCGCGCGCCAGCAGCTCCGATGCCACGCCGCGCAGGAAGTGGGCGTTGCCATGATTCCAATCGGAGAGGAGTGAGTGATAAAACATTACGATGCGCAAGTGGGTACCTCCACCTCTTGCGCGGGGTATCTATCCTGCGCGGTAAGCCGGCGATATGCCTGTAAATATGCCGCTGCCATCCGCTCCGGCGCAAAGTGTAATGCGCGGCGGTAGGCAAGCTCAGCCAGAGCCGAGCGCCGGGGTGCATCAGCTATAAGGCTATCTATGGTGTTGTGGAGCGCGGCAGAGTCGTCGGGCGGCACAAAGAGAGCGGCAGCGCCCCACACTTCGCGCAGGCTGGGTATGTCTCCAAGCACGAGAGCGCACCGAGAGAGTGCTGCCTCAAGCGCCGAAAGGCCGAAAGGCTCGTAGCGGGCAGGAAGGGTATATATAGAGGCACGGGCAAACCAGCCCGCCAGCTCACGCGAGCTGATATACCCCAGAGTATGCACGCCGCCGAGGTGAGCCGACCCACCGCCGGGGTGCCGCTCCTCGCCTGCCACGTAAACGGGCCACGACAGGCAGGGAGCTACCGATGCGAGCGCAGCCACGTTCTTGGCTTGGTCCCACAGCCGCCCTACCGATAAGACAAAGTTTTCTTTTGGGGTGGTTAGTGTAAAGAAGCCGGGGTCTTGCGCGTTATAGATCACCTTGCCGCCGGATATGCCGTAGTGCTTCCGCAAAGCGTTGAGCATAGCTTGCGTGGGGGCTACCACCAGGCCAGCTGCGCGCAGACCCCGTGCGACTCGGTAGCTGTACCGCTGCCACTCAGCAGGGGCTGCCTCACCACGCACTCCTTCCCACCAGGAAAGCACACACGAGTGCCCCACTACGAGCGTAGGCGCACGCCACGGCAGAGCGCCATGGGCGTAACCATTTAGGTGCACTATATCGGGCTTGATTTTCGCCTCAAGCTCCAGGAGCCATTCGCCTGCTCGTTTTACATCCTCCCATGGCTCTTCCATCCACTCAAGCTTGTAACTGCTTTCGTGAAGCTCCAGGCCGGGGATGCGCTGAGCTTCTTCGCGCTGCGCCGGGGTGATCGGGCCTCCCATTGTGGCAAGGAACACCTGCACACTATCCGGGGCAAGGGCATTAGCCAGGCCGAGGGCATATGTCCATACGCCGCCCACCGTGTCTGCTGTCATGAGCACTTTCATATACTATAAATCTCATCGAGCACCGCAGCTACCTCAGTTATATGCTCGATCTCCGGGTTGAAGCGCTCTCCGGCTGAGAGGCGTCTCGCCCAATCAACGGCAGCACGGCCACCCCACTCGTCGGGTGGCGCGCTGATTAGCTCCCGTTGTGTGCCGTAGTATCGCTCGGTGGTGAAGTCGTAGAAGGAGCCATTGAGGTTACGAAGCGCAGCCCCGCCACCTGTGCCGTAGAACGACGCCTCTATAACGGCGTCGCACCCGGCGGGCAGCTTCCACGAGCAAGCGAGTTGCAGCGTTGGGCCGCCCTCAACCTCGATGAGGGCCACAGCATAGTCTTCAACCTTATCTGCACGCCCATATAAAGGCTTACCACCGGAATAGAGGCTGCTGTGAACTTTGCCGATTTGAGGGAAATCTAGCACCCACAAAGCGAGGTCCACGAGGTGGATGCCGAGGTCTATCACGCAGCCACCGCCCGATAGCTTCGGGTCGTAGAACCATGCTTTGTCAGGCCCGTAGGCATTGTGGAACACTAGATCAGCAGCGTAAACCTCGCCCAGCGCGCCGCCGCGTACAAGCTCGCGGATACGCTGCATGCCGTTGATAAACCGGTAGGAGAGATCAACCCCCAGCAACCTGCCGGCTGCCCGTGCGGCGTCAACCACGCGGCGGGTTTCGTCGGCTGTGCGGGCCAATGGCTTCTGGCAGAATACAGAGATTCCACGCTCCAGCGCGGCAATAGACTGCTCTGCGTGGAGAACGCTCGGTGTGGCTATCACAATCCCGTCCAGCCTCACGTCAAGGAGTTCTTCCAGCGAAGCCATTACAGCCGCACTGGGAGCCGACTGAGCGGCCTGCGCTGTCCTCTCGCTCGAAGGGTCGGCTATGGCGGCGACCTCTACCAGGCCGCTCTTAGCTATCGCCTCCATGCGGTGCCTGCCGATCCAACCCACGCCCAGGAAGCCCACCTTCGGCTTTGTCGAGGTGTTTGCACTTGCTATTGGGTTAGGGAGAGAGATAGGCACCGCATCTGGGCTGGCTGAGATATGCTCGGAGGCGAGGCTCATTCCGCGACCTCGGCGGCCTCCCGCGCGGGAGCAAAAGCAGGCGCTTTATCCATCTCACTGTTGTGCGCGGAGGCGGCTGCTACCTGCGACTCTTCGAGCCACCTGTACAACCTGGCAACGCCTTCTCGGACGCCGACCTGGGGCTGCCAGCCCGTTGCTGTTCTGAAGCTGGATGTATCAGAGACGTAGTATCGCTGGTCGCCGGGCCGCCAATCATCAAAGACAACTGCGGGTTCCGCGCCTGCCAGGTCGCGCATCACCTTGAGGAGTTCCAGCAAGCTAATGGTATTCCCCGAGCCACCGCCCATGTTGAAGGCTTGCCCTGTGAGGCGGCTCATATTCTTCTGCGCCAGCAAAAATGCGTTTACCAGGTCCTCTACAAAGAGGATGTCTCGTACTTGCATGCCGTCTCCGTAGAGGGTGATCGGCTCGCGCTGCGCGGCGCGGATGAGAAAGTGAGCTACCCAGCCCTGGTCTTCTGTGCCGAACTGGTGCGGCCCGTAAATACAGCTCATGCGAAAAACTACGGCCCGGACGCCGTAGGTGCGCGCATAATCAATCACATACTGGTCGGCTGTGCCTTTAGAGCAACCATAGGGGCTGTGGAAGTCGAGCGGCCTCGACTCGCTGATGCCATGCTCACGAAGAGATGCATCAGCAGGCTCATAACGCGTGCTGTTGCTGTTCTTGCGCAAGGCGACGTCTTGCAGGCCGCCGTATACTTTGTTCGTCGATGTGAAGACAAGAGGCGGCGGATTTTTGACGGAGCGCAAAGCTTCGAGGAGGCCCAGGGTGCCACGTGCGTTCACCTCAAAGTCGTGGACAGGGTTCACAAGGCTGGTTGTAACGGCCACCTGTGCAGCGAAATGGAAAACCTGTGATGCTCCCGCCACGCAGCGTTGCAGCCTGTCGTGATCACTAATGTCGGCTATTTCGCCGCGCACCAGGTCGCCGTAGCTTTGGCTGAGCCAGCGATAGTTACGCTCTACGCCGGGGCGTGATAGATTGTCGTAAATGACAACTCGCTGCCCGTTCTTCAGGAAGCGGTGCGCCAGATTGGTGCCTATAAAACCTGCTCCGCCTGTGATCAGTATGTAAGGCTCTTCATGATGCGCATGGTCTTGGCCGTTGCCATTACGCGCCGGCTTGACTGAATTGAGCATATCTGGGTTGCCTGTTGTATTTGGTAAGTTGTTCATACCGTCAACCCCCGTGCGGCAAGCTCCGCGTGGGCATCTGCTACTCGGTCGTAGGCCACCTCTCCTTTGAGCCACTCGGCAAGCTCTACAAGTCCATCGTCAAGTGTGACTCGTGGCTCATAGCCGAGAACCCTGCGCGCCATGGTAATGTCTGCGAAGCAATGCCGGATATCGCCCACACGATACTTACCTGTAATCTCAGGGCGGATATGTTCAACGCCAAGTACACGCGCCATACGATCTGCTATCTCTCGGATAGTGTAAGCATGACCGCTCCCCACGTTGAGCACCTGGCCTTCTGCCTCCGGAACTTCCAGGGCAAGCCTGCAAGCCCGCGCTACGTCATAAACGCTGACAAAGTCGCGCTGCTGGTAGCCATCTTCGTTGATGAGAGGCGGGTTGCCATTGAGATACCTGGAAGCAAAGATCGCGAGCACGCCCGTGTAAGGATTTGAGAGGGCCTGACGGGTGCCGTAGACGTTGAAGAAGCGCAGGGCCACTGTCGGGATGTTGTAAGCACGACCCACGATCAGGCACAATCGCTCCTGGTCGTACTTGGAAAGGGCGTATACAGAGGCCAGAGAAGGCTGTTTGGTCTCAGGGGTAGGCACAGGCTCCAGGGTCTGCCCTTCGCGGTTATGCAGCTCCCAATCTCGCGCTCTTAGCTGGCCGAGGCTGCGCTCTACGCCTGAGGTGAGGGTGCCGTCAGGCGAGCGGTAAAGCCCTTCGCCGTAGAGACTCATGCTTGAGGCCACTACCAGGCGTTCCACAGGATTTTCAACCAGAGCTTCTAGAAGGACCGCTGTGCCCAGGTTGTTAACCTCGGTGTAGCGTGCGATTTCGTACATGCTTTGCCCAACGCCGACCATAGCAGCCATGTGGTATACGGCATCTATCCCTTTGAGAGCCTGCCGAACAGTTATAGGATCGCGTACATCGCCTGTTATTAGCTCGGCATCATGGCTCAAGTAGGGGGGGCGGCGTCTTTCTTCTCCATGAATCTGGGGTGAGAGGTTGTCTAGTATGCGAACGTGGTGGCCAATGGCAAGCATCTCGTCGGCGAGATGAGAACCGATGAAGCCTGCACCACCGGTAATGAGAATGTGTTTACTCACTCTCTCGGTTTCCTCCTGTTCCGGCGCTATTTTCCACCACAGCTGTGGAAAACCGTAGTATCACTTGCCCATTATACTCCTCCTGAGCAGAGGAAGCGCAGACAAATAGAAAGCGGTACAGCGCACCGATAGCTACAAAGATGTTGGCGATAGCTGACATAAGCAAGAACCGAGCCACAGCAGCTATTCCCCGCCGAATTGTGCGTAGTGGGCGAGGGGGCGAGCGTCGAAAGGGGGTTGGCGCTCGCCGGTTTAGCATTGGAGGAAAGCCCTGCTTATGGCCCACGATTTGCTTTATCTCTTCTCCGTGGCAGGTGCTACTTACCTCCTGGGCGGCGCACCTGCGGTAAAGTCGCATCAGGCGTATCAATAGATACGCTTGGTTGGAAGGAACGTTGCGTGGCGGAAGATCCTATCGCAGCAAGGGACAAAATAAAGCCGGGGATGGTGGTTGAGACAACCGCGGGCGACCTGGGCGATGAGGACTTGAGCAAGCCTGAAGTAGCCGAGGTGGTCGCCGATGAAGCTGGGCATGTTACAAACCTAATCGTCA
>JADMIH010000152.1 GCA_015478675.1 Chloroflexota bacterium | reverse complement strand
CAACTGTGCGGGCATACCTACCCTCACCCCATGCCTCTCTCCCTTCATGGGAGAGGGGGCTTTATTCCTGGGGAGTATATCTCCCATGAAGGGAGAGAGGCATGGGGTGAGGGAGTGTCCACCCTTACTCTGAACACTTACGGGCTCAGCAATCCAGGTTGCTGGGATGTAAATGTTCAAACTAAGGGTTGGAGGGGCTAGATTAGCCCCCTCTCCCTTCATGGGAGGGGGTTTGGGGGTGAGGGTGCGTGAGGGTGCGTGAGGGTGCGTGAGGGTGCGTGAGGGTGCGCCTCCACAGCTTCTCCTTGCAGATTGCTCCACCTCAAGTCTGAACGCTTACGCTGGGATTTTTGCTTGACTGTGCCTCGCCGTTATGGTATCTTTAAAGCCTAAAACCCTGCGGTGACAACTGGTCGTAAAAGGTTTTGATCCTAACTAAATCTTTGGGAGCCGGCAGCGGATGGGGCTGCGTACGCCCGTAAGGGTAACGCAATAACCTGAAGAACGGCACCCACCTGCGTTGAGCAGGTTCAAAACCTATACGACCACATCCGGGGTTTTTCCATTTAAAGAGTGCGTATCGCGTAAGAGAGTAAGGAGAGATGGTCCTTTACCCTTCAAGCCTGGAGTTATTCGCCACCCACTGCGTGGTACGCAATAGAGTCCCATGCTAATTACCCTCATTGGGCCTGAGCGACTTCTAGTGGCTCAAGCCTTGCAGAAGCACCTGGCTAAGCACGCCCCAGCTGAAGATAGCTTTGGCGATGTCAACCTGACGCGCTTTGACGCTGCGCACCTCACGCCTGACGAGCTGGCACGAGCCGTTCAATCCATTGGCTTCTTCGATGACGAGCGGGTAGTTGTTGTAGAGGGACTGCTTTCCAGGTTCACAGGCGGGAAATCTGTGGAGGGAGAAGACGGCGGGTCCACAGAGAAAGCTGAAGCCGTATCCAGAGGCAAGAGCAAGGCCGATGCGGGCCTCACAGAAGGGTTCGCTCAGGTGTTTGGGCTAGTACCCGATTCGACTGTGCTTATACTCCTCGAGCGAGGCAGCGTCAACAAGAACAGCGCCCTACTCAAGGCAGCTGCACGCCACGGGAAAGTTGAAGAGTTCAAGTCGCCTGTGGGTGGTATGTTGGAGCGCTGGATAGCCGAGCGCGGCAGAGGGGCAGGTATAAAGATAACTCCAGGCGCGCTCTCCGCCCTTGCCGCTACTCTCTCCGATTTGCAGATGCTCGCCAACGAGCTTGATAAGCTGTCGCTGTACGTGGGCGAGGGTGGCACCGTTGACGAGAAGGCCCTGCGCCAGATGAGCTTTGCTTCCAGGCAAGATGACGTCTTCGAGATGACCTCCGCCGCCGCTCGCCGTGACACGCGTGGCGCGCTCCAGCAGCTACACAAGCTGACAGATAGCGGCACTCAACCGGAGGGTATCCTGCCGGTGCTGGCCTGGCAAGTGCGTACCCTCATGCAGGTGCGCGATATGCTCGACAGGCGAGTGCCGGAGTATCGCATGGCCGAGAAATCGGGGTTGAGCGACTACATGGTGCAGAAAAGCGTTTCACAGGCACGGCAATTTTCTATGAAAAAGCTGCTACAAATACATACAGGGCTCCTTGAGCTTGACCACGCGGTCAAGACAGGCCGCGCCCAGGCCGAGCTTTCCCTCGACACGTTGGTAGTGGAGATGTGCCAGTGACCGACAACACAGCAAAGCCGGAGGCGCTTGCCTCCGGCTTCCTTTTGGCCTGAAAAAGTTTACCTGCCTGCGGTGGTAAGCTGGTTATACTTGGACATCAGGCGCGACTTGCGGCGAGCAGCCTGGTTGCGGTGGATTATGCCTTTATTGGCGGCTTTATCCAGCTCGCTGATAGCGCGCACAACCGCCTCGGCGGCATCTTCCTGGCGGCCCGCTATCTTCGTCTGGGCCGTACGGACGTATGTCCTGAGGGCAGTACGCACGGGTTTGTTGCGCATGCGCTTGCGCTCAGACGAGCGGATTCTCTTTATTGCGGACTTAATATTCGCCAACTGTGAGTGTCCTCCATGACAAAACGGCGACGCCGTTCTTCTAATAACATCTGTTTTTTGGGCCAGCAGCTATTATATCAGAGTGGGTACCCAAATGCAACCTTCCGATCCTGGTGATCAAAGGATGCGCCGTCTCGGTATTGCCATTCTGAACGCAGTGAAGAACGACAAGGTAGGAGTTCATTTGCCTGGGCCAGCTCAAAGTTGGCCCAGGCTGTATAAGGTGAGTTCGTAATTCATAATTCCGCCGAATGCGGTTGGGGAGGATGTCCGTAAGTGGGCGTAGCAACTGATACGATTACTATCAAGGACGATTTCATCTTCCTTGTCAGCGATCTCGATGGCGAGTTAGTGCCGGGACCGGAAGGTCAGGGTATGTACCTGCACGACACCCGCTATCTGAGCCGCCTGCAATTGCTGGTGAATGGGGGAAAGCCGCAGACACTCAGTTATACCACTGACTATAATATTGCTGCCAAGTTTCACATGGGGGTCCACCACAAGGTAGAACTACCCGCTTTTATAGAAGGTGAGATGGTTGAACGTCTGATACCGAACGCTGTTGCCCTTAGTCGCAAGCGGTACATCAATCGCGGCCTGGTTGAGCGACTTGAGTTTACCAACTATCACCCGGTGGCTCTTCCTGTGAAGGTGGCCTTGCGGGTTGGGGCCGACTTTGCGGACATATTTGAAGTGCGCGGCCTACCGGGTTTTACCCACAGCTATCTGGTACAGATAAAAGCCGATATAGAGGTGGGCGGTCGAGCGATCACCTTTAGCTCACATCTGCAACCGCAGGATGGAAGTGACCTCTCCAGAAAGCGAGGCGCGCACCGGTCACTCCGTGTAGAGTGCAGCACGCCACCGGAGTATGTGGAAGAAGTCAGCAGCTTGAGCGCAGTCAGGGGCGAGAGGCTGCCTGAAGTAATCCTGCACTACAGCCTCAACCTGGAACCGAACCGCACTATCGCGCTGGATATCTGCTTCATGCCTGTTGGTGCGCCCGCAGGTGCGAACGAAGAGGCACCACAGCCAGAGCCAGAGCCACCTGGTGCTAGAGGAACCTTCAGCAGCGAAGTGGCGGCTATGCACGCCCTCTACACACGATGGCTGGCGGAATGTACGAGCGTGAAGACGAGCGACCATAGGCTCGCCAGCATCTTCGAGACGGCGACCCTCGACCTGCGCTCGCTCATGCAGCAGGAGCCGACGGGCCTTGTGGTGACGGCGGGCGTCCCCTGGTACTTCACCCTCTTCGGGCGCGACAGTCTGATCACCTCCCTGCAAACCCTATCCCTCAACCCGAAGATAGCGATAGATACGATGCGTGCACTGTCGGCTTACCAGGCCACCGGCTTCGATGACTTTCGGGACATGGAGCCTGGCAAAATCCTGCACGAGTTGCGGCGTGGCGATATGACTTTGCAGGGCGAAGTGCCCCACAGCCCCTACTATGGTTCAGTGGACAGCACGCTTCTTTTCATTCTGCTCTATTCCGAGCTATTCAAGTGGGTAGACAACCCGGCCCTTTTCGAGGAGCTTTGGCCGAATGTAGAGAGGGCGCTCGCCTGGGCCGAAGAATACGGCGATATGGACGGCGACGGCTATATAGAGTTCCGGCGTCGCTCGCGCAAAGGTATCTTACACCAGGGCTGGAAGGACAGCGACGAATCGATGGGCGGCGATCTTGGGCCGCGCCCCGTGCAGCCGGTAGCTCTGGTGGAGGTGCAGGGCTACTGGTACGCCGCGATGCTGGGGCTTGCAGCCGTTTTGCGGCACTACGGCAGCGGCGGCCAGCTGCTCACAGCCACAAGGTTAGAAGCGAAGGCTGCTGCGCTCAAAGCACATTTCAACCGCGACTTCTGGTGGCCTGAAGAAGGCTATTATGCGCAGGCGTTGGATGCAGACAAGAAGCAGGTGCGGGCGGTCACCTCGAACATTGGGCACTGCCTGTGGAATGGCATCATAGACGAGGAAAAAGCAGGGGTCGTCGTTGCGCGCCTTGTGCAGCCCGGCATGCGCTCCGGTTGGGGGGTGCGCACGATGAGCACGGCGGATCCGTCTTATAACCCGATGAGCTATCATAACGGGAGCATCTGGCCTCATGACAATTCGTTGCTGATAGCGGGGCTGAGGCGTTACGGCTTCCACCAGGAGATGCTACAGGTGGCCGAGGAGATATTCGCCGCGGCCATGACCTTCCCCGGTGGCCGCTTGCCGGAGCTCTATTGCGGTTTCGAGCGCGGCAGCGGGGCTGAGCGCGAGTCATCGCCCGTGCCATACCCGGTGAGTTGTAGCCCACAGGCATGGGCGGCGGGCACGCCCTGGCTGGCCCTCCAGTCTATTCTCGGCCTGGCGGCGGTCGCTCAGGACGGTGGGCTGAGAGTGTCGCCTCTGCTGCCGCAAGGTGTGGACAGCATCACTCTGGCAGGTTTGCGGGTCGGCGGCAGACGCTTAGACTTGGCGGTTCGTCGCGATGGAGCGAGTAACATCTACACTCTGTCGCCGTCAAGTGGCGATGGCGGCCCACAGAGTCATGGCTTACTCTGAACAATTACGTGTATAATCTCATTACAGTGCTAAAGAGGCTAAAGAGGCTAAAGAGGCTAAAGGGGCACCGAGCTAACCGCGCCGGAAATACATTCCTTGGATCAAAACCATGAACAGAGAGCACGACAAAGACGATCCCCGGCAAGATCCCCCCCTGGCGGAAGGGTTCAGGTATCGCGTCCGCAGAGTAGCTGCCCGTGCAGGTGAGGCTGTAAGAGAGGCCCCTGGCGCAAGCTCAAGCGACGATATGAACGACGCGCCAGCTCAGGCTAGAGCAGAGGAAATAGAAGAGATAGAGCTTGATCCCGAAGAGTTCGATTATGAGGAGCTGCAACCGGCTCCATATCTCAAGCCGGGCTTTGTAGCCTACCTGATTGGCGGGCTCGCGGGCGTCGTGCTCGGTGGATTGACTTTGGTGCTGGTGCTCATTTATCTAAACAGGAGCCGACAGCCCGCACCGGCCCCTGCCCAGCTGCCTGCTGTGGTGCAGTTGACGAGCCAGGGAACGAGTAATGCTGCTGTAGCGACCACCGCTACAGTGGTGCCGCAGCCTACTCCCCAGCCAAACGCCACGCCTGCCGCCCTGTTTGATGCCGGTCCAGCCGGGGTCAACAAGGGCCAACTCAATCTGCCTCGGGGCATAGCTCAAGACCCCAACGGCAATTTCTTCGTAGCCGATACCCAGAACTTTCGCATCCAGAAGTACGACAAAGCCGGCAAGTTCATCACCGCGTTCGGCGCTGAAGGCGATGCAGATGGACAATTCAATCCGATGAACCCGAACTCTGTTGGCACAGGACCGGGCGGTGTGGCTGTGGATGCGCAAGGCAGCGTATACGTCGCCGACACCTGGAACCACCGCATCCAGAAGTTCGACAACAACGGCAAGTTTATCACCCAATGGGGTGGGTTCCTCAGCTTGCTCGACGACGCCTCAACTACCGACCCGAACAAGGAGAGCAAGTTCTGGGGGCCTCGTGGGGTTGCGGTCGGCCCCGATGGGGCTGTGTACGTAACCGATACCGGCAACAAGCGCGTGCTGATCTTCGACGCAAGTGGCAAGTTCCTGCGAAAGATAGACAGCGGCATGAGCAAGGAAAAGGCGGATGCCAAATATCCGTTCGACAAGCCCGGCGAGTTGAATGAGCCTATAGGCATAGTCGTTGACGGCAGTGGCAACATCTACGTGGCCGACACGCGCAACAGCCGTATCCAGAAGTTCGATAAAGATGGCAAGCCGCTGGCACAGTGGGCAGTTCCTGCCAACGACTGGGCCACAGGCACTCTCCTGGAACCGTTTTTAGCCATAGATGGAGCAGGCAATATCTACGCCACCGCACCGACCGGCGGGACAGTGCTCAAGTTCAGCTCGGCGGGCCAGCTCTCAGGCCAGAAGAACAAAGAGGGCGCGGTAACTCTTAGCACTCCTACAGGCATAACAGTCACGCCCGATGGCACAGTCTACGTGGTTGATACATCGAGTAGCCGCGTTGTGAACCTGGGCAAAATACCGTAGAGAACGGGCGAGCTGTGAGCGTCTGCTCATGAAGCGATTCCAGGGCTGAGCGGAGGTCTGGGCGGTCTGTGGCGCTTGGCTCAACTCCGTGAGCCGCTCCTGGTTGACCTTTCATGACCGCTTCCAACAATGGGTAGAGGCAGGTGTGTTCTTGAAGCTCTGGCCGACCAACCAAACGGCTACCCCAAGGGCAGGCCACGTAAGACCCACGACCGCAGGTAGACATTTCGAATCAAAATGTACGGCTCACTTAGATTTGATTGTAGCAGATGCTCAAACTACAAAGAAGTACGATGAGGCGACCTGATGAACGTTTTTGATATACGCGACCAACTCATTTCCGGCTACAAAACCTACGTCTCAAGCTTCATCAACATCCGAGACGAGGAGATCAGCAAACGTGTACGCGAGAGCCTCGATAGCGGGGCTCTATGGCCGGACCCCCTAACACAGCTAAACCCCTCCTTTGAGCCAGGCGAATGGATTGAGGACCTGGTCGGTGAAGATGTGCTTCATCCTGAGTGCGCCCGGGTCTTCCGCATAAAACGCGACCGCCAGGACCCAGGCCAACCACTACGACTGCACCGACACCAGTCGGAGGCGGCACGCACAGCGCGGACCGGAGCAAACTATGTGCTCACGACCGGCACCGGCTCAGGCAAGAGCCTCGCCTACATAGTGCCCATCGTGGACCACGTGTTGCGCCGGGGGCGCGGCAAGGGTATTCAGGCCATCGTGGTCTACCCAATGAACGCGCTGGCAAATAGCCAGTACGGGGAGCTTGAGAAGTTCCTCAACTACGGCTACCCGGACGGCAAAGGCCCTGTCACCTTTGCCCGCTACACAGGCCAGGAGTCGGACGTTGACCGTCAGGCCATTATGGCAAACCCACCCGACATCCTGCTCACCAACTATGTCATGTTGGAGCTCATCCTCACCCGCCCTATAGAGCGGCCCCTCATTGAGGCTGCTAAAGGTATGCGCTTCCTGGTGCTCGACGAGTTACATACCTACCGCGGGAGACAGGGCGCAGATGTGGCTCTGCTTGTGCGTAGGGTCCGCGATCGACTTCAAAGCAATGAAACACAGCAACCGCTTCAGTGCGTTGGCACTTCTGCTACATTGGCAGGTGTTGGAAGCTACGACGAGCAGCGTTCCCAGGTGGCCGCTGTTGCCACACGCTTGTTCGGTGCAGATGTACGCCCCGAAAGCGTCATAGGCGAGACATTGCGCCGTGCCACACACGAGCTTGACTTGGGCGACCCCGTTTTTGTCGATCTTCTCACCCGTCGAATAGCAGATCCCAATATACATCCGCCCAGCGCTTTCGCTGAGTTCATCAAGGATCCACTCTCCATCTGGATCGAGAGCACCTTCGGGGTGACCGCCGACCCGAGCGGCCGCCTTGTGCGATCCACGCCGCAGAGCATAGAAGGACCGGACGGTGCGGCTCGCAAACTGAGCCAGCTAATCGGCGTGGCAGAGGTACGCTGTGCTGCCGCCATACGCGAGGGACTACTGGCAGGCTACACCTGCGAGCGCAACCCCGAAACCGGCTTCCCTGCATTCGCCTTCCGGCTGCACCAGTTCATCTCAAAGGGTGATGCTGTCTACGCTTCATTGGAGCCGGAAAGCAGCCGGTACATTACGGTCCACGGGCAGAAGTACAAGCCCGGCAGCCGGGACCATGTGCTGCTGCCTGTGGTCTTCTGCCGCGAGTGCGGTGAGGAATACTTCGTGGTCCGGCGTATCTATGACAACGATAGCGGCGGTTACACCTACATACCCCGCGACCTCGGAGACCAGGCCGATATCGGTGCCAGTGAAGCAGGGTTTCTCCACTTCAGCTCGGATGAGCCGTGGCCGTCCGATTACGACGAAATGCTTGATCGGCTCCCAGAAGATTGGGTGGAAGACCAGAACGGTGTGCGCCGAGTGGTAGGCTCACGACGCAAGGAGCTTCCCACACCTGTAAGGGTAGCGCCCAATGGAAGCGAGAGGAAAGGGGAAGGCAGCGGGGAGAGGGGCGAGAATAATGGGGCAGCTAAAGACGGCAGCCTCCTTTGCCACTACATAGGAGCTCCATTCCGGTTCTGCCTCAATTGCGGCGTATCGTATGACTTCCGCCAGCAGAATGACTTTGCAAAGCTCGCGCTTCTAAGCTCGGAAGGGAGAAGCACCGCCACCACCATCCTCAGCATGTCGGCAGTGCGCGAACTGAGAAGGTCAGACCTTCCCCGCCGCGCTCGCAAGCTCCTTAGCTTCACCGACAACCGCCAGGACGCTTCTCTACAAGCAGGGCACTTCAACGACTTTGTGGAGATAGGGCTACTGCGCTCGGCTTTGTACCGCGCGGTCCGTGACTCGGGCAGCGAAGGCCTCGACCATGCCTCCCTCACACAAAGAGTATTCTCGGCTATCAATCTGCCCATCGAGCTATACGCCAGCGACCCCGATGTGCGCTTCCAGCTCCTCAAGGAGACTGAGCGTGCGCTGCGCGAGGTGCTCGGTTACCGCCTGTACCGCGACCTAAAGCGCGGATGGCGTATCACCTCTCCGAACCTTGAGCAATGCGGACTTTTGCGTATTGACTATCTATCGCTTGATGACGTATGCGGGGCGGAGGACGTGTGGACTGCACGCCACCCTGCGCTTGCTTTGGCTACTCCGGAAACGCGGGCCAGGATTTCCCGGGTCTTGCTCGATTTCATGAGGCGCGAGCTTGCCATCAAGGTGGATTACCTGGACCAGGACGCGCAGGAGCGGACCCAGCAGCAGAGCAGCCAGCGCCTCATAGACCCCTGGGCCATCGACGAGAACGAGAAGATGGAGCACTCAAGCGTGCTCTACCCGCGGCCCAGCCGTCCCGGCGACTTCGGAGGTGACGTTTATTTGTCGGCTAGAGGCGGCTACGGGCAGTATCTGCGGCGGCGTACTACATTCCCGGGTGGCGAAAGGTTGAGCGTTGAGGATAGCCAGCAGGTGATCTGCGACCTGCTCGAAGGGCTCAAGGCGGCAGGCCTCGTGGAAGTGGTGCGCGAAGCTCAGGGCGACAAGGGTAAGAGCCATGCCAACCGCAACGGCAACGCCAAGGACAAAGGCAAGGATGTGCCAGGCTACCAGGTACCGGCCTCTGCCATGTTGTGGCAAGCAGGCGATGG
>JADMIH010000151.1 GCA_015478675.1 Chloroflexota bacterium | reverse complement strand
CCCCCTCTCCCTTCATGGGAGAGGGGGTTTGGGGGTGAGGGTAGATGGCGCAACACCCGCACAGATACCCCTTGACGATTGCTCCACCCCAACTCTGAACAGTTACCTCGTAACCCACTTTTGACGCTCTGCTCTCCCGATGCTACAATGCGGGCATATGGACAAGATTGCTGCACCTGGCTACCCATTGCATATAACTCGCTCGCTTTTGGCTGCTGAGAAGGAGTGTGCGCGGAGTGGTGCCACTACAGGTTGCGAGGCAGCTGTTATGCGGCTGGCCGAGGCTATTATATATTACGTTGGGGCTGTGGCTGTGGGGCAATACTCACAGGCGCTTTTCACACAGGGGATAGAGCCTGACCCCACCCTCAGCCGCAGCCTTCGCAGCCTGCGCCGCCTCCTACCAGGGCAGTGGCTGGGGTGGGCTTCACGAGGGTTGAGAGTTGTGCACGATGAGCAGGTGGTTGGTCTCGCGCGGTGGTACTCAGGAGAGAAAGGCGTAGATGTCACAAGCGCGTATGAAGCCCTGCGGCGCGCTATGGTAGAATATCTCGCTTACACAGGGGAGTATGGACCACGTTCTGCGGTGTCGCCGCGCCTGTTGTTGGAGCTTATAGACCAGTTTCGCATCAGGCGGGGCAAAATGCCGGGCGATGCACTGCCGCCCGACCTGCAAGCAGAGGTGAGTGCGGCCCTCTTGAGCGGGCTGCGGGCTATGCTCTTGAATGCAGCTTTTCTCTCAGAATACCCGCTCTACGCCCCCCAACAGCGCCGGCTCCTGATGGGCGCTAAAGCCACAACACCCATGCCTCCTATGACGGCCCCCACTGACACGACCGCCACGATTCTCCTCTACCCACCCGGTGAGATACCCGACTACACAAAGCGTCCCAACCTCCAGGCCGAGCAGATTCCCCTTTTCCCATTGGACCCCCTTCTGGTCTATATCCATTGTGACCGCTGCGACCGCTATCTTATCGCCGCCCTGAAAGAGGTGGTTGCGAATGCCCCTTCTTATGTGGGCATAGACCCCGATTGCGGGCATGGACTCGCGAAAGGTGAAATGTGAGGGGATAGGAATAGCGAGTGGAGCATTGGGTATTGCATAGAGCGCACGGATAAATGTGCTATATCCATAATCCCTTAGATTTCACGCCATCTCACGCCAGTGGCACATGCATCTCGAACCTGCGTACCTGGGGCGCTATGCGTGTGTTGCCGTGCGCGTCGGCTGCTGCGGCGGGGAGTATAGCGACCACCAGGGATGCCATATCGTCGGCGGGGCGGTTGTTATCGAGGTCGAGAGCACGGGCCAGCAAGTAATCGGCAAGCTCCCTGGCTGATGGGCTTCCCCCGGCCATACGCTCTCCCACACGGTTCAGGATGTCTATTGTGGAGCCTGAGCGCGCCCCCGCCTCCATCAGCCCATCAGTGTAGGTGACTACATAGGTATGGGCATCCAGTGGCAGCTCTGTGATTACAGGCTTGGTCATAGAATAGACGCCTATGGGAGTGGAAGGCTCATTCAGTACCGTAACGCCGCTGCCGTCGGGCCGCGATAGGAGGATGGGGCAATGGCTGTTGCGTGACATCACAAGGGTCATACTCGATAGGTCTATAGAAAGGATCACGAGGGTGGCCGACACCTTACCCCCGCGATAAGTGTAAAGATAATCATGGACGGAGCGCGCCACCGCCCCATCGCGCGCGCCATCCTTTATCATGCTGATAGCCTTGGTAGTCACCAGATGGGACAAGCTTTTCGCGGAACGCCCACTTCCCTGCCCATCGGCCAGCACCACAGAGAAACCCCCATGTGGCCTCTCGACCACCTCGACGGTATCTCCACTTTCGCGGCTGGCATATTTGTTTGTTTTAGCCACAGCTATTTGTATATCGAGCATTTGTTGAAACGTATTGCGCATCGCCTACTACTTAATTTAGCACGTGTGGGTGCGGAGCCTACTTCTCCAGCCCCTTACGTGGTACGTGGCACACAGCGCTCGCCTTTACTCCTCTCATAACTATAAAAGTAGATCCAACAGCTTATACGCGATGTAGCCCAGGCCAAAACAGACGGGGATCGTGAATATCCAGGCTTTGACTATGTTGAAGGCCACACCCCAGCGTACAGCGGAGAGACGGCGGGAGGCGCCTACGCCCAGTATGGCTGAGGAGATGACATGTGTCGTGCTCAACGGGAAGCCGAGCCGCGAAGCTGTCTCTATGACGGCGGCTGCCGTGGTTTCAGCAGCGAAGCCATGTATCGGCTCTAGGTGAACCAGACGCTGCCCCATAGTGCGGATAATACGCCAACCGCCCGCAGCCGTGCCAAAGGCCATAGCAGTCGCCGCAAGTATTATCACGGCAACCGGTATATTAGGCAAGCCCGCCTTGTCTACAGAGAGCTTGAAACCGGCGGAAAAGAGAGACAGCGTAATTACACCCATCGTCTTCTGCGCATCGTTGGAGCCGTGACTGTAAGCCATAAACGCCGCTGAGAGTATTTGCAGTCTGCGGAACGTGCCGCCAACCTTCTTCGGGGTCGCCTTAGCGAAGGCCCACAGCAGAAAGCGCATGAAAAGTCCGGCTATGATAAAGCCGATGATAGGTGAGAGAATAAGGGGAAGGACAACTTTGTTCAGCAACCCCGACCAGATAACGTGGTCAGCGCCCAGGGCGGCTGCCCCTGCTCCCACAATCCCTCCAATCAGCGCATGGCTCGACGATGATGGTATGGCAAAGTACCAGGTAAGCAAGTTCCAGATGATAGCGCCAATGAGAGCGGCTATCACCAGAAGCTGCGCTGAGGCAAAGTTGAGGCCCTTGACTGCTGTTGGGTCCACGAGGCCCGAGGTTATCGTCTTGGCTACTGCCTGGCCGGTTAGCGCACCGACAAAGTTCAGGACGGCTGACATCAAGATCGCCATCCCTGGGCTCAACACACGTGTCGAGACGACTGTAGCAATGGCATTAGCCGTGTCGTGGAAACCATTGATAAAGTCGAAAGCGACGGCGAGTACTATAACCAGGCCCAGCATGAGCCAGTTGAAGAGGCCAAGATCAGGCATTTTTGATTACGAGACCTCGCAACACGTCCGCTATGTCTTCGGCTTTATCTGTGGCCCCTTCCATTTCTTCATATATATCGCGCCACTTGATGATGTGTATAACATCTTCGGGGTGGGAGAATAGCTCAGCCAGCCCTGCGCGCAAGAGGTCGTCGGCTTTGTTCTCCAGGCTATTTATCTGGATAACCGAGGCTTGTATCAGCTCCAGTTCTTTGCGCTTTCGTAGGTGAGGCACCGCCTTGACCACTTCCTCAGTGCAGCCCACTATACAGTCGGAAAGCTGCTGTGCCGTGGGCGGCACCACCTCTACTTTGTAAACCGCCATCATGTCGGCGGCGGAGTGGATGAAGTCGGTCACATTGTCAATGGCGCTATAGAGATTGATAATGTCTTCACGGTCCAGCGGCGTAACAAAGCTCTTATTCAACTGCTCGTAGATACGGTGCCCGATTTCATCGCCGCGGTGTTCGTACTCGTGCAGCCGTGAGGCCGCCTCCAGAGGATTGTGGAAATCGTAGCAAAGCTCTCTTAGACCTATTGCGGCTTGCAACGAGTTGTTAGCAGCATCCTCAAACCATTGGAAGAAGCTCGTATCGTCCTTCTTGAGGAAGTTAAAAAGGGCCATAGTCCTACCTTACCACTTCGCGGAGTTATGAGTTATGAACGACTGACCACTCGTATCCTGTGATTACTCATGTTTGGAGAGCACTTCACGCTGCTCATACATTCGGGCGTAGTAGTCCGCGAACTCTCCCGACTTTATTTTCCCCCACCACCACCGGTTACTAGAGTACCAATCAACTGTCGCCTTAAGCCCCTCTTCATATGGCGTAGTGGGCTGCCAACCTAACTCCTGGCGGGCCTTTGAGGTGTCTATGGAGTAACGGCGGTCATGGCCGGGACGGTCCTGCACGTAGTGAATGAGGGTGCGCGGCTTGCCGAGTAAGTCGAGCACGCGATAGGTCACGTCGATATTCTCGCGCTCGTTGCCCCCACCTATATTGTATGCCTGGCCGGGTGTGCCACGACGCAGAGCCGCTTCTATCCCCTCGCAATGGTCGAGCACATACATCCAGTCGCGCACCTGCCTGCCGTCGCCATAGATAGGAATAGGCTTGCCTTCAATAGCGTTGGTGATGAAGAGAGGCAGCATCTTCTCAGGGTATTGGTAGGGGCCGTACGTATTAGAGCCGCGTGTGACTATCACAGGTGTTCCATATGTAGTATAGTAGGCCAGACACTGCAATTCGCCCCCCGACTTGGAGGCTGAGTATGGCGAGCGCGGCTCCAGCCTGTCTGTCTCTTTGGACGAGCCTTCGAGCACAGCGCCGTACACCTCATCAGTAGACACTTGCAGCAGCCGTTCCAGGCCGAAGTTGCGTGTGGCCTCAAGGAGTACGTACACACCGTATACATCGGTTTGTATGAACCCTCCTGGCTCCTCGATGGAGCGGTCTACGTGCGACTCGGCGGCAAAGTTGACTATGGTGTCTATACCGAACTGCTGTATCGTCTCATCCACCCCGGCCTGGTCAGCTATATCGCCCTTGACAAAGGTGAAACGCGGGTTATCCGCGATGTCCATCAGGTTATCGGGGTTGCCCGCATATGTCAGCTTGTCATAGACCACGATCTGATAGCTGGGGTGCTTTTGAAGCATCATCCTGGCAAAGTTACTCCCTATAAATCCGGCTCCGCCAGTGACCATTATCCTTTGCAAAGTTTTTTCCTTTCATATTACGCACTACTTACGCGCTACGTCCAGCATATCCAGCACTTGCTGGGCGTGCTCACGATAGTGGTCGGTTAGCCAGTCCAGTATGTCAGAAGCACGCGTTGGGTAAGGCTCTTCGGCCCCAGGATAGTATACCGAGGCTGCCACGCTATATTGTTCCTCTTCAAGGTCGCGCAGCTTGGCGGCGAGCGCGTCGTGGGCCGCTTCCATCGTCTCAAGGTTAGCCCTGTGGCCTTCGCCTTCGCTGAGGGGAACGCTGGCTTGTGGGGCCTTGTGAGCTTCTACTTGCTCGTCGTCGCTTACAGCGCCCGCCATTTTCACTTCCCGGTATTCTGCTTCCTTCATCAGATCGAGCAACACCGAGTACATATTGATTGAGCCTGTGACATGCGGCACCAGGTCGCTTATAGAGTAGTCGTCGCCTTCCGGCTTGTAGTCTAACGCCTCGTTGGGCACGCTGCTGAGTGCGCTCTCAAAGTCATCACGCGCGTGGTCAAAGTCAGCCAGCGCCGTCTGCCTCTCTATTATCTCTCCAGCTATCTTATCCATAGGTTGCCTCCCTGGAAGCATCGCGCTGGTATTGTGTAAGTTGAGGAGCAAAGATGTCACGCCCGTAATCTCTTACGCGATACGCACCATGCACTACGCGCCTACAGCACTCCAACTTTGCTGTTGTCGCCCAGCAGCATCTTATACGCCTTTGGTTTGATGGGCGAGCGGTTTATCTCCACATTGCGGCCAATCAGGCTATCTTCCAGGCGGCCCGGCAGGTCTATCACCTGGCTGTTTTCCAGGATAATAGAGTGCTCTACCTCGCTGTCTGTGATGGTGCATCCATAGTTGATAGCGGTATAAGGACCTACATAGGAGTTCACTATGCGAGTGCGTGCGCCGATAATGGCGGGCCCTCTGATCACCGAGTTGACGATCTCTGCGCTTTGCTCGATAACTACCTTGCCTTTGATCTGGCTCTCGCTATCCACGAAACCTTCTATACATGGGATCAGCTTATCGAGGACCAGGTGATTTACAGCCAGCATATCTTCGAGCTTGCCTGTGTCAATCCACCACCCTTCGAGCACGCGGGGGTGGACATGATAGCCTGCATCAAGCAGATATTGGATCGCGTCGGTGATCTCATATTCGTTGCGCCAGGAGGGTTTTATATTGTGTACAGCCTCGAATATATGGCTGTCAAACATGTAGATACCAACCAGCGCGAGGTCGCTCACGAACTCGCGAGGCTTCTCGATGAGGCGTTTTACTCGTTGATCTTCCAGCTCAGCGACGCCGAACTGCTCAGGATTAGGCACCTGTTTGAGCAGCACCTGGCAGTTCCAGTCGCTGTTCCTGAAATCGTCCACGAAAGAAGCAAGGCGATCTTCCAACATGTTATCGCCAAGATACATCACGAAAGAAGCGCTGCCCAAGAACCCCTCGGCTACCATAACGGCATGAGCCAGCCCTAACGGCTCAGACTGCTCGATGTAAGTTACATTGGCTCCCCAGCGTTCGCCTGTGCCCACCGCCTGCTTGATCTCGGCACGTGTATCGCCGACCACTATGCCTATATCGGTTATACCTGCGACGACCAGGTCTTCTATACCATAGAATAGCACCGGCTTGTTAGCCACCGGCACAAGCTGCTTGGCGCTGGTGTAGGTGATAGGCCGCAGGCGAGTGCCTTTGCCGCCGCTAAGTATGAGTCCTTTCACGAATCCTCCTCTACCGATCTTTGCCCGCCCCCCTATTTTCTCGCACAGAATAGCACAGAGGCATGGGCGTGTCAAAGCAAGCCAAACCGGTAAGCGTGCAGATTTAGGGTGGAGCAATCTTCTTGGGGTATCTGTGCGCCGGTGCGCCCTCACCCCATGCCCCTCTCCCATGAAGGGAGAGGGGGCTTTGTGCATGGTGAGTGTACAGAAGATACAGTTGTTCTCCCATGAAGGAAGAGGGGGCTTTCTTGTTGGGGAGTACAAGGGACACCCATGTAACCCCGCCAGGAGTTATGCTACCTGCACCTCTAATCTGTTTATGGGTGGGCCTGTGATCCCTTGACAAAATGCGGCGTCTGTTGCTACTATGACTGCGGGCAACGACGCTTGGAGGGGCCGAGGTTATGAACAAGCAGAATAGAGCCAGGTCGGGAGAGTCTGACCACCATTTCGTGCCACCCACATCTTTAGATAACACAGACTATCTCCATGCGCCTCTGCTACGGCCGCCTCTTTACCACGCAAGAACTTCTTCCTCTCATCAAATAGACAGTTTGCTAGATACCGAACAAGCCCCACGCCAGATTGTGGTCGTAGGCGTTTGCTCCGCAGGCAAATCTACACTGGTGCGTAGGCTGCGCGAGAAGGGTTACAGGGCGCGGGCTTGCGCGCAAGAGCACTCAGGCGTGCCTCACCTGTGGCAGCGCCAGAACCCCGACCTCCTATTTTACCTTGACGCCTCTATACACACGATCAGGCGGCGCAGGGGAGCACACTGGCAGCAGAGCATGCTTGACGCGCAACACAATCGACTTGCCCACGCCCGCGAGCACTGCGATCTCTATATACATACCGACGGCCTCTCTCCTGACGACGTGCTGTCAAAGGCGATCACATTTCTGTGGAATCAGTAGCTACGAGTTACACGTGGGGCTAACGTTGTAACTCCGCCGAAGGGGAGGGAGGCGGAAATGGAACCTATGCACCACGAGTACAGCTTTATATCTGACGGCCCTAATTTGACCCCGTGCGACGTAGCCCGTATATCCAGAGCTTCGGGGGGCCAGGGCGCTAGCCGCCCTTTTGTAAGCATGTCAGCAGAGGCGCAGCGCAAAGTAGCGGCCTCGCGAGCTATCGTAGATCGCGTTGTGGAGCGCGGCGAGGTGATATACGGCATCACCACAGGATTCGGGGCTTTCAAGGATCGGGTTATCCCCCACGACGAATTAGCGCAGTTGCAGATCAACCTTATTCTCAGCCAGTGCGTAGGCGTTGGCCCTCCTCTGCCTGCGGAGGTGGTGCGGGCGATGATGATCTGCCGGGCGCATACCCTCTCGCTCGGATATTCAGGTATACGCCCTCAAACGCTGCAACTCCTCTACGATATGCTCAACGCCGGGATACACCCGCATGTGCCTGAGCAAGGGTCGGTCGGTGCGAGCGGCGACCTTGCTCCACTGTCCCACATGGCTTTGGCGATGATAGGGCGCGGCAAGGCTGAATGGAATGGGCACTCTATGCCTGCGAGTGAAGCGTTACGCGGGGCCAGGCTCGAACCCGCAGTGCTATCCTACAAAGAGGGGCTAGCCCTCTCCAACGGCACCTCGCTTATGTCGGGCATCCTCGCTCTGGCCCTCTGCGATGCAGATGCCCTGTGTGAAACGGCGGACGTGATCGGCGCGATGAGCCTGGAAGCGTTACAGGGAGTGCCCGCCGCTTTTGACCCGCGCGTACACGCCGCCAGGGGCCAGCATGGGCAGATCGCCTCGGCTGCCCGTATACGCCGGCTTACAGAGGGGAGCACTCTCATGTGGCGTGCGCCTTCGGGGGATGGCGTGGGAAAAACGGCGGTGGGCAAGGTGCAAGACGCATACTCCCTCCGCTGTATGCCCCAGGTGCACGGCCCTGTCCGTGATGCGGTGGAGTATGTAAACCATGTGCTCACTATTGAATTGAATGGCGCTGAAGACAACCCCCTGGTCTTTGGCGCGGGCGATGTAGGAGAAGAAGAAAGCTCCGCCATATTGTCAGGAGGCAACTTCCATGGCGCTCCTATCTCGGTAGCGGCGGACTTCCTGGGGACTGCTCTTTGCCAGCTTGCATCAATCAGCGAGCGGCGGCAGGCAAGGCTCGTAGACATAGCAGCGCACGGCGGCCTCTTCCCCGCCTTTCTGATCGAGGATGGCGGCCTCAATAGCGGCTTTATGATGGTGCAGTACACATCAGCTGCCCTCGTCTCTGAAAACAAGAGCCTGGCCCACCCTGCCAGCGTTGACACGATCCCCACTTCGGCCAACACCGAGGACCACGTAAGCATGGGGCCTATCGCCGCTCGCCACACCCGCTCTATAGTAGCTAACGTCAGCCGCGTGCTGGCCCTCGAAGCTATGATGGCAGCCCAGGCGATTGACTTCCGTCTGAAAGCCGACCCACAAGCCCACATGGGGGCAGGCACACGCGCCGCCTACGAGATGGTGCGCTCGCGAATACCCTTCCTGGAGAAAGACGAAGACTTCCAGCCATACATCGCGGCGGCTGAGGAGCTTGTGGCCTCTGCCGCCTTCGGCGGGATCAGCTTCCACTTCGCGGAGCTATGAACTAACGATTGATGCATAACCCTATTTCCAGGCACAAAATGCCTCACGATTCTGCTGGGTGCTTCGTCTTCTCAGGCATAAGAGAGGATCGGTTATGCATCAATCGTAAACTAGAAATTTGAGTTACGTGGGTCCAATTCATAATTCCTTTTTGCGAAACTAT
>JADMIH010000150.1 GCA_015478675.1 Chloroflexota bacterium | reverse complement strand
GGTTGGTTCTCAGGGTGGTACTCGAAGCGAGCACGCTCAAAGTACTGCACCTGTAGAGGCTCCTTCTGTGATACACCACCTGCCGGCTCAAAGAACTCCTCAGTAAGAGGATAGCCAAACTGAGCAAGGCCGCCATTGCTGGTCCAGTAGTCGAGGAAAGGACCACGCAGAGTGTGTCCTGTGGAGGGGAACCACACAACCCCTGGTGAGTGAGGGTCCTGCACAGGGTCGGTGAGGAGGATAGGCTCAGGCACAGGTGTCGCGGTGGGTGTAGGAGGAAAGGGGTATCCTACTGTAGGAGCAGTCTCCAGAGTGGCTTCCGAAGTGGGGTAGGGTGAAGAGAGAGCAGCGCTTGCCTGTTTAGCTCCTGTGGAGGAAAGCTCACCGACAAGTAATGTCAGTGCCAGCACAAGGAGAGCCAGTACTATAGCAGCAGGGCGTGGGGAGCGATGATGAGGTCTACGGGTGAGACTACGGGTGAGAGGTAGCATATTGCCCCCCTTGTATAAACATAAGCGGCTACACAAGCAGTGTAGCCCTGAGTTGCACCCGACATCTATCTTCTTCTACTATTATCTATTATCTATTATATAGCAGCTTGCTGCAGAAAGCGATACTGTATTTGATAGTGACCGTTGAGAGTAGGGGTGGAGGCGGCTAGCCCCCTCTCCCTTCATGGGAGAGGGGCATGGGGTGAGGGTGCGTTGGGGGTGAGGGTAGGCCTCCCTCCACAGCTACTCCTTGCAGATTGCTATACCCCAACTCTGAACTCTTACCTTTGATAAGAAGCATTTAGCATCCGGGTACGCCAACCTGGTATAATTCTCCTGTGTTGCTGTTAGCCTCTAACCACTAGAAAGACCCTCTATCTCTATGTTGAAGCCTGGCTTTCGTGTTGCGCTGGCGCTTGTTGTGCTGGCTCTATCCCTCTTGGTCTCCTTCCGTCCTTCGCCTACCCGCGCGCAGTCTCAGGGAGATTTCGTCACTGTGCAGGGCGGACAGTTGATGTTCAAGGGCAAGCCTGTCAAGCTCAAAGGAGTGAATTTCTACCCGAAGGACCAACCCTGGGCCGATATGTGGGAGCAGTGGAACGGCGCTGCCGCACGCCAGGACCTATCGCGGGTGCAGGAGCTTGGGGCCAACACAATCCGAGTGCTGGTGCCTTATGAGCCTAACTTCGGGTGGACTAACAAAACCACAGGTCAGGTCGAGCCAGTATACCTTAACGAGCTAAAGCAGCTTGTGCAGATGGCGGGCGAGATGAACCTCAAAGTGATAATCTCCCTCTTTGACTTCTACGATCTCGTAGACGATAAGCCATCCCACGACAGCGCAGCCGAGGCTCGCAACCTCCTTTACTTGCAAGGCATCGTGCCTGCCTTCGCCAATGACGACCGCGTGCTCGCCTGGGACCTCCATAATGAGCCTGACCAGTACACCACCTGGAAGGACAACCGCGACCCGGCAACCGTCGTTGCCTGGCTCGACCGAATGGCCGCCGAAGTGCGCCGCCTCGACCCTAACCACCTCCTCACGGTGGGGATGTCGCAGTACAACAACCTCTTCGTCGCTGACGCTACAGGCGCGCCACCCCTGGGCAAAGCTGCGCCCGGACGCACCGTCGCAGACATCAGCGATTTCCTCAGCTTCCACAGCTATAACGCCGGCAACATAGACTGGCAGATCGCCTATATAAAAGACCATTCCAGCAAGCCTCTGGTGCTTGAGGAGACCGGCTGGCCCACAGGCCCTGTCTGCACCGATCCGACCTATTCGGAGAAACAGCAGACTTATCTGTACAACCTCATGGTAAAAGGGGCACAGAAAGGCGACCTCTCAGGCATGCTGATGTGGCAGTTGTGGGACTTCCGCCCAGGCGCTTCGATGGGCGCGGGCAGAGAAACTAACGAGGATTTCTACGGGTTGCTCCGGCGCGACGGCAGTTGGAAGCCCGCGATGACGGTGTTCCGCGACGGTTGGCCCGGCTCACAGTCCACCACTCAAGCCGTCCAGCTCCCCAGCCGTAGCACGAGCAGTTTACCGTTGACGGTGCAGCCCCCGCCCGCCCCTCCCACCGACCCTGAGTACGTGCCTCCTATCTATTTCCCTGAGACAGGGCATTACATATACGGTGCCTTCCAGAACTACTGGAAAAGCTTTGGCGGGCTGACGGTCTTTGGCTACCCGGTCACCGAGCAGCGCGAAGAAGGCGATTACTGGGTGCAGTACTTCGAGCGTGCGCGCTTTGAGTACCACCCTGAGAACCAGAAGAAAACGCCCGGCTGGGCCACCCTTGATAAGCCCACGCAGCTCAAGTTGCTGGTGCAGTTGAGCCTGCTGGGTGATGACCTGGTGAATAAAACCGCCGGGCCGAAAGGCTATCCTGCCGTTGATCCGGCGCAGGCGCCGCCCGGTGCGACTTACTTCCCAGAGACGAGGCATACCATCTCGGGCAAGATAGCAGAATACTGGCAGGCGAATAACGGCCTGACTAACTTCGGCTACCCCATCTCCGAGCCAATGCAAGAAGTTAGCAAGATTGACGGCAAGACATATACAGTGCAGTACTTCGAGCGCACACGCCTTGAGCTTCACCCTGAGAACCAACCGCCCTACGATGTGCTGCTCGGCTTGATGGGTAGAGAGCTACTGGCAAGCAAAGGCTGTAAGTAAGCAGGCGCCAACAGAGCTTGGTCAAATCACGCCTCACGAGTCCGTTTGCCCCTTGCTCGGCAATTTGGGTATAATGAGGCGTCACGCTATCGGGCGCTGAGTGTCCGGCGTGGCATTTTGTGTAATATTCAACCCTGCCCTTGAGGGTTTCGCTGTCCCGTTTCCGCACATGCACTTTTAGGAGAAGTCAATGGATAATGGTAGCGGCAAGAGAAGAAAGTGGCTATATGTCTTGCTTCTGGTTGTTGTGGCTTTCAGCGCTTATGGACTAGGCGCGGGTACTATGTACCTGACGGGCCAGGCGCGGACCACGCCTGTGGCAGTGCAAAGCCCGATCAAAGCTTCCACCACGCCGCAAAGCAGCGCGGCTCAGACGAGCGCGCCCCCTGCAACAGCGCCCGCTAATCTCGATGCTCAGATGAAGTCTTTCTGGGAGACCTATAACGCTGTACAGGATGAGTTTTATTACGCTCCTACTGACAGCCAGAAGATGATCTACGGCGCAACCAAAGGGATGATGCAGTCGCTGGGCGATGACTTCTCTATGTTCCTGACACCACAAGAAGCCGCCAGCGTGCAAAGCACGATGCAGGGCAACTTCGAGGGCGTAGGCGTCTACTTTGAGATACGCAACAACCTCCCTACTGTGGTCTCGCCTATCCCTAACACCCCTGCTGAGAAGGCGGGTTTACGCGCTAAGGACATCATCATTGCTGTTGACGGGCGCGACATCACCAGGATGAGCACCGACCAGATATCCGCCCTGATAAGGGGAACGGCAGGCACAAAAGTGCGCCTCACACTGGTGCGTGGCAGCGCACCGCCCTTCAGCGTAGAGCTAACTCGCGCCAGCATTGACGTGCCAGCGGTTACAACGAAGATGCTCGATGGCAATATTGACCTGATCACCGTGAGTATCTTCGGCGACAAGACCACGCCTGAATTTGACCAGGCGTTGCAGGATGCCCAGAGCAAGAATGTAAAAGGCATCATACTTGACCTGCGTAATAACGGCGGCGGTTGGGTAACTGATGCTCAGGAGATGCTTGGGCGCTTCTTGCCGGAAGGCAAGGTTGCTTTCTACGAGTCGCGCAAGGCAGACCACTCGCAGGATATACCCCAGGCGGTCATCTCCAACGGGCCAAAGCTGCTCGATATGCCTCTGGTAGTGCTGGTCAATGGCGGCACCGCCTCTGCCTCTGAGCTTGTCTCCGGCGCACTCCAGGACTACGGGCGCGCTAAACTGGTGGGTGAGCAAACTTTCGGCAAAGGTTCGGAGCAGCGCGTTCACACCCTCTCCGATGGGTCGAGCGCGCGCATCACCTTCGCTCACTGGCTTACACCCAATAAGCGAGATATAAACCCCAAGCGCACACCTACGCCCGACCCTAACGGCACGCCTCTGCCACTGCCCACCTTTACGCCTACCCCGCAAGCTACAGCGCCCCCTGCCGCCGCCACCGCTACCGCCGAGGCCCAGCCCCTGGTGCCCAGCCTGACTGATCGCGGCCTTACTCCGGATGTGGTGGTAGTGCGCACTGAGAAGGACTACCAGGACAACAAAGACCCGCAGCTTGATCGTGCCCTCAGCCTGATACAAAGCGGGCGCTAGCAGTCAGGGGTCGGGGACAAGCTGGCTTGTCCCCGGAAAGAGGAGCTTTGCAGCCTTTACAGATATTTCTTGTGCTCCTGGGCCTTATGCTCGCTGTTGGGGGCGTGGCGATGCTGGTGCGCATGTCGCGCAGAGATGACTCCACCGCGCGCCGGCCTTACGTGCCCTTTGGTATGGTCGCCGTTGGCTTGATTATTGCGTATCGCTCGTACAGCGATTTTGCAACCTTTGATGCCCAGGACCTGACAATCATCTTCTTCTTCGCCTTTGCCTTTCTCGGCTTGCTGGGCCTGCAATTCTTCGTAGTTGACCGCAGCAAGCGAAGTGTTGATAGCGTTGACAAGCAAAACCCTGATAATGCGGATACCAAAGGTGGTGGCCCATGGACGACATAGAAGTCTTTTTCCTTTGCGAGGGGTGCCAGAGCGCTGAGAGTGTAGCCACCCGGCTCGCGAGCTTCATCAGCACAGCGACCAGAACCATTGACCTGGCTATCTACTCTTTCAACCTGTGCGACGGCGTGCGGGAGATAGTGGTCGGCGCATTGCGAGAGCGCGCAAATGCTGGGGTGCAGATAAGGATTGCCTACGATGCAGGCTCCCAGCAGGATCAGATTGCCGAGCCGGACGCTGACGCCTGCGATATGAGCACCCCACAGTTCGTCACCTCTACGGGCTTGCCCTCAAAGGCGATAGAGGGCTACCGCGCCCTGATGCACGACAAGTACATTGTTATTGACGCGGGCACGCCAGCCGCCAGAATCTGGACAGGCTCCGTCAACTTCACTGATGATAGCTGGACCCTACAGGAGAGCAACATCATTACTTTGCGCTCACAGCGCCTCGCCGGAGCCTACACGCAGGATTTCGATGAGCTGTGGATAGACAGCAATATCACTACTTCGGGCGTGCTAGACAGCGACCGGGACACATTGCAGTACAAGGGGCAGCCCGCTCAGGTGCGAGTTGATTTTGCTCCAACAGAAGGCGAGTGGATAGACGGGGCAATCGCCGACATGGTAGCCTCCGCGAAAGAGCGAGTCACTATCGCCGCTGTCGTTGTCACATCGGGTAAGATAATAGACGCGTTGCAGGGGCTGGCGCAACGCGGCGTGCCTCTCGAAGGGATATACGATAGAACCCAGATGCAGGGGGTGCAGTACCAGTGGAAGATGGTTCCGGCTAACCTCTGGAAGATAGGCGCTTTCCAGGGGATAGTGGACTACGGCCATCTTGCAGGCAAGAAGAGCACACCATACAGCCCCACCAGCAAGCACGACTTCATGCATAACAAGGTGATGGTGATAGACGACACGGTGATCACCGGGTCGTACAACTTTTCGCGCCATGCCCAGCAGAACGCGGAGAATGTGCTTATTATTCAGTCTCCTGCCCTTGCCGATACCTACCGCCAGTACATATACAGCCTGATGGCTAAATACGGCTCAGGCGGTGATGGCGTGGGTCCTGTGACTACCGCAACAGTGCCGCAACCAGCGATAGCGCCGCCAGAGACCACGTTGTAGCAAGCGCCCATCTACCTGTCGCCTCCTTGCCAAAGAGCCTCGTTACAACAGCAACCACAAGAATGGCGACCGCATAAGCCAGGCTTACCCATAGAGCCGATAGCGTGGGAGTAACACCCCAAAGAGGCGCTGCCCCCAGGCCAAGCCACGCCAGCCAGCGCACGCTGCCTGCCAAATCCCTCCCAGAGGGGCGCGCCAGCTTCGCAAGCCCAACACCCACAGCCAGCAGAGAGAGCCAGTCGGCGAGCGAAGGTGTGCCTGATGTAGTGAGTAGTGCGCGCCTACCCGCCACCGGAGCCATGATCGCCAGCGTGACCGCCACCCCTGCCAGTGCGTCCTGACGATCCTGCTTGTGTCCCCAAAGCACATCCGCCGACAGCGACAGCGCGATCAGCCCCGCTAGGGAGAAAGTATCAGCGGGAAGTGGCAGAGGCGCTGCGCCGGGGAGTGGTAGCAAAGGTAGTGCAGCCCAGGCTGTGGCAAGCGCAAGCAGGTTGGCTTGGCTCAAATCACGGGCTAGCGAAGCAAGCTTGAGCCATTCTATGCCATCCACCCCCAGGCGCAAGACGAGTAGAGCGGCCAGCATCCACAGTCCGCCAGGGTAGATAAAAAGGCGCGGCAGCAGCGCCAGGGTCCAATCTGAAAAGAGGGAGAGGTCCAGGCTCATTCTCTCTGGGCTTCCGTCTCTTCACCTTCTGAGACTCGGGCCAGCCGCTTGAGCCAGTAGAGCACGGCGAAGGCCAGAAAGACAGCGAGGGCTGTGCCGGTGGCGGGCAGAGCGGCCAGAAGGGTCTCCTGCGGCGATCTTACCAGCAGCCCCACATCCGGGCCGCTCTCCAACAGCCTGGGTACACCAACTCCCCCTGCCATAGCCCCTACAGCAGGACGCACAGCAAAGTCTATGAGCGCCTGCGGGTAGATGGCAGCCAGAGTGAGAAGTATAAGCCCAAGCAGTGGGCCAATTTGCCGCCCGCCGGAGTGTTCAGTTTCTATACCCGGTCTTTCCCACGTGGCGACTGCCAGGAGAAGCACCGCGGGGAGGAGGATCGCCGTTATAAGCCCGTAGCCGAGGTTGAGCGCACCCTGGGCGATGAGCCAGAGCCCCGCGAAGCCGCCGAGAAGTAGCAGTAGGCTGTTGCCTCTGAGTGTGTCACTCGTAGATGACCATACAATGGCTGTGAGAGTAATCGCCAGAGCCCCTCCTGCCGCCAGCGGTGAGCCTGATGCCAACCCAAAGCCTGTTATAGCTGCTGCCACAAGCGCCGGGATAGGCGCAGCGCGCCAACCGGGGTCTGATACCACAGCCTGATAGGATGCTGCCAATAGCGCAATCGTACCGAGGAGCGTCAAAGCCCAGATGCCGTAAGCATCCCAGCGCGCGGCTATAAGCGCCTTTGCCAGCAGATACGGGGCTGAGATCGAGTATATCGCCACGAGCCTTCGTTGCGCGAGTTCAATATGGGCGCTTGCATATCGCAGCCAGCCGCTAAAAGGCCAGCAGCCTGACCTGATCATAGATACAACGCCTAGCGTCGCCGCGACCGGCACGGGCCAGACTTGGGATGCCCCACCAGGTGGAGGGGCGAAGGGCGGTATAACTCCAATGAGAAGCAACAAGAGGAGCGGCCAACCTGCTGCGTGCAGCGCGAAGCCGACGCGGTTGCTGGCGTTACAGGGCCGAGTGGAACGTAGCGCCTGCCAGATGCCTAGCCCCGTTACTTCCCAGCCCAGATAGAGGAGCCAGGGGCTACGAGCATAGGCCACACTGAGCATCCCTACCGGCATCAGTATGACAGAAAGCGTCGCCGGAGCGCCTTCCACGTTCGCACTTGCTACCGCCATAGCCAGGCTCCCCGCCACCCCGAAGACGAGGGATAAGCCATCTGCGCGCAAGAGCGAGCCAAAAGGTGAGTCTATCAGGTCAGCGGAGCGTCCGCCCGCCACGATAGGCGCGAAAAGTAGCAGCTGGGCCGCTGCCAGAGCGACGTTGACAGCTGTGAGCCACCCTGCGGCGGTGCGCAAGCTCCGGCGCGTTCGTGGCTGTGACAATCTATGAGCCTTTTGCGCCCGGGGCCGGGGTATCGCTGCGCTCTTTCTCCATCTCAAGCAGGGCGCGCTTGCGCTCGATACTCCAGCGGTAGCCATTCAGCTTGCCACCCCTGGCGATGACTCGATGGCACGGGATTACCAGAGCCACTCTGTTGGTGGCACAGGCCCGCGCTACAGCCCTGACGGCGCCTGGCTCTCCTATCGCCTGAGCCACCTCACTGTACGAGCGGGTGTCGCCGTAGGGTATCTTTCTAAGCTCATCCCAGACGCGCATCTGGAAAGCTGTTGCTTGCACATCAAGAGGAAGGTCCAGGTGAGGGTGCGTGCCTTGCAGGTGGTTCAAGATCGCGTTGACATATGGGGCCAGCCTCGCCTCATCTCTGCTGATTTGCGCCGCTGGATACTCGGCATTGACTTCCGCTTCCAGCGCGCTGTCATCCCCACCGATACTTACAGCGCATACTCCCATCGTAGTGGCGGCGACCAGCAGGCGGCCAAGCGGACTATCTACTATTGCATAGCTGATCTGCATTCCGGCTCCTCCCTGGCGATAAGTAGCGGGCGTCATACCAAGCTGTGAGGGGGCTTGCTCATAAAGGCGGCTGCTGGAACTGTATCCCGCTTCGTAAAGCGCTTTTGTCACACTCTCTCCTTTTTTGAGCTCTTTCTTGAGTATAGCTACGCGGCAGGCATGGGCATACTGGCGCGGCGTGACGCCCATGATGCGCTTGAAGGTGCGTTGCAGGTGGTAAGGGCTTGTATTCGCGTGCGCGCCCATCTCCGCGAGGGTGGGTGCCCTTTCCTCTAGCAGATGCTGTTCTATAAAGCTGCGTACCTGCTCTATTATCTCTACGTTGGGGTCGTCTTCTTTCAGCCCTATCGGTTTGCAACGCAAGCATGGCCGAAAGCCTGCTTGCTCGGCTGCGCGCGGCTGAGCAAAGAATAACACCTGCTGTCGTTGTGGCCGCCTGGATGGGCACGATGGGCGGCAATAGACGCCTGTAGAGCGTACCGCGTAAACGAACGCACCATCGGCATTCTTGTCTCTGTCGAGCACAGAGCGCCATTTTGCTTCTTCTTGCGTAGCCAACATATCTTGCTTTCCTTCTTCTCTGGCTGGCGAGAGCCGCCTGCCTATCTTTTATTATCGTATGCTTCCATAATAACCTCAGAGGGCAGGTGAAGTCTATCCGCTTCTTGTGCACCAAAGTACCGATCTGGTAGGCAGATGAGTAAGAAGGTGTATAATATAGTTGCGACGCTGTCAACGTCCCCTGCGTATATACATCAGGAGGATCTGTTATGGGCAAAGCGTCATTCTTGAAAGTGTTACGGGCCTCCTACCTGGCTTCTTTGCTGCTGGGCACCTTGCTGCTGGGGTCAGGGGGCATCCTGCGGCCTCTCGCTGCCGGGGCTTCTAACCTAGCGCAGGCTCAAGGCCACGTGGATG
>JADMIH010000364.1 GCA_015478675.1 Chloroflexota bacterium | reverse complement strand
TGTGCCCTCATCTGCTGGCGTTATATCGAAAAGAGGTTTTGTTAGGCGTTCTTAGGGTCTTCCAGTAACTTGAGCCTGCGGTTGACACACTGGTAGCTCTTGTGGATCGCGTCTCCCACTGCGCGCAGCGACCTCTTCTGGTCATATAGGGCCTTGATGAAACGGGCTTCATCCTCTATATCCAGGTCTTCTCGCAGCAGGTTTTCTACCAGAGATATTTCTCGCGCTTCCTCTTCCGTCACGTCTTCCCGAACTATAACGGGTACGGAACGTAGTTCGGCAGCAGTGGCTGCCCGAAAGCGCCTCTCTCCAGCTATCACCTCGAACTGGCCATCTTCAACCGGCCTTACAATCAAAGGCTCCAGAATACCACGCACTCTGACATCATCTATCAATTCTTGCATTCGCTCTGCATCAGCATGCTGGCGTGGCTGCCAGGAGTTTGGCCGGATCAGTTCCAGAGGTAGTAATCGAGCACCCTGAAGGCGCGTGCCTTGATCCTCTGTGGGAGCCGTGACCGTGTTACGGGTGATTGATGGAAGCTTGCTAGGCATTGGCGATATCCTTCAGGTTGGGGCGGCGCGCAGAACCGTTAGCCTGTCCGCTTATACCGTCTATGCGCGCCAGAACTTCCTCTGCTAGTTCGCGGTGGGCAGCGGCACCTTTGCCACCAGGTCTATATGCTCCAATGGGCTTACCCCAGCGGGCATCCTCAACATACTCTATCAGTCTGGGAATAGTCGTCTTGAAAGTTTCAGTTGGGTAGTCCTCGCTGACCGCTCCGGCAACCTGATCTTCAATGCGGGTATGCCCGGTCAGGGTAAGAACAAAACCCAGCACATGCGGCAGGTCATTATTGTATTCCGCCACGTCATTGATCGTAGCCAGCACCAGAGGGATAGCACGATAAGCTTTATCCTGAGCCTGCACAGGAATTATGACACCATACGCCGCATAAAGCGCGTTGCTTGTAAGCAATGACAACGACGGGGGACAATCCAGCAAGATAACGTCGTACGCAACCTCTAATGGCTTCAAGGCCCGGCTCAGGCGGCGCTCGCGGCCATTCACAACACCGGCCAGCGCCAATTCTGCACCTGCCATGTCAAGCGATCCTGGAATAACATCAAGCTGCACACCGTTCCAGACGTATGACACAGGAGCCAACTCACCACGACCTGTGCCAAGCACCTGAGCCAGGTTCGACTGCGCTGTAGTGAGGTGTAATCGCTCTGACAGGTCTGCTTGGGGGTCCAGGTCAAGCAACAAGACGCGCTGGTTCTTCTCGGCCAAAGCATAGCCCAGGTTCAGGGTGGTAGTGGTCTTCCCCACCCCTCCCGCATGGTGGACGATCGCTATTATCATTCTTCTCTCTGCTCTCCCTCGTCTCCCTCGTCTCCCTCGTCCTGGTGTTCTGCCCGTGCGAGGCGCTGAACCAACCCTTCGTATATGTGCGTAGCTAGAACAACAATCCTGCTATTATCATGTACAACCAATAGCTTGCGCCCTTTAGTTACTTCTTTCGTAACTATTCAGCCTGGGCACGCTAGTGGAACCAGGGCACGGTTAGTGTAGATAG
>JADMIH010000363.1 GCA_015478675.1 Chloroflexota bacterium | reverse complement strand
GCCCCAGCCCGGTGGTGTGCTTGGTCATGCTTCCACGCTGCCGGGTGGTTTTCCTTTCTCCGTTTTGAGGTGCGCCCCACGCTCCTGAACGCAGAGCGCACCGAGAAGCGGGTTTACATCCTACCGTTTATGGAGGCAAAAGAAATATCTTGAATAAGCATTCTTATATCACGGTCACTGACCAGTTTTGTGGGGCGGGTGGCTCTTCCATAGGGGCAGTAGCCGCGGGCGCTGAGGTGGTGATGGCGCTCAATCACTGGAAGCTGGCGATAGAGACCCACCAGACTAACTTCCCGAACACCGCGCACGACTGCACCGACATAAGCGCCTGTGATCCCCGGCGCTACCCTTCGACTGACATCCTGATTACCTCTCCTGAGTGTACCAATCACTCACTGGCGAAGGGCAAGGCACGGCCTCTGTACAAGAAGGACCTCTTCGGCAACGTGCTGATTGACCCTGCTGAAGAGCGGAGCCGCGCCACTATGTGGGACGTGCCTCGCTTCGCGGAGTACCACAAGTACAACATCATCATTGTCGAGAACGTGGTGGACGCTCGCAAGTGGACGCTGTACAGAGCGTGGCTGCTCGCTATGGACTTACTGGGCTACGACTATCGAGAGGTTTACTACAACTCTATGTTCGCCCACCCTACTCCGCAGAGCCGCGACCGCATGTACGTTGTCTTCTGGCGTAAGGGCAATCGCGCTCCCGACCTGGACCTGTGCCCCTCTGCATTCTGCGAGCGCTGCGGCTGCGATGTCGAGGCTCGCCAGACGTGGAAGCACGCCGATAGGTGCTTCGGGAGGTACGGCAAGGGAGGCCAGTATATCTACGCCTGCCCTCGGTGCTCCGCGGATCGGTGCTCCGCGGAAGTGAAGCCCTATTATTACCCGGCGCTCACCGCTATAGATTGGTCGCTCCCTATCCAGCGTATAGGCGATCGCCGCCAGCCTCTGAAGGAGAAGACGCTCGCACGCATACAACTCGGCCTGGAGCGGTTCAAGGGCCAGCACCTCGTGATGGACATCCTCTATAGCCATGCACATGGCAACCGCTCGCACCCGGTGACTGACGCATGGCCCACTCAAACAGGCCAGCAATCATTAGCCCTGGTAAGGATGCCTTTCCTGGATGAAGGCTACTCAATAGAGGACTGCGGCTTCAGGATGCTTGAGCCTCACGAGATAGGGGCAGCAATGGCGTTCCCTACGGAGTACCGGGTGCTTGGCAACAAACGGCAGCGGGTGAAGCAGTACGGGAATGCTGTTACTCCTCCAATTATGGAGTTGCTTCAGCAGCGCTGCATAGCTTCGTTGTCGGGGGCGTGAGCAGCCAGCTGGAGCTATTCGAGGAGCTAGAGCAGGAGCAGCGGGTGGTGATCATCGAGCGGCCGACGGGACCGAGGTACTGCGCGGTGTGGGACTGCCACAGAGAGATTGTAAGCACGGGTTGCCTGCGGACCACGCCCCGGTACCTGCCGGAGCAGAATATGTGGCTGTGCGGAGCGTGCTGGACGAAGAATAAAGAGGAGGAGGGAATCTAATGGAGAAGCAATATAGGAGCGGGCTACCTGAGATG
>JADMIH010000149.1 GCA_015478675.1 Chloroflexota bacterium | reverse complement strand
CACCACACGTGGGCAGGCTTCCAAGATTGACGCCAACACTTTCTTCCCTAACTGCTTACCAACAAGGAAACAACCTTAGCACAAACTATCTCGTTAGATACAAACAAGGAGAGGGAGCGCCGGATGGCGCTCCTCTCTTTTATGGTTGTCGGTTAGATTTACCGCCGCGCCCAGATAAGGAGCCTTGCTGCAATCGGAGCAGCCGGCCTCAGCGCTTCACCAAGTAAGCGTTCAGAGGTGTCCCTCCCCTCACCCCATGCTCCCACTCGCACGAGGGGAGAGGGGGCTTTATGCATGCTGAGTGCCATGGCCAAGCTCCTGACGGGGTTACAGGGGTCTCCCCCCTCTCCCTTCATGGGAGAGGGGTTGGGGTGAGGGTAGTCGGGAGTACGCCCACACAGTTACCTCTTGAACTTTGTTCTACCCCAACTCCTCTGAAGATGCGAACGGTAGTAGTATAGAGGGGTGCTAAATCGCTCGTATTTTCATTCGTAATGGTGGCCCGCAGGGTCATGGCTTACTCTGAACATTTACACAGCCATCCCATGTAGACAAGCCCAGGCGGATGTTGTAAGATGGGCTGCATTCTTGCTCTCTACGCAGTCCTGAAGGAGATAGCGCCAGGATGAAACTTGCGACAGCCAGCCACGTATATAGTGGCGGAATGGGCACAGGCAGCGATAAGTGGAGGTAACGAATGGTAGGCTCTGGTAGGGTCATCGCGCTGGCGCTCTTTATAGTAGCCGCGGTTATAGTGGTGATATCGGGGCTGTGGGTCTTCGGCTCTCTCAACCAGGCAAACTCTACACTCCAGAGCGGCGGCGCTGCGCTCACAATGGGCTGCGCCATACTCATTGCGGCAATTATCGCGGGCGTCGGCATCTGGTTCATGATGCAAGGCCGCAGTGAGGCCCTACAATTCGCGGGCGTGGAACAGGAGAAGCTCATCCTCAACATGGTGCAAACCCAGGGTACGGTGCAGATATCCTCAGTAGCTCTCGAAACCAATATGCCACTCGACAAGGTGAAAGCTGCCATTTACGACCTCGTAGGCAAAGGGCTTTTCAGTGGGTATATAGACTGGAGGCAGGGCAGGCTCGTCTCTGAGGACGCGGCAGCCATCACCCAATCTGTAATCGTCAACGGCAAATGCCCCAACTGCGGCGCCCCCCTCGAGGTGGGCGGCAAAGGGGTGATAACCTGCCCCTACTGCGGCGCTGAAATCTTCATACCCAAAGCACAAGTTGGAAGAGAATAATCTGTGCAGATGGAGAAGATTACCAAGATGAGAAGGTCCCAGCCCCGAATCTCGGCACTAGTTGCTCTCTTATGGCTCGCGCTCCTGGCGTTGCCGTCAGGTCTCTTCCTTGTCGTCCCGCAAGGCGTTCATGCCCAGAGCAAAAGCTATCACATGGGTCAGTACAACTCTGATATCACCGTCAACCCGGACGGCTCACTTGATGTAACAGAGACGCTAGCCTACGTATACGATTCGGGAAGTTTCCATCGTGGAACGCGCACAATAGAATTGAGCAAAGTCGATAGCATCAGCGGGGTGAAGGTCACTGAATTAAAGGACGACTCAAATAGTCAGCCCGTAGCTTACCGGCAAACCAGCTACGATCCTGATGGCTCAATAAGCGGTGTGCCGGGCACCTTCGGCACCGAAATCAGTGGCAATAAGCTGAATATACGATGGGTCTACGACTACACTTCCAGCGGAACGCGAGTTTTCACAGTCAGCTACCACGCGGCTGGCGCTGTTCGTGTTTATTCCGACCGTGATGTGGTTGACTGGTATGCAGTGCCTCAAAACTGGGGATCGCCTATCAACGCCAGCCGTGTTCAGTTGACTACGCCCACAAGCGCGAATAATCTCCTGAAAACCACCTCGAAACCTCAGGCCGAAACGAGCAAGCAAGGGAACAGCGTTGTTTGGACCACCAGCAGCAACCTCGATAGCGGCTTTGAGATAGGAGCACAGTTGCCCCTGGGTGCGCTGCAAGCCACAGCACCAGGTTGGCAGGCGGGAGTGGACACCCGCGACAAAATCCAGCCTATATTAGACATCGTCCTCTTCGTGCTCGGAGTGCTCATCGCTATTCTGGGCGTACTGCTGGCGATCATGCGCTGGTACAGCAAGGGGCGCGACAAGCCTGTTAAGCTCACCAGCGACTACCTTACCGAGCCGCCAAGCAACCTGCCGCCAGGGCTTGTGGGCACCCTTATTGACGAGTCGGCTGATGTGCGTGATGTCATAGCTACAGTGGTGGACCAGGGTCGCAAAGGCAACCTTACTATGCGTGAGACCGCCCAGGGGGGTATCCTGCCGGGCAAGGACTTCGAGTACGCGCAGACAGGCAACAAAGTGGATTACCGCTTTGAAGAAATGACGCTGCAAGCTCTATTCAAGCATGGCAACCCTGTGCAACTCTCCGGCCTGAAGAACACCTTCTACAGCGACCTGCCGCCTATATACGATGAGATGTATCGCAGCCTGATTGCCCTCAACTACTTCCCTGAGAACCCCAAGTCGGTGAGAGCGCGCAACGTAGCAGGAGGCGTCGGCCTTCTCATTCTGGCGGGCCTGACCTTCTTCGCTACCTTCACCGTCGGCGACCTGATTAGCCCCTGGCTGATTGTGCCTGCCATAGGGCTGGCGATAGCAGGAGTCGCGTGGCTGGCGATAGCTGGGGCAATGCCGCGCAAGACCGATTTTGGCTCGGAGCAAGCCGAAAAGTGGCGCGCATTCAGCAGATATTTGCAGGAAATGCAGCGCTACACTAACGTGCAAGCCGCCGCCGACAAGTTCCAGCAGTACCTTCCCTATGCTGTAGCAATGGGCATCGAGCGACAGCTTATCAACCAGTTCAACAGCGTTCCCTCAGCCATGCCCGGCTGGTACGCCCCCTACGGCTACTATCCTTACGGCTATTTCCCGATGGGAATGCCTGTAGGGCAGCAAACGGCAACTGTAAGCGGAGGCGGAGGCGGAGGTATGCCCCAGTTCGATCCAAGCGGTGCCATGCAGGGAATGAGCAACTCCTTAGGATCGGCCATGCAAGGGATGTCGGACAGCTTCACCTCGATGGTCAACTCAGCATCAAGCATCATGACAAGCGCGCCCTCTAGCAGCAGTGGTGGCGGAGGCTGGGGCGGAGGCGGTGGAAGCTTCGGCGGTGGAGGCGGTGGAGGCGGTGGAGGCGGAGCCGACTGAGACGCAAGTGCCAAAAGCAAAGCTTGCTTTGTACAGCTAGAAGGGCGGCCTCAGGGCCTCTGTGCCAAGGCAGCGAGACGACGCAAGGGTAAGTAACAGCGGCAGTAAAGTAGCGCCAGATGAGAGAACCGAGGATAAAGCAACTCAGTCCTCAGCGCTCATAGCTAACAAGGGAGTTATAAAGATGAACAACCGAGATCAGATAGTGGGGAACCAACCGCAGGATTTTCTGCACAAAATAGCGGGTATTGTGCCCGGCTATGGCGGCTATGTAGACCGCGAGCGAAGGCGTGACGCTGATAGGTTGCTGCGCACCCAGCTTGCCCACCAGTACAGCGCACAACGCGACCGGCTCAACAGGGTGCAGTCGAGCCTCATGCGCTCTCACCATATGGAGAATATCGCTGAGGTTGACAGACTTGTGGGCGCGCTGCAACGCTTCATAGACAGGCTCGCTACCACTACCTATGGTTATACCGGCCTCTTTGACCCTGTGAAGGTTGAGGCGCAAGAGCTGGACCAGCTATACGCTTTCGATATGGCGCTCACTAATGGTGTAGATCAGCTATCATCTGCTATCGGTGCGCTCGAAACAGCAGCATCAGGTGCGGTTGTATCGGGCCAGCTACCTGAGATACCTGCCGCTATTACCCGTCTCTCCACAGTGATTGACGACCTCAACGAGAGGCTCAACCAGCGAGCCGACCTGCTCACATCAGGTCGCACTCTACCGCAGAATGAGTATAATTCACTATTGGACGATCTGAGCCAGCGGCCAACGCCACCAGATTACACAGGCCACAGCACACCGCCCACCGATAGCAACAGCCTGGCAGGAGAGATGCACCAGGACCCCATCCCACCTGCGGGTACAGCTATTGGCAGCGCACAGAGCGAAAGCTTCGGCACAGGCGAGGCAGACGCCAAAGCACGTTATGGAGGCAACATGGATACAGGCTCAAACGCCGATGAATATGGCACACCCACCACCAACCTCAACGTGACATCTAGCACACCCCCAGGTCCGGGGCTATCGAGCCTGAGCGAGGGCGATCAGGGTCTGGCAGGAATGCCTGCCGATGTCACAATGGGTGGCACAGGAACGGACAAGATGCCGGAAGGCGGCACAGCAGGCACAGGAGTGGAAACAGCATCATCTCCCACGGCAGCGCCAGGCGCTCCAGGCCATAATCTTGTGCCTGGACTCGACATAGGCTCGTCATTAGGCATCCCCGACCAGGGCAACGCCGCCGACATACCGGCCAACCCCAGCGCCCCAGGCGCTACCACAAACCCCACCAACCCGGCGAGCAACGAAGGAGTTGGCAACGTATAAGGGTCTATTGCGTAGGGATGAGGGATCGAGTATCCTTGTTCTTCACCTACTACGTAATACGTCTTAATCAACCAATCATCATCTTACCAGGAGGACTACAATGGGAGTAATGGAGAGGTTATCTACACTTCTAAGGGCCAACATCAACGATATGCTTGACCAGGCGGAAGACCCTGAGATTATGCTCAACCAGATCCTGCGCGACATGGAGAGCGAAATAAACAAGGCCAAATCGCAAGTAGCCGACATGATGGCCCAGCAAAAGCTATTCCAGGACGACTTGAAGGACGAGCAAACCAAATCGGCCCACATGGAAGAGAGGGCGGAGTATTATGTCGGTCAGGGCAACGACGCCATGGCGCGGGAGGCGCTCAAGCGCAAGTCAGATGCGGACGCCAACATATCAGTCATTCAGCAGCAGCTGACAGCTCAAACTGATATGGTGACTCGCCTTCGGAGCCAACTGGACCTGTTGCAGCAGAAGTACCAGGACTCGCTCAACAACCGCGACAACTTGCTCGCCCGCTATCGCCGCGCCAAGGCCCAGCAGCAAGTCAGCAACACAATGAGCAACTTGAGCGTCACCGACTATAGCAGCGACCTCTCGCGGATGGAGAACCGCATACGCGGCGCTGAAGCCCGTGCAAGCGCCGAAACAGAGCTGAACAACGACCTCTCCGGGAGCGGGGCTAACAGCTTCGACGAGGGCGACCGCAACTCGGAGGTAGATACGCAGCTAGCCGCCCTAAAAGCGCGCATGGGGGTTGGCTCCTCAACATCGACATCGGCATCTACCTCAAGCAGCAACACAGGCAGCGGCGAAACCCACAACCTGGGTGGCGCCCAGGGCCAGTAGCAGGCGTTGGAAGTAGTTATATAAAGGAGACAAAAACGAATGGCCGTATTAGACGTCATTGAGTTTCTTGACCCGACTGGGCAGCAGATGATACATCGCGTGCCCGAAGGCGGATCGGGCGAGTTCAAGTTGGGTTCGCAGCTTGTGGTGCGCGAGAGCCAGGCCGCGGTCTTCTTCCGCGACGGCAAGGCGCTGGACGTATTTGGCCCTGGCCGCCATACACTGTCTACTGCTAACATACCGTTGCTGACGGGGCTGCTCAGCATACCTTTCGGCGGCAAATCGCCCTTTCGAGCCGAGGTCATATTTGTCAATATGGCCGACTTCATCAACATGAAGTGGGGCACGATGGAGCCTGTGACCTTCCGCGACAGCGAGTTCGGCATGGTGCGGCTGCGAGCATTCGGCACCTACGCCATGAATATCGCCGACCCTCAGCTTTTCGTGAATAAAATCGTGGGCACCCAGGGCATCTACGAAACAGGCCAGATACAAGATTACCTGCGCAGCATCATCGTTTCACGCTTCAACGACATCATGGGCGAAACGATGAAGACGTTGCTCGATCTTGCAGCCCAGTACAACGAAGTGGGCGCGGGGCTGCGCTCCTCGGTGCAGGACGACTTTGGCAACCTCGGCCTCAATCTGAGGGCGCTCTACGTTACCGCGATCACCCCTCCTGATGAGGTGGCGAAGATCATTGATCAGCGCTCAGGCATGGGCGCTGTGGGCGACATGCAGAAGTATATGCAGTTCCAGGCGGCCCAGGCGATGGGTGGGCTTGCCCAGGGCGGTGGCGGGGGCGGCGAAGCCGGCAGCGCGGCAAACACCGGCCTCGGCCTCGGCGCGGGGATGGGTATAGGCGCGGGTATGGCCCAGATAATCTCTCAGGGGATGCAGGGGCAGGGAAATGCGCCCGGCGGCCAGACGACTCAGCCAAGCCCCGCCCAGCCAGGCGCGGCCCCAACGTCCGCGGCTTCCACAGTGACTTGCTGGAACTGCAACGCGCAGATACCTGCGAACACCAAGTTCTGCCCGGAGTGCGGAGCCAATCAGTCGCCCAAAGTCTGCCCCACCTGCGGCACGCAAAACGCGCCCAACGCCAAGTTCTGCACAAACTGCGGCACCAAGCTGGCATGAAACGCTTCTTACAGTTACGATCTAGAGTGCTTTTAGCAAGGACCCCGAGGTAAGGAGGTAAGGCAAGACCCCACCCTGGCCCTTTCCCACTCGTGGGAAAGGGCCTTTGGTTACCATGATGCAAGCGGGGAGGAGTGTTCTCAACCCTTGAAGCGCCGGGTGCGAAGCCTACTAACCAACAGGTAGCCTTACGCGTATGATATAATAACGGACACCCACGAAAGCGCGGATATGACCTCTACTATCGACCGAGAAAGAGAAGAAGCTGCCACTCGGGAGCAACCCGGCATCGTAGCGTACGTAGCTACCGAGGCACATAGAGAGCATTCCGGCGACTCCTGGTTGTCGCTTACGGCCATTGTGCTGCTGGGCGGCATATCGGGTGTCGCCTACTACCTCGGATTCGTCCAGCCCTACCAGCTTGGCGACTACTATAACAAACCGCTCATGGACCTGGCGAAAATCAACGGGCACACGAGCACGGCTGCTAACGGATGGGCATTCACCTGGCTAGCGCTCTTTGCTTGTTATTACTTTGCATTTCGGCTCTGCCCGCGCTCTGACAACGTATCAACTACATTCAAGCGTGTCGCCCTCTTCCTTATTTGCGGGTACGCAGCTTTCTTCAGTATCACTCTTATATCTATGTACCCGGTGGGCGCTGCCGACATCTTCGACCAGATATTCCGTGCGCGCCTACTCTCACACTACCATCTTAACCCGTTTACTACGTTGCCCAACAATATACAGGGCGACCCTTTTCAGCCATTCGTCGCCTGGAAGGGAGATGCTTCCCCGTACGGCCCTCTATGGGAGTTACTCGCCGGAGGAACAAGCGCGCTGGCGGGGAATAACCTCTTGACCAATTTGATACTCTTCAAGTTGCTTGTTGTGGCAGCCTACGGAGGGTGTGTCGCGCTCACCTACAGCATCCTGCGCGTGAGCAGGCCCGACTGGGCGCTCAGAGGTACTCTCTTCTTCGCCTGGAACCCCCTCGTTCTCTTCGAGATAGCGGGCAACGGCCACAACGACGCAATAGTAGTTTTCTTCCTGCTGCTGGCTGTCTACCTCTTCGTTCTTGCCCGGCGGACAGCCGTCATACCGGCGCTGATGCTAGGCGCACTCACCAAGTTTGTGCCTATAGTGCTCCTGCCTGTAGCCGCCGCCGCCATCTGGCGGGACCGCACCCGACGCATGGCAGCAAGCGACGACGTAGCTACCGAACAGCTCCCAATCAAAAAGTTCGATCCTTTCTCCACGCTGGCGGTAGGTAGTGTGATCGCGCTGGGCTTAGGTGTGGTTCTATACGCTCCCTTCTGGCAGGGGCCGTCAACGGTCGGCGCTCTTAGCAGGCAGGCCCTTTTTACCGCATCTATTCCTAAAGTGGCGCTGGATGCTCTGGTAGCTGACGCCGGGATAGGTGAGCTGACGGCGCAAGGGCTGGTGCGTAACAGCGCCCTGGCGCTGGTGGTAGCTGTGGTGGTTGTGATGAGCCTGCGCGTCTTACTGGGCGGCGAAGCCCACACACAGGATGAGCGTCGTCTGCTGGTGGCGAGGACACTCGCGGGCTTTTACGAGGTGATCTTCTTCTATCTTGCATTTGCTACTCTCTGGTTCCAGCCCTGGTACTTGATATGGCTGATCGCCCTCACCGCTCCGCTGGCGCGCTATACCAACGCCAACCGCACTTTACTATTCTGCGTGGGCGGCGTAGCCAACTACTTTATCTGGGATTTCGTATGGCTCTGGAACCGTGCGCCGTCAAGAGAGATACAGATAATGGCCGCGCTCGCGGTGTATACCCTGCCTCTCCTCTACACACTTTACCTTTGGCTCAGGCCGTTGTGGGAGGGCAAAGCAGGCGGGGTTATAAGCGCTCCTGCGCTCAGCGCAGGAGATATGACGTAAGCGCCGGAGGGGTGATAGATAGTAGCACACGACACCCTGTAAGTACATACAACAACTAAAGCCCCAGAGGGGCGATACCAGGAGCAGTGAATTGCCGCTGAAGACGCTGATTATATTACCTACCTATAACGAGATAGAAAATCTTGAGCCTTTAGTAGAGGAGATACTTACCAGGGGGCCATACGACATCCTGGTGGTGGACGATAACTCGCCTGATGGCACGGGTGATCTGGCCGACAAGCTAGCAAAGGAGAACAAAGATCGAGTCCACGTTATGCACCGGCCCGGCAAAGCAGGGCTGGGCAGGGCATATACTGCGGGCTTCAAGTGGGGGCTGCAACAAGGGTACGATGTCCTCTTCGAGATGGACGCCGATTTCTCTCATGACCCATCTCACCTGTCGCAATTTATGCGTGAAATAGAGCAGGGGGCCGACCTCGTCCTCGGCTCGCGCAACATACGAGGTGGTGGCACCCGCAACTGGTCTTTACTGCGCCAGGTGATAAGCAAAGGCGGCTCGCTCTATGCGCAGAGTATTTTGCTGTCGCCCCACCGCGATCTGACGAGCGGCTTCAAGGCTTTTCGCCGTGACGTGCTGGAGAATCTGGACCTGGAGAATATACGCTCCAACGGCTATTCCTTCCAGATAGAGGTGACTCACCGCGCACGCCAGATGGGTTACAAAGTAATGGAAACGCCTATCATCTTTGTAGACCGCAAAGTAGGCACGAGCAAGATGACGGGTAAAATAGTGCTGGAAGCAATGCTGGTAGTCTGGAAGATCCGCTTCAGCAAACCCGTCCGGCGAAGGGGACGCATGAAGCGGACGCGTAGTACGTAATAGATAACATTCACAACAAGGCGAGAATAGGGTAAACTACCCGTATGATAC
>JADMIH010000362.1 GCA_015478675.1 Chloroflexota bacterium | reverse complement strand
CATCGCCGTGCGTTCCCATAATCCCGTATACGCTCTTCAGCCGCGAATTATTGCCACTCGCCCAGCCATCCCTTACCGCAATCTACGCCCACAAACCCCCAACTGGTTCGCCACACCCCAATATGTGGAAAACTCACCCCTGATTGCCCCTCTTTTAGTGTCCTAATTTGCCATGCAAATGGGATTACTTAAGTAGAACATAATTTCTACAAACAGGAGGCAGTTATGGCTAAAAGCCTGCTAGGGGCGGCTTCTACCGGCGCGCAGCCGGGGCGGGCGCGGCACCTCTCTTTGTCGCAGGCCGACACCCAGCGCATAGCAGGGTACCGGACCTTGCTCGACTTCTATAACGGCTACCAGTGGGAGGGGCTTCCCGGCCCCAACGAGAAGCGGCTTACCTTCAACTACGCCCGCGTCTTTATCAACAAAGCGGCCTCCTACCTGATGGGCAAAGGGGTCAGCTTCGCTGTTACCGCGCCCGACGGTTCGGGAGAAGCGGGCAGGAAAACAGCCCAGCACGGAGAGAGCTTGTTACAGGAGTGCTACGAGCGCAACTCCCTCGCCATGCTTGACCTCGATACGGCGGTTGACAGCGCGGTGCTCGGCGACGGCGCTTTCAAAGTGACCTGGAACCCCGAGGAGAGCGGGCCTTCTATCTCAGCAGTAGACCCCGCCGGCCTGGTCTGCCTGCGCCAGCCTGACGACTACCGGCGGCTGGTAAAGGTCCGGCAGAGCTATTCAGTGGGGGGTGGGAGCCAGGCGCTGGGAGTTAGCGACCCTATCGCCTTATCATCAGCGCCCGGCCAGCAACAGATTATAGTGGAGGAGTGGACCGCAGACACCGTTGAGGTGTGGCGGGATGGGGCTTTAGACAAGCGGGCACCTAACCCCTACGGATTCATACCCTACCTCATCTTCCCCAACTTGCGCGTGCCAAAAGAGCCATGGGGCCAGAGCGACCTGGTGGACATCATGGCGGTGAACCGCGACCTCAATTCGCGCCTCTCTGTGCTGTCGCATATCCTTGAAGTGTCGGGCAACCCTATCGCGGTGCTGGAGAATGTCACCGACTCGACGGGGATCAAGGTGGGCCCGGGACGCCTGTGGGAGCTTCCGAAGGACGCTCGCGCTTATCTCCTCGACCTGCTGTCGGGCGGTGGGGTCGGATTGCACATCGACTATATCAACCTCCTCTACAGGGTGCTGCATGATCTGGCGGAGATGCCGCGCACAGCCTTTGGCGATGGCGCGGGCACAGCAAAATCGGGCGTGGCGCTGGAGATAGAGCTACAGCCGATGCTCCAGAAGATAGCCCGCAAGAAAGCGATCTGGGCGGTCGCGCTGGAGGAGAGGAGCAAGATGGTGCTGCGCCTCCACGCTCTGCACGGCGATGCCATGTCCGAGGCGGTTATAGCCCAGGCGAGCGGGTATAGAGTGCGTATAGTGTGGCCTCCTATTCTCCCATCCGACCGCACAGAACTGGTCCAGCAAGAGACCGCCCTGGTAGCCGCAGGCATCCACTCGCGCCGCAGGGCTATGGACAATCTGGGTGAAGGCGACTCAGAAGCCGAGTGGAAGCGGGTGCAGGAGGAGA
>JADMIH010000361.1 GCA_015478675.1 Chloroflexota bacterium | reverse complement strand
GGGACACCCCTGCGACCCCGTCAGGGGATACTCCCCTGCACCCCTACTCTGAACGTTTACAGAGAGAAGTAAATGAGAGATGGGATAGGGAAAGGACCCTCACCCCCAACCCCCTCTCCCATGAAGGGAGAGGGGGCTTTCTTCCTGGTGAGTATCAGGGGATACTCCCCTGCACCCCTACTCTGAACGTTTACCCGCCAAAATATGTGCGCATATATAGTTTGAAAGGAGTAGAACTACTACAAATGGGAGGAATAGCTAGGGAGTGCTGACTTCTACACTCCCTACGCCGAGATCAAGGCTGAGGTCCAGCTTGTTGGTCGCGCTGATATAGCCGCTTGTCTGGTATATATCACCGGTCTGCTGAAAGCGCTCGTCTACGCTGAAGTTGCCGAGGCCCTTGTTCACGGTGATGCGCGCCTCTACGTCTTCCGGTATCAGCAGAGACAAGTTGCCCACTCCGCCATTCACTTTAGCTGTTGTTAGCCCCGCACCTGATGGAAAGGTAATCGCGGTTTCACCCACGCCGCCATTAACGTTCAGGCTTCTCAGCTTGAGGCCGTTCAGCTTCAGGTCTGACTTACCTGCGCCCGTGTTGACACGCAGGTCGAGTGGCACACTCGGGTTCACATGTAAATCCCAGCGTGGCGATTGCCCGGAACCAAGGAAGGGGAAGCCCCCGCCCTGCTGGTTCTGGCGCAAGCTCAGGGTGCCCACGCGGGCATTGCTGTTGAACTCCTGAGCAGGCTGGCCGCGGTCTTCGTAGTATTGCAAAGTGCCGGTGGCAAGTACGGTAGGATCGCTGTTCGAGCTATCTACATTTACTTCTATTACTCCAAGCTCAAGATTTACAACAGCCGATTCCACCCCGTTGAGGGGCGCTTTCACGACGGGAATAGTGGCAAGATTGCCGCGAGCCTGGAAGCCGCCGTTGGCGTAAACGAAAGCCAGGCCGCCGCCTATCACCAACAGAACTATCAAAAGAGAGAGGGCAGGATTGCGCCTTCCAAGTAAGATTTCAAGGCCAACTGCCACCAGTACCAGCGGCCATAGCCGCCAAAGCCGGCCCCAGATATTAGCATCGAGCAGACCAAAATTGCTGAGCAGGAGGAAGATACCTGCAATGATGAGCAGCAAGGGTCCAAGAAAACCGCCCGAATAAGGCCTCCTTGCCCGTCGCATCTCTCTACGAATGTCACCCTCTGTGCGGTACGGAGGCTGCGAAGCATTGCCCGGTGGATTGGAAGAGTGCGCCTGATAGGGAGGCGGCGCGGCTCCCTGCTGGCTTTGCCCACCTTGCGTCTGCCACTGATTATATTGAGTGCCTTGCGGGCGCGGTTCGGGCGGCACGTAGCCGGGCGGCGGTGGCGCTATGGGTGGCTCTTCGGCCCCAGGCGGCCAGGCCTGCGCCGGTGCGCCTTGCTCCTGCTCCAGCGGACCCGTTATCGCCCCTTGACCTGAACGCGCCACGCTCCGGCCCGCGCTATTGGGATAGTGGTCCATTGAAAGTCCTCCTGGTATATAACACCCAATATCTCGATATATTACGGGTGCACCCTCACCCCCAACCCCCTCTCCCATGAAGGGAGAGGGGGCTTTCTT
>JADMIH010000360.1 GCA_015478675.1 Chloroflexota bacterium | reverse complement strand
GCCCCCTACTACACCGAACCCCTGGCCAGCCTCGCCGACTACCTGGCAGAAATGCAATCCTCAACTCCTGACTACCAGCCCCTTCTCGTACTCGAAGACGTTGAGCTTATCCGCCTGGAAGCGCAGGAGGTAGAGCGGCAAGCGGCAGAGCTTTACAGCGGCTTCAAGGACAATGGCGAACTTCCACCTGGTATGCGGCGGCCTTATCTCTCCTGGGAAGCCGTATCGGAGCATGGACGCAGCTTGCCCACACTCGCCATAGGCGGTGGTGCAGAGGGTGCGCTGGAAACCCCTCATTTCGCGCTGCCACCCCTCTACACAGGCAATATCGCCGCCGCTATCGTGGATATTCAGGAGATGCTCCAAGCCAGGTCGCGCATAGTAATAGTCTCTCAGCAATCGGGCCGCTTGCGCGAGCTTCTTGAGGACGAGGATATATATCCCACCTTGCGCAAGAACCCGCCGCGCTCTACGGCTGCTCCCCCTTCGAGCAATGGCCGCATCGTAGGCGTTGAGCCTGTGGGGCTATCCGAGCGCGGAACAGGGCTGATCGAGTCGCTACTCACGCCCCCGCCGCCCGGCTCGGTCAACCTCTTGCAGGGCAGCCTCATCGCGGGTTGGCAGCTTGCCCAGGGCGATGGCGGCAACCTCCTCTTGCTCACCGATGCCGAGCTATTCGGGCGCACCCATGCCATCCGCAGGCAGTCCGGCTCTTCCCGCCGCTCCACCGCCGACGCGGCAGCAATCCTGCGTGAAAAGATGCTCCTTGAGCTTCAGCCCGGCGACTATGTAGTACACGTAGAGCATGGCATCGCCAAATATGGCGGCCTGGTCCACATGGATAGAGAGGGCACCGAGCGCGAGTACATGCTCCTCCTCTATGCCGAGGGTGATCGCCTCTACGTGCCCGCCGACCAGACAGACCGCGTGGCTCCCTATATCGGGGCCGGACCGCCGCCGCACCTTCACCGCCTGGGCACGCAAGATTGGACCCGTACCAAGAGACGCGTAAAAGAAGCCGCCGAACTGCTCGCAAGAGAGCTGCTCGACCTCTATGCGGCGCGTGAACTAGCCCCCGGCCACCCTTACCCCGCCGACACCCCCTGGCAGCAAGAGCTAGAGGAGAGCTTCCCCTACACAGAGACGGGCGACCAGTTGCGCGCTATCTCAGACGTGAAAAATGATATGGAGCAGCCAAGACCCATGGACCGCCTGATCTGCGGCGATGTAGGCTACGGCAAGACCGAGGTGGCGCTGCGTGCTGCCTTCAAGTCGGTGATGGACGGGCGGCAAGTAGCTGTACTGGTGCCCACCACTGTCCTTGCCCAACAGCACTACAACACCTTCATCGAGCGTATGTCGGCTTTCCCCGTGACAATAAGGATACTCTCCCGCTTCCGCTCCAGGCAAGACCAGGCGCGCACTCTGAAGGACCTTGCCGAAGGAAAAGCTGATATTATCATCGGCACCCATATGCTCCTCAGCAAGAACGTGCTCTTCAAAAATCTTGGCCTGGTAGTAGTAGACGAAGAGCAAAGGTTCGGCGTGCGCCACAAAGAGCGGCTCAAACAACTGCGCGCTGCGGTTGACGTCCTTACCCTCTC
>JADMIH010000148.1 GCA_015478675.1 Chloroflexota bacterium | reverse complement strand
CGGATCTTGGCGTTCATCCGCTCGCTCTGGAGGTCGGCTTCGGCGCGAACGCCCGCGTCGCGCAGTTTTTGGAGCAGGCTGCTGGCATAGCTATTGTGCGAGTCGGAGATCGGTATAACGCGCACTTGCTCAGGCGACAGCCAGAGTGGGAAGTTGCCCGCGTAGTGTTCAAGGAGGAAACCGATCATGCGCTCGTGTGTGCCCAAAGGGGCGCGGTGGATGCATAACGGCACCTCCTCCTTGCCTTCATTGTTGACAAAGGCGAGATCGAAACGCTCAGGCACCGCGAAATCAACCTGGTTTGTGGCAAGGGAGAACTCTCTGCCAATTGCGCTCCACACCTGAACGTCTATCTTGGGGCCGTAGAAGGCGGCTTCATCGGGTATCTCAACGTAGGGTACGCCTCCGTCTTGCATGGCCTTGCGTACCATATCCTCTGTTTTGAGCCAGAGGCGCTCGTTGTCCACATACTTTTTGCCCAGACCGGCCTGGCTGTGTGTGCTGAAGCGCATCATATATTTGTCAATGCCGAAGAGCTTGAAGTAGGCGAGATACATATCTATGACTCCGAGGAACTCTCGCTGAAACTGCTCTTCCGAGCAGTAGATGTGGGCATCGTTCATTTGCATAGAACGGACGCGCATGAGGCCGAAAAGCTCGCCGCTCTTCTCGTAGCGGTAGCAGGTGCCGTACTCGGCGAGCCTCATGGGCATGTCGCGATAGCTGCGCGGCTTGCTGGCGAAGATTTTGTGGTGGAAGGGGCAGTTCATCGGCTTGATGTAATAGCGTATGCCTTCCTCCTCCATAGGGGCGTACATGCTTTCCGCGTAGTAAGGCAGGTGACCGCTGCGCAGAAAGAGAGACTCTTTTGCTATGTGAGGGGTACGGACTCGGTCGTAGCCGGCTTTGCTTTCCATTTCTTTGGCCAGGCGCTCCAGTTCTTCGATGATAGCCGCGCCTCTGGGGAGCCAGAGGGGGAGTCCGGGGCCAACTTCGTCATCGAAGATGAATATCTCAAGCTCTTTGCCGAGCTTACGGTGGTCGCGCTTTTTGGCTTCTTCGAGCATTTGCAGGTGGGCGGTTAGCTGCTTTTTATTCTGCCAGGCTGTGCCGTAGATGCGCTGAAGCATGGGGTTATGCTCATCGCCACGCCAGTAAGCGCCCGCTACGCTCATCAAGGCAAAGGCATCGGCGGGCACCTGGGCTGTATTATCAACGTGGGGGCCTCTGCACAGATCCTCAAATGTGTCGTGCTTGTAGGTGCTGATTACAGGCAGTTCTGTGGTCGCGTTGCCGTATTCGTCAACGCCGCCCTTTTCGAGACCTTCGATAAGCTCCAGTTTGTAGGGTTGGTTGCTGAATAGCTCTTTGGCTTCTTCGGCGCTCACTTCACGCTTGATGAAGTGGTATTTGCCGCCGATGATCTGGCGCATTCGCTTGCTGATTTTCTCCAGGTCTTCCGGCTCGAAAGTAGTCGGCTTGCCGTTCTCGTCCCTGCCGAGGTCGAAGTCGTAGTAAAAGCCGTTCTCGATTGGCGGGCCGATGGCGATTTTGGCGTCAGGGTAGAGGTCGAGCACGGCCTCGGCCATGATGTGCGCGGCGCTATGGCGGATTTTATACAATTGGTCCCTCTTGGCCTGTTCGTGGTCTTGAAGTTGTTCAGACTGTATCATTGCTCTTTCCTCCTTGGGAAGGTATTTAAAACAAAAAGCCCCTCGTCCAAACGGGACGAGAGGTAATAAGCCCTCACGTGGTTCCACCCGAGTTCGACGCGTTGAGCGTCCTCGTGGGGCCTGTAACGGGGCCTGACGGCATGGCATAGTTGGAGGCAAATTGATGCTTCTTTTCCGCGATGCGGCTAACAGGTGGTTTCCGCCGGGTTGGGTTTGGTAAGGGCTTTCAGCCTCTGGCCCGTACTCTCTGCTAAACTCTCTCCGGTTACTCGTCCTGATCAGAGCTTTGTATATGGGTTTGTAGGTTAATTATAGCAGCGGAGGGCTACAGCGTCAAGTGGCCTTCGGCCGGTAAGTGTTCAGAGTTGGGGTAGAACAATCTTCAAGAGGTATCCTGCGCAGGTGCACCCTCACCCCCAACCCCCTCTCCCATGAAGGGAGAGGGGGCTTGCTTCCTGGTGAGTATCAGGGGACACCCCTAATACCCCGTCAGGGGCTATGCCCATGCACCCCAACTCCGAACGCTTATGCTACGAAGTAAATGTTCAGAGTAGGGGTAGAGCAATCTTCAAGAGGTATCCTGCGCGGGTGCGCCCTCACCCCCAACCCCCTCTCCCATGAAGGGAGAGGGGGCTTTCTTCCTGGTGAGTATCAGGGGACACCCCTAATACCCCGTCAGGGGATACTCCCCTGCACCCCTAATCTGAACGCTTACAGAGAGAAGTAAATGAGAGTAGGGATAGGGAAAGGACCCTCACCCCCAACCCCCTCTCCCTTCATGGGAGAGGGGGCTTGCTTCCTGGTGAGTATCAAGGGGGCACCCCTGCAACCCCTACTTAGATGCAATCGCCCTGATGTTTACTACCACAGGGGTTCTAATTGCTATGCGGGGGTGCTATAATAAAGAGCGGTATCTGCGTGGTATATTATGTGTCAGTTGGTTGGCTTGAACTAGCCTTTTGGTAGTGAAACGGCAAAGGTACCATAGAAGAAGGTATAGTAGGCGGATGTAGATCGAGGATAGGATGGTTATTATGGGCATACATTCAAATGGCACTTCGTCTTCTAATGGGCTTCCACAGAGGTCAGTTTATCTGGACCACGCAGCGACTACGAGCGTGCTGCCGGAGGTTCTGGAGGCTATGCTTCCTTATTTCACGGAGAAATATGGCAACCCGTCGTCCGTGCATGCCTGGGGGCGCGCTGCCCACCAGGGATTAGAGGGTGCGCGTCGGCAGGTGGCGTCTGTACTTGGCTGCCGTCCACGCGAAGTAGTTTTTACTTCGGGTGGCACCGAGTCGGACAATTTTGCTGTGAAGGGTGTGGCCTGGGCATACAGGCGTGGGCTGTTTGAGGGCAAGCAGCCTTCTGAAGGGCCGGGGCACATAGTAATTTCTGCTATTGAGCATCACGCGATATTGCATTCAGCTGAGGAGCTTGAGAAGCACGGCTTCGAGGTGACTACCTTGCCGGTAGACAAGTACGGCAGGGTGAACCCTGATGATGTTGGGCGAGCCATGCGGCGGGACACAGCGCTGGTGAGCATCATGTACGCCAACAACGAGATCGGCACGATCCAGCCGATAGAGGAGATCGCGGCTATCGCCCACGCAGGGGGTGCGCTCTTCCACACCGATGCTGTGCAGGCGGGCGGGTCGCTGGGGCTGAATGTAGAGCGGCTGGGGGCTGACCTGCTGTCGCTGTCGGGGCACAAGTTTCATGGCCCGAAGGGCGTAGGGGTGCTTTACATAAGATCGAACAGTCCTATTCTGCCGCAGCAGCATGGCGGATCACAGGAGAGCCGCCGCAGGGCCTCGACCGAGAATGTACCAGGGATAGTTGGCCTGGGGGCTGCCCTTGTGCGGGCACACCAGCAGTTACAGTCGGAAGCCGAGTACGTGCGTGGGTTACGGGACAGGCTTATTGAAGGGATAACAGAGCGGATACCTGCCGTTCAGCTGATGGGCCATGCTGAGCTTCGTTTGCCCAACAATGTCAACTTTTGCATAGAAGGTGTAGAAGGCGAAACGATGCTTCTCAAGCTCGATATGAGAGGCATAGGCGCTTCCAGTGGGGCGGCGTGCGCTTCGGGGTCTACAGAGCCAAGCCACGTGCTGCGTGCCCTGGGTGTACCGCGTGAGCTTGCTCAGGGGAGCCTGCGCCTGACGGTAGGTATAGATAACTCGATAGAGGATATAGATTATGCTCTGGATGTGCTGGAGGGCTGTGTGTCGGAGTTGCGTGCAGGTGCGAACTCTATGGTTAGTGGGGTAGCTTAGGGAGCTATAGGCGCTGTCAGCCGGTTTATCTCTCCGTGGCTCTCCCAACCCTGACAATGGCGTCAGAGGAGGTGTACTATGAGTCAGATAGTTGGCAACCAGTTACCTGAGCGCGCCATGAAGTATCTGCAAGTAGGTAGGCTGGTGGTGCTTGCCACAGTGGACGAGCGTGGCTGGCCTGATACATGTCCTCTATCGTGGGTTGTAGCGATTGACCCTCGTGTGGTGCGGCTGGTTATCTCTCGAGAGGTTAGCACCTACCGCAACTTGCTCTGCAACGAAAATGTGATTATATCTCTCACAGGCGGGGCGATGACGCTGGGAATAAGGGGACGGGCTCGCCTGCTGGCGGATGAGATTGACGACGTGCCGCTCCCGATGGCGATGTTTGAGGTGCAAGTTGACGAGGTAAAGGACGATTCGGTAATAGGCCGGGGTGTTGAAGGCGCGCTCGTCAGGTGGGAGGAGCGCCGGCGCTCGGTCTCGGATCTGCGCGTTGAGCAAGCATTGCGTAACACAGGCTCGCTCATGGCGCTTGATCTTACTGCTTCGCCGTACGCGACTGAGGACCTGCGACCGAACGATTGAAGCACAGCGGCGTAAAGAGGGCAAAGGGGACGAAGGGGAGAGAGGGAGAGGTAGAAGGGTAACTGTTCAGAATATCCGATGACCCTTTGGGCCACCAACCGGGAATGAAAGTAGGCTGTTGAGAGCCTATTTTCAGAAGAATTAGGGTAGAACAAAGTTCGAGAGTTATATGTGCGAGTGCACCAACTGCCCTCACCCTCAGCTACCCTCACCCCAACCCCCTCTCCCCTTGTGGGAGAGGGGGCTTTAATCACGGTGGGTATCAGGGGATACAGTTGTTCTCCCATGAGGGGAGAGGGAGGGAGTTAGCGGATGGGAAGAGCCAGGGGACACCCCTGGAACCCCATCAGGGGCTTGGCCCTCCACCCCTACTCTGAATGCTTACTGCTATTTGGGCGGTGGGTTCGCCGATTGGCGGCAGCTGCTGTGGGTTTTCGAGGCCGAAATGCTGAAGGAAGAGTAGGGTAGTGCCGTAGAGTATCGGGTGGCCTGGTGTTTCCAGCCTGCCCACCTCGGTAATAAGGCTTCTCGAAAGGAGCGTGCTGACCACGGCGCTACAGTCTACGCCCCTTATCGCTTCGATCTGTGGGCGTGTCACGGGCTGATTGTAGGCGATGAGGGCGAGGGTCTCAAGGGCGGCGTCTGAGAGACGCTGGCTGCTCTGCTGTCCGCGCATCTTCTCGACGTAGAGGGCTGTCTCGGGCGCGGTGACGAGGCGGGCCAGGCCATCTTGCCTTTGCAACCTTAGCCCACGATTATTATCGGTCAAGCTATGCCCCAGCTGTTGTAGCACTCGTTCCAGGAGCGGTTGGCGTATTCCGAGGAGGCGGCGCAAGTCGTTGAATGCTACCGGTTCTGCGGAAGCGAAGAGGATAGCCTCCACAGCGGATGCCATCTCCTGTATATCTTCACGTTCCTGCTGGGCGTCTGAAGAGGGTTCTTGTGGTCTCTCGTCTTGGTTTTGCATGGGGATATTATAGGGAAGACGCCGCTCTATGGCTAGATTGTGCCCACCTGTAAGCGTTCAGAGTAAGCCATGACCCTATGGGCCACCATTACGAATGAAAATACGAGCGATTTAGCACTCCTCTATACTACTACCCTTCTCATTTTTGGAGGAGTTGAGGTGGGTAATCTTCTTGGGGTAACTGTGCGTGTGTTGCGCCATCTGCCCTCACCCCCAACCCCCTCTCCCTTCATGGGAGAGGGGGCTTTACCCATGCTGAGTGTATAGGAGATACAGTTGTTCTCCCATGAAGGGAGAAGGGGCTTTAGGGCCTGTTTTCAAATTGCTTCGCCACGCACAGAACTGGTCGGGCCTTGATGCCTGACAATGGTATTTTGAAAACACGGCCTAGTCATGCTGAGTGTATAGGGGCTATCCCCCTCCGCCCCTATTCTGAGCAGTTACGCCCACAGGGAGGGAGTGGGTGAATGGAGGCGAATTTGCGGGGGTTCGGAGCGTTGCGGTATAATGTGGGTGCAGGGTTCAGGCGCGGGTGGCGAAATGGTAGACGCGCTAGCCTTAGGAGCTAGTGCCCGTGAGGGCGTAAGGGTTCGAGTCCCTTCTCGCGCACAATCTATGTAAAGAAAGGCGGAATTAGCAATTATGAGTTAGCAATTACGATATCGTTTTAGTCAATTCATAATTGCTAATTCATACTCTTTGGTCTTTACTCAGGGTGCGCAGACAGCGGGTGCAAATCTTGACGCGCTGGTACTCTCCGGCATGCCCAGAGGGGACCCAGATGCGCCTGGCCTGGATATTAGGCACCCAGCGCCGCGCCGTCCTGTTCTTTGCGTGGCTAACGTTGTGCCCGTAGCTCGGCTTCTTGCCGCAAACCTCACACATTACCATCAATCTGTTCCTTCCGTGCCCTTTACGAAATCAGGCTTTTCGAGTATAGTAATCGCTAGCATGGCGGCAATTGCCGCACAGCGAATTATCATACCACATCTACGGCCTATTAGCAAGCTTTCTGATGACCTCCAGACACCGCCGCGAGCAGCATAACTTCAACCTGGACGCGCCACTACGCTCGCCCAACGAGCGCAGCGCCTCTGCTGATGAGAGCGAAGATGGGGTGCCGCCCGCCGCGCAAGGCCAAGCTCCAGCCGATGCTGTTGGCAAAATAGAGGTATCGCCCCGGGCGATCTCTCACCTGGCTAGTCGTGCGGCTCAGAGCTGCTACGGGGTGGTGGGCCTGGCGTCAAAGCATGCCAGGCCGGGCTGGGCCGAATTGCTGCGGCGCGAGGAGGAGGATAAGGGGGTAGAGATAGCTTTTTCGGCTGAGCATGTAGTTGTGGACCTATATGTTGTAATAGAGTATGGCACACGTATTTCCGAAGTTGCCCGAAATGTCATGAGCAGTGTTAAGTTTGCTGTAGCGTCGGCGCTTGGCGTTTCGTCGGTGCAAGTCAACGTCAACGTGCAGGGGATACGTGTAAGCTCCAAAGCGTGAGCGTTGCCTGTGAGCGCGATTCCCGGCCTCCGAGGATGAGGCGCTTATAGCCGGACGCACACTACTGTTAGAAGGTATAGCCCGCGCATATGAGGATAACTCAGCAGACCAACAATGTACCTCAGAAGAAAGATCTCGCCACTCACATGTATTTGCCGAGCGGCCCTGATGAGCTGTGGGGCGGCCAGGAGCTTAAGCGGGCGCTTACCGCTGCCTCCGTGTGGCTCGCCCGCAACTCGGAAGCGCTAAACGCACTGAACGTTTTTCCAGTGCCTGATGGGGACACGGGGACGAATATGGCGCTGACGATGCAAGCTGCTATAAAGCAAGTGGCCGATTCGCCAAGCCACTCGGCTGCCGAAATAGCCCAGGGCATCTCGCATGGAGCGTTAATGGGAGCGCGCGGCAACTCAGGGGTGATACTTTCACAGATCTGGCGGGGCTTCGCTGAGGGGATCGCGGGTAAGGAGGGTATCTCGGCGCGCGACTTTGCCGGTGGGCTTGCGGCTGCTACGGCTACCGCTTACCGGGCGGTGGTTAAGCCTGTGGAGGGCACCATCCTGACCGTTATAAGGGAGACAGGGGAAGGCGCTGTTACGGCGGCCAGCACTCTGAACGCTTACAGTTACGTCCTTGCCGAAACTGCGAAGGCGGCGAAGGGCTCGGTGGCACGCACACCGGCCCTCCTTGACAAGCTGCGCGAGGCAGGGGTGGTGGATGCGGGTGGGCAGGGCCTCTACGTATTGATGGATGGTATTCGCCGCTACGCTGAAGGCGAAGAAGTTGAGATAACGGAGACCGGTGCGGCATCAGGTGCGGCATCAGAGCCGTTGCTTTCTAGTGAAGGAGCGCCGGTGCATATCGCGCGCGGTGAATATGGGTATTGCACCAACTTTCTGCTCGTCGGCTCGGGCTGGGATTTCGATGAGGTGCGTGCACGGGTGGCTTCTCTGGGCGACTCGGCGGTGATCGTGGGCGATGACCATATTGTAAAGGTGCACATACATACCGAAACGCCTGGCACAGTGCTCAATTATGCTTGTACTCTGGGCAATCTCAGGCAAATAAACATTGCCAATATGCAGGACCAGCACGAGGATTTTCTGCAAACGCATGCTGATAAGGGTCCGCACGTGGGAAGCGTGACGCAAGATGCAGAGGGTGGTGTGCTGGCTTCGGGGCGAGGCGCTGCTTCGGTGGTAGCTCAGAGCCGTATAGCGGTGCTGGCTGTTGCCTCCGGCGCGGGACTTGTGAGGGCTTTTCGCAGCATGGGTGCGACCGATATTATAGAAGGTGGGCAGAGCATGAACCCCAGCACCGAGCAGATGCTCAAGTTGATCGAAAGGGTGCCGCAAAACGAGGTTATACTGCTGCCGAACAACAACAATATACTTATGGCGGCGCAGCAGACGAGGAGCCTCACCAAAAAGGCTGTGGCTGTTGTGCCTACAGAGACGATCCCGCAGGGTATGGCCGCGCTGATTGCCTTTAACTATGATGCTTCACTCGATGATAATGCGGCGGCGATGCAGCGCTCTGCATCGCAGGTGGAGACGGCTGAGATAACGCGGGCGGTGCGCGACGCCAAAGTGAACGGCGTGGCCGTAAAGAGAGGCGACATAGTAGGACTGATCAATAACGTCCTGGCGACCACTGGGAAAGAGCGGAACGAGGTTGCGTGGGACCTGCTGGAGCGTATGAGGGCGGCGGACCGCGAGATAATCACTGTATACTGGGGCGGCGATCTGCAAGAGGAAGAGGCCAACCTCTTCAGGGGCCGGGTTCAAGAGCGTTATCCTGATGCTGGGGTTGAATTGGTTAGCGGCGGCCAACCCTTTTACGATTATATAATCTCCGCAGAGTAAGCGCCGATGGTGGAACCATGAACTGTCCTCTGCTATATCGCCCGGGGGTTTACCGCTAATCGCTAATTGATAATTTTCTTGCTATGCCACGGATCAGAGTAGTAACCGATAGCACGTGCGACATACCGGACGCCCTGCTGCGGCAGTTTGACGTTACGGTAGCGCCACTTTCTGTGCAGGTTGGCCTCGACATGTACCAGGATAAGGGTGATCTGAGCAGCGAGCAGTTCTTGAAGCGAAAGGCGTCGTCGTCAATCTCACCTCAGATCCATGCTCCTTCCATTGAGGAGCTTAGCCGCCTTTATCGTTCGATGCGTGAGAGTTGTGACGGGGTAATCTCCATCCATGTCTCTTCTAAATTGAGCAATACTTTCGCCAATGCATCTATCGCACGCGAGGCGTTTGGGCCGATAGGGCAGGGCGGCCCCTTCCCAGTGGTGGTTATCGACTCGCTTTCAATTAGCATGGGGCTGGGGTGGTTGGCGCTTGCTGTGGCTCGTGCTGCGCTTAGCGGGGTTGATTTACCGAGGCTGGCCGCGCTCGCTACTCGCCTGTCGGGACTTACGCATGTGGCCTTCTTTACCGACCAGTTGGACGGCCTCTTCAGGAACTCCAGTGCTACTCGCCTTTCCAGCCAGTGGGAGAGCCTGGCTGCCCAGAAGCCTCTGTTTCACCTGGATGAGGGGCAGCTGGCGGTTTATGAACGCACCCGTACAAGAGCCAAGGCGCGCGACGCTCTCTA
>JADMIH010000147.1 GCA_015478675.1 Chloroflexota bacterium | reverse complement strand
GCGTGATGTCGTGGATGATGGACAAAGCACTCGAAGCCCAGGAAGTGAAGAAGGCAGCCGAAGGCCAGCCACTAAGAATCAGCAATGGCCTCAAGGTGGGTCAGCAAGAAGAGCTAGGCGCCGGCGAGCAGGAGAACGACGGGGCGACCACTGTTCGCGTAAAGAGCAAAGGGAGCTATCGCCCGGCGAAGAACACGCCGAGAGCCGCCCGTTATAGCTCTGAAGAAGGGGCAAGCGGTAATGGTAATGCTGGGGGAAGTGGCAACGTGTATGGGGGTGGATACAGTAATGGCAACGGAAACGGCAAAAGCGACGGCGTCTACAGTGGCGACGCGCAGCCTAGCGGGCCCACTCAGCTGCCGAGGAAAAAGCGAAGTAAGAGATAGGGGCGTGGTGGGGCAACGAGCAGTATAGATGCTCAACCTTACACAGTAGCTCTCGGCTCAGAGAAGAGGAGGAATAGTTTGCGACAGGTGGATATACAAGCCCGCAGCGTGGACGATGCTGTCGCGCTAGCGCTCGAACAGTTGGGACGAAGCCGTGACGAGGTGAAAGTCGAAGTGCTGGCCACCGATCCCGGGGGTGAAGAAGTGCTCGTGCGAGTAACTGCCTCTGACAGGGGCGGAGCCCAGCCTCAGGAAGAGATATCACCTAGAATCCGCCGGCCCCAAACGGGCCCCAACAGGCGCAACGACTATGTAGAGAGGGGAAAGAGGTCTGAGAGGGTGGAGCGCGCGCCTATGGGCGGCAGCGGCTTCAGCAGGTCCGCTCAGCCGGGGTCTCAACTTACGCGTCCCATAGGTGACGAGGACATTGAGGAGATCGAGGAGGATAACTACGGGAACCGTATAGAGCCTGCCGAAGCGCCTGTAGAAGTGCTCCTCGATAGCTCACTGCAGACAGCGCCTCTAGCGGCGGGCGAGCATGCCACGCCACAGGATGCGGTCGCGCCGGTGGCGGCGGAAGTGCTGCAAAAGATATTGGTGGGAATGAAAGTGAGGGGGCGTATCGTGCGCCGCGAAGCTAACGAGGGGGCTGACGCGGCCTTTGCTGACGATGCCGAGTCGGTGCTGCTCAACGTGGTGGGGCTCAACGAGCGCGACCAGAACAACCTGATAGGGCGTAGAGGGGAAACACTGGACGCGCTGCAATTCCTCACTAACCTGATAGTGGGCCGCCAGGTAGACCTCTGGGCGCGGATCATTGTGGACGTAGAGGGATACAGGCTGCGCCGAAAGCTGGCACTGGTGAACCTGGCACGCCGCACCGCCGACCAGGTGGAAAACCGCAAGCAGGCGATCCCCCTTGAGGCGATGCCCGCCTACGAGCGGCGCATCATCCACATGACCTTGCAGGAGCACCCCGCCGTTACAACAGAGTCGAGCGGAGCAGAGCCCGAGCGCAGAGTGGTTGTACTCCCGAAGTAAATCTCCCTGTCTAACTGCCGCTATACATAGAACGCCAAGAACAAAGTGTAAGAGCTTGGCGTTCTTTGTAGAGGGGCGGTTGCATTTTCAATGAGCTACAGAGCTTGCCCGGACTACGTTGTGCTTGGACACGTGGCGAAAGACCTTCTCCCCGGCGGCGGTTCTATGCCTGGGGGCACGGTTACCTACGCGGCTATTACGGCACAGCGACTCGGCTTGCAAGCGGCTATCGTTACCAGCATGGCGCTGGCGGACGTTGCTTTGCTTGATGCGGCCAGAAGTGAGGGGGTGTGGATACACTGTGTGCCGTCACGCGAAACGACTACATTCAGCAATGTGTATGACACGCAGGGGAACCGCAGCCAGCTGTTGAGCGCATGGGCAGACAGGCTAAGATACGAGGATGTGCCGCCGGAGTGGTTGAAAGCCCCTATAGTTCACCTGGGGCCAATCGCGCAAGAGTTGCCTGCGCGACTGCCCGCCGGCTTGTCCCCACCGCTGCTGGGCGTCACCCCGCAGGGGTGGATGCGCCGGTGGGATAGCGAGGGGCGAGTCACACAGTCGGCGTCTCCTGTGCCCGAACCGCTCACCCATTTGCTCGATAATGCTCTGCTTGTGCTCAGCATAGAAGACCTGGGCTACGAAGAGGAACTGGTGGGCAGTTATGTCAACCTTGCTCCTATCGTGGTGATTACAGGTGGGGCAGGAGATGCGAGGGTACACAGCAACGGCGAGCGCACCCTGGTAAGCGCGTACCCCACGCAAAGCGTAGACCCGACAGGGGCGGGGGATGTCTTCGCGGCAGCTCTATTTACGCAGTACAGCAAGAGCGGGAAGCTACCTCAGGCGACACGCTTCGCGCACGCCACAGCGGCCTGCGCCATCGAAGGGCCAGGCATCACGGCGATCCCCGACAGGGAGAGAGTAGAGAGGCGTGAGCCGGGGGTCAGAAATTAGGCAACACTGGTATGATGAGCTTCGATGTATAACGACACCATCGCGGCAATAGCCACACCACCTGGTGAGGGGGGCATAGGCACAGTCAGGTTGAGCGGGCCAGGGGCAGCCGAGATGCTGGCGCGCCTCTTTGTGTTGCATTCGGGCAAGCAGAAGAAGGCCGGGGAGATTGAATCGCATAAGCTAATGTTAGGGTATATAACCGACCCTGCCAACGGTGAGCGAGTGGACGAAGTGCTTGCGGTGCTCATGCGTGCGCCACACTCCTACACGCGTGAAGACGTGGTAGAGATAGACTGTCATGGCGGCACAGTGCCCTTGCAGAGAGTGCTTGGCCTTTGTCTCCGTGAAGGGGCGCGGCTGGCGCAACCGGGCGAGTTTACTCTGAGAGCATTCCTCAACGGGAGGCTCGACCTTGCACAAGCAGAGGCGGTGCTGGACGTTGTGCAGGCGCGAACAGAGAGAGGGCTGGGGCTGGCAGTTGAGCAGCTGCGCGGTGGTGTATCAAGCCGCGTCAGTGTGATAAGAGCCAGGCTGCTTCACGCCCTTGCCCATCTGGAAGCCACAATTGACTTCCCGGAAGATGACGTGCCCACTGCGGACGTATCGCCTGAGCTTGGAGACGCACTGCAAGAGATCAGGGCGCTCATCGCCAGTGCGGGCACAGGGATCGTGCTCCGCCAGGGGGTGCGTACCGCCCTTGTGGGGAGGCCGAACGTCGGCAAGTCTAGCCTTCTCAACGCACTACTGAGGGCGGATAGGGCCATAGTCACAGCGATACCGGGCACGACTCGTGACACGCTGGAGGAGGTTGCCAACGTGCGTGGCGTGCCTCTGGTGATTACCGACACAGCGGGGCTGCGCAGGGCGGGAACAACAGATGATCCGATAGAGAAGATCGGGATGGAACGCACGCGGCGCGCGTTGGTGGAAGCCGATCTTGTGGTGATGGTTTTTGACGGCTCGGAGCCGCTAACGCTGGAAGATTGCGCAGTGATAGAACAGAGTAAGGCCAAACCGCAGGCAGCATGCGTAGCCGCTCTCAACAAGAGCGACCTGCCAATGCGCATGGAGGTAGCGGAGCTACAACGCAAGCTGGGTGACATCCCGGTAGTTGACACGTCAGCTGAAGTGCCGGAGGGGACAGCTAAGCTCGAAGCAAAGCTCGCTGAAGCTGCGCTAAGGGGTAAAGTGGCCCCGGCCAAGGGTGAGGGGATAGTGACGAGCCTGCGGCACCGCGACGCCTTGCAAAGGGCTGAGGAGCATGTGGCTGCCGCGCTAGAAGGCGCTGTGGGAGGGTTCGCTGCCGCTTTTATAGCGGTGGACTTGCACAGCGCCTTGAATGCCCTGGGGGAGATCACAGGTGAAACAGTCGGTGAGGATCTACTGGACGAGATTTTCCGCAACTTTTGCATTGGCAAGTGAGCCGACGTGAGGCTTTAGCGCACGTGTACAGTGTGCGGACTTACGTGCCGATGTAGTGTATGGCGGAAGTTGAGATGCGCGGCAAAGAAATGCCGCTTACGCGACCCGTGCGTAAGCGGCATTTCTTTGCGGCGACAAGCCGGAATTTACTTCTTTTTAGAGGTTGTACCGTTCTGGTTTTCCTGGTTCGGCCCTTGAGCGAGCTGAGCTTGCTGCGCGGTGCTCGTGGGCTGCGACTTGACGGGGATCCTGCGGGTCTCAGGTTTCACCTCAGGGAGCTTGGGCAGGGTGAGGGTGAGCAGACCATTGTTGAAGGAAGCATCTATACGCTCCGCGTCCACGTTGTCGGGCAGCCTGATGGCCCGACGGAAGGAGCCGTAAGAACGCTCCATGCGGTGATAACCTTCCTCCCTATTCTCTCGCTCAAACTTTTTTTCACCTTTGAGAACCAGTGTACCCTCCTGAAGGTAGATCTCCACGTCATCGGGGTTGATTCCCGGTAGTTCGGCAGTTACTGTGTACTCGTTGTTGCCTTCGCGGATGTCGATGGCCGGGTTAAAGATGGCGGTGTTTGTTGCCTGTACAAAGGGCAGGACAGATGTGCCTGCTTTGCCTGGCCAGTTCCAACGAGGGCCGAAAACATCGCCCAGCAAGTTATCCCAATCTTGCATCCAGTTGGTCATCTCGCGGTAGAGGCTGGGGAAAGATTCGTTGCCTTCAGGGGATCCTGAGGTGCGGTACAGAGAGTTTGAAGAAACGTCGCCTGTTCGCCTTACCAAATCCTTGGTGTTCATCTTAGTGTCCTCCTTTCATTATGCATCAAGGATGTACAAATCGGGGAGCTTTGCCCCTTTATTAGCACTCTGGCGCGCCGAGTGCTAATTTATTAATACCAAATTTGGCAATTTTTGTCAAGGGTTTTTGCGAAGATTTTGGCGATTTTCAGGGGTGAAACAATGTGGGGCAAGGAGATCACGCGTCACCACCCTCTCAAGGAGGGGTGGAGTAGTCCTCAAGGCGCGAGCACGAGGGGAGCACTAATGTGGCTTCAGCCTTAGGCACCCTCACCCCCAACTCCCACAAGGGGAGAGGGGGCTTTACTTTATTTGTGAGGGGAGATAGGGGAGACCCCAACATCCGCAAGCGGGTACCCACGTCTGGGGCTGTGTCCTTGCACCCTGCGCGTGATGAAGGGAGAGAGGGTTTAGATGGAGGTATAAGGGGTGTAGCAGCTGCACCTTGGGTCTGAACAGTTACGAGATAATGTATATTGCAATCAGCCTATATGTGCCTGGTATTATACTGAGTACGCCATGACCCTGCGGGGCACCGTTAATGATGCAAGTGGGAGGGGAGTTTGGGGAGGTGCCCGGCCTTTCCTTCGAAAACGAGCTATGAGGCGAAGCGTGAGCGTGATTTGCAGCAGATTGAGCAAGGGGCAGAAGCTCCTATTCATTACCCTCTCCGGGCTATTCTTCGTGGTTTTAGCCCTCTTGCTGCTCAGCGCGAACATGCAGAAAGGGCTGAACCACGACGAGTACATCTATGTTTCGTCGGGAAAGTTGCTCGCCTCAGGAGGATTGCTCCCATATAGAGACTATCCTTACCTGCAAATGCCCAACCTGGTATTTGTCTATGCTATCCTTTTCAGCTTTACGTCGCATCTGCTTCTAGCGGCGAGGCTCTTCTCAACGGCGTGCGCGCTACTCATTTGCGGGCTGCTTTTCTATACCTCCACTCGTCTATTTGGCGGTTATCATTACCTGCTCAGCTTTTTGATTAGCGTTAGCTCAGTTTTGCTGCTGGTGGCGAATCCTCTCTTTATTTACACCAGCGGCCTCGCCTGGAACCATGATTTTCCTCTGCTTCTCAGCGTAGCGGCTGCCCTGATCTGGTGCTATAAGAGAAGAACTACAGGGTGGCTAGTCCTTACCGGCTTACTCCTGGCCTTTGCTGTAGGCACGCGCCTCTCCTTCGCGCCACTCCTTCTCCCTTTCACCCTGGCAGTACTCATCGAGGTCAGGGCACACCGAGAAAAAGCCAGGAGGCAGCTTGCTCTTTTCGGACTTGGCGCTACAGCAGGTATCCTACCGGCGCTGGTGACTTTCGTGTTGGCCCCTCAACAATTCATTTTCGGCAACGTTGAATATCACCGGTTAAATGAGACCTATCGTAGCGCTTCAGGCTATACCCGCGCTATGACGCTCAGCGGCAAAGTGGATTACATGTGGCCGGTATTCGGCGAAGCGGGCACGTTTTTCCTGCTGGTTGCTGTCGGCAGCCTTGTAGCTATTGTAGTCATCCTGGTGAGATGGTGGCGGGTAAGACTCAAGGCGCAGGAAGAGTTCCTCTTCCTGGTGAGCCTCCTGCCCTTTTTACTGGCGGGTATCCTCGCCCCAACACCTTCCTGGTACCAGTACTTCTACGCGTTGACACCATTTCTTATCCTGGCACTCTTGTACGGAGTAAAGGCCGTTACCGCGTTACGTGAGAAAGGTAAATGGGGCATAACGATTCTTCCTCTGCTGGCAATTATCTCCATAGCGAATGGGCTTCCTGCATACACGGGGCTTGGCGGCGCGCTTTTACCTGAGCGGTGGGTGCCGAATGAGGTCCATCGAGCCGGATTAGAAATATCAGCAGCAAGCAAAGGTGAAGTGCTGACCCTAGCCCCCTTGCTTCCACTCGAAGGGGGAGCGGCAATATACCCGCAGTTTGTGACAGGGCCGTTTATCTGGCGCATCGGGCCATACCTGCCGCCGGGTGAGGAAAGAGCTATGGGCCTTGTAACGCAGCGCAACCTGGAGAGCTTTCTGAGCGCGCAGCCTCCGCAGTCTATCTATGTAGGCCGCGAGGCAGACCAGGAAGGGCCTCTGGCCGATTACGCGAGGGCGCACGGCTACAGCCCCAGAACACTCACCGATGGCACAACCCTCTGGCTAGCGCCGTAATCCCGGCTAAGACTCGTTACGGCCTGCTTCCGCTGCCGCAGGGCCTTGAGTTTGAGTGGCGATAGGGCCTGTATTGCCAACACCGGTAGCCGCGCCTGCGAAACGTGCCTGGAGAGGGCCTGTCGGCCTTGTCACACCCTGCCCACTCGCTGCGCCTTCCTGCGGCATACACTCGACGCAGAGAATAGTGTCGAAGCGCAGTAGGAGTTCACGCGCCTGGTCTGTGTCTACGTCTCTGTACTTATAGGAAGATCCTCTAAGCGCGGTTGCGCCGTCGTTCAAGTACGCAAGGAAGTCCTGCTTGAGCGACAGGTAATCATCCTGATCGAGATCATAGTGGCGCGTATGTACAGTCTCACCTTCACCCCGCGCAAATGAAATTAGCACTCGCATAATGTAGCCTCCGAGAAGGTAAGCTAAGGACTGGGGTTACGGCACAAAAGGCTGCGGCTGTAGATTTACTTCCACATTTGTTGTGCCGGAGTCCAGGGTTGTGACGGAGACAGTTACGATCTCTTTATCGTGGCCTGCTATGTAGCCTCTACCCCCGCTGCCATTATCTACGTAGCGTATGCCTGTTTCTCGGACGAAGCTCAGAACGATAATGCCCGGAGCCGGGGTATCCATCCGGCCAGGCTGGAAGCCATATTTTTCCTTGAGAACGTTTTTATAGAAAGATAGCACAGCTTCAGGCGGATCGCCAGTTGCGAAAGCAAAGTTCATCAGCCGGGCAGCGCGGTCCAGGTCTGTTATTGTTGGGCTTGCAACGCCAACTACTGTCGCGGGCGCAAGATTCGCAGGCATCGGTGTGGCAAGACGCCTGAAAGCTTGTGCTAAAGGGTAAAGGGGCAAGCTGGAGAGAGCAGGCACGGCAGCGGGGCGAGTTGACAAACCCCAGATGAAGAGGGAGGATGAGGATACCGTGAGGATAGCTGCAAGCAACAAAGGCGCTAATCTACCATAGCGGCGGGCGTAAACACCATGCCCGGCGGAACTCTTCCCGCTCTCTTTCGCCATGAGCCTCCTCCTTAGAAAGCAACCATCCGCAGGCTGCCGACCCCTCACCCCTGCCGTTATATGTTTAGTAAATCAAGAGAAAAAGAGCAATCAGACAACCATGTTCCGCTCATGCTCCGTCGTGCGCCTCCAGTAGCGGCCACCACTGATATTGTTCCAGGTCTACAGTGTAGTCGGGCTTTACGTGTACATTATCAGACTCGAGTTCTAGCTTGTGCTGCTCAAAGCCGCCCCAACTATATGTGGGGGCCAGGCGGCCCCACCTGTTTACTACTCGCTGGCAGGGAACATGGGCCGAAGGGGGAGTGTTGTAGAGCACGGTGCCCACCGCCCGCGCCCCATAGGGCACGCCGATCATAGCCGCCACCTGCCCGTAGGTGACGACTTTTCCTGCGGGCACAGACCTCACAAAGGCCCACACCCGCTCGCGGAAATTACTGTCGGCTTCTATCTGAGGCTCAGGCATGGGTAAGTACCAATTATGAATTGACGGTAAGCTGGCATCGGAGTGGGAATAAGGCAAACAGTCGCCGGCAAAGCGCTCCCGCACCTCAATTCATAACTACGTAAACCCCCCCCTTCGGCGTGCGGAACTACTTGATTTCGGCCTTCGCGCCTTCACCTTCCAACTTGGCTTTGGCGGCCTCCGCCTCGTCCTTGGTCACGCCTTCCTTGACGGGTTTGGGTGCCGCCTCCACAAGGTCTTTGGCTTCCTTCAGGCCCAGGCCTGTAAGCTCGCGTACTATCTTGATGACCTGGATCTTGTTCGCGCCAAAGTCGGTCAGGATAACGTCAAACTCGGTCTTCTCTTCCTCGGCAGGAGCCGCGCCCGCGCCGTCGCCACTTGCGCCCGGCATCATACCGGGCATCATGCCGCCCATCATCACGGGGGCTGCGGCGCTAACGCCGAAGGCCTCTTCGATGTCCTTGACTAGCTGCGACAGTTCGAGTACTGTCATGTTTTTGATCGCATCGAGCATTTCTTCGCGGGAAAGTGTTGTCGCCATTCTTAGTTTTCTCCTTTTGGTTTAGCTTTTGATTATGCTATTGCAGGCTCAGCTTCGGGGGCTGCGCCGTCGTCTCCCTGGCTGCTAAGCTGGTCCAAACGCGCTTGCAGCGCGTAGGCCAGGCTGCGAATCGTGCCGTTTAGCACATTGGCGAAGTTGGTGATAGGCGCCTGGAGTGAACCCAGCACCTGCGCGAGATATTGCTCGCGGCTCAGTAGCTTTGTAAGGTCATTCACCTGGTCGGCGCTGAGCATCGTCGAACCCATCAGGCCGCCACGAATCTGTAGGATCCTGGACGTTCTGGCGAAATCGCCGAGTACCTTAGCAGCGCCCGGTATATCGTCGCCCACAAAGGCGATGGCTGTTGGGCCATCGAGCATGGCTTGTATATCCTGCATTCCTGCGCGGCTGGCTGCTAGCGTGGTCAGCGTGTTCTTAGAAACGTGGTACTCCACGCCTTTGTCGCGCAACTGGCGGCGCAAGTTGGTGATATCCGACACAGTCAGGCCCCGGTAGTCTGTGAATATCAGCACATTGCTCCTTGTGAAGAGATCGTGCAGTTCCTTAACTGTCTCTCGCTTCCTTGTTGTTGGCATATTTGTCACCTCCTCCCACATCCTGTTAGCGCCTGCTCTTTGTCGAGCAAAGCGGAATAAAAAGCCCCATGCCTCAGAATAGAACCGAGGCATGGGGAGATAAATCGCCATGAACGCCACTCTAACAGGGAACATCGCCCCTGTTGAGATGTTGTTTATGCCTCGGCGGGCTGGTGTATTAAGCGTATAAACGCGCCGGCTGTCTCGGGCTATATATTTGTCAAGCTGTTGGTATAAGCCAACGCCCCATTATACACAAAGTTGGGCCTGGCGTCAAACTCATTTTTCAGCGTAAATGTTCAGAGTAAGGGTGGAGCAATCGTCAAGA
>JADMIH010000359.1 GCA_015478675.1 Chloroflexota bacterium | reverse complement strand
CCTATTCTGAACTCTTACCAACTCAAAGCAGTAGCCAATCATCGCTCCATCGTGGTATATTACCCTCGACAACCTCTGTAAAGCATCACGTTTCACGATCCAATGAAAACAGCCACGAGCGAGCGTATATACCTCTCGCCCCGCGCCAGAGCTACCTTATTATGGATAGTAGCCGCGGTGGTTTTGCTATTTCTTATTCAGGTAAGCGACATCCTGAAGCCTTTCATCTGGGCCATCATCACCGCCTATGTCCTGAACCCTGTAGTGGTTTTTCTGGCGCGCCGCACCGGCCTACCCCGCAGGCTCTGGGCTGTGCTCCTCTACCTTCTCTTGCTGGGGCTGGTCGCCTGGGGCCTGGGCACGCTGGTGCCGCTTCTCAGCCAGCAAATAGCAGATTTCAGCAAGGAGCTGCCGCGCCACTTCCGCGAAGCAGGCAAGATGCTCAACCAGAGCCAGATTGATCTGCTCGGTGTCCAGATAAACCTCAACGCCTCCGACGTTGAAATCAGCAGACAACTCGGCATCCTCCTGTCACAGTTTGGCAGAGGCTATCTTCCAGGCGCTATACCACGCGTAGCCGAGAGCCTCCTCAAGCTGCTGGTCTACCTTGTCGCTTCCTTTTTCCTCTTACAGGAGGCGCATCGCATCGGCTCAAGAATAGGTGAATACACCCCTGCCGCAGCGCGCTCAGAGCTTGGCCCCTGGGTCGAGCGGATAAATCACGTGCTGGGGGCCTACATTCGTGGGCAGCTAATACTCGTCGGCCTCATGAGCGTGGCGAGCTATATCGCCCTGACACTTCTCGGGGTTCGCTACGCGCCCCTGCTGGCTATATTCACGGGGCTCGTCGAAACGCTCCCCTTCATAGGTCCTTATATTGCCGGCGGCGCGGCTGTTTTAGTGGCCCTCACCCAGGGGTCCGCCCCCTATGGTTGGAGTCCTGTTGTGCTGGCTATCGCGGTGGCTATCACATACACGTTACTGCGCCAGCTTGAAGATAACCTCGTCATGCCTTTCTTCATCGGCAGGCTGGTCCATCTGCACCCGCTGGCTGTGATATTTGCGGTCCTCTCAGGGTCCGCAGTGGCTGGCATACTTGGCCTGCTACTCGCAGTGCCTGTGGCCGCCACCGTCAAAATCGTAGCCACCTATCTCTACCGAAAAGTTAGAGAGGAGCCGCCCCGCACATTGGTGCTTATAGAAGCTGCGGACAGTTGGCGCGATATAGCCGAGCATGTGCGAGAAGCAGCCGCCGCCTGCGCCGCCAACGGCATCTCCAAACCCCGCCTGTTGATCTCAGCGCCCGACCCACCCTCTGCCCTACTGAACCCAGCACAGTTCCACAGGCTACCCGCTCTTCTGGAAGAAACACGCTCCAAAGCGATATTGGTTACCACAAATGGCGCGCTTGTGAAGCTGGCGGAGGAGGCAGGCATAGCCGTAGAAATCTCCGCGCAAGACGAAGTAGGAGAGGCCCCTGAGCCTGAGTTTGAGGAGAAGAGCGTGCGCACCTTACTCAATATAGCCAGGCGAGGGGCGCGTGAAAGAGCAAAGGCCTCTGCAACTACCATCGAGAACCAACGCACAATACAACTACCGGCGCAACTGACGCG
>JADMIH010000358.1 GCA_015478675.1 Chloroflexota bacterium | reverse complement strand
GTCCCGTTTCTTCCAGGTTGGCAAGCTCTTTATTGATACGCTCCAGACGCTCGCGACTGGCGGCGTCTTTCTCCTTGCGTAAGGCCTCTCGCTCGATTTGCAGCTGCATAGAGCGACGCTCCACTTCGTCGAGGGCTACGGGCATGCTCTCGATCTCCATGCGGAGGCGTGCGGCGGCTTCGTCCACGAGGTCAATGGCTTTATCGGGGAGGAAGCGGTCGGTGATGTAGCGATTGGAGAGGACGGCGGCAGCCACCATCGCGCTATCGGTGATGCGCACGCCATGATGGACCTCATAGCGCTCGCGCAGGCCGCGCAAGATCGAGATTGTCTCGTCAACGGTCGGCTCGTCTACGAAGACGGGCTGGAAGCGGCGCTCAAGGGCGGGGTCCTTTTCGATGTGCTTGCGATATTCGTCGAGGGTAGTGGCGCCGATAGCATGGAGCTCACCGCGTGCAAGCATCGGTTTGAGCATGTTGGAGGCGTCCATAGAGCCTTCAGCGGCGCCCGCGCCGATCACGGTGTGTAGCTCATCAATAAAGAGTATGATTTCGCCCTCGGAGTCGGCAATTTCTTTGAGGAGAGCCTTGAGGCGTTCTTCAAACTCGCCACGATACTTGGCGCCGGCCACCATGGCGCCGAGGTCAAGGGCCACCAGCTTGCGGTTGCGTAAGCCTTCGGGGACGTCGCCGCGAACAATGCGCACGGCGAGACCTTCGGCAATGGCCGTCTTGCCAACACCCGGCTCACCGATGAGGACGGGGTTGTTCTTTGTGCGGCGCAGCAGCACCTGTATGACGCGTCGTATCTCTTCATCGCGGCCAATCACGGGGTCGAGCTTGGACTTACGTGCCGCTTCTGTGAGGTCGCGGCCATACTTTTCGAGTGCAGCGTATTTGCCCTCAGGGTTCTGGTCGGTGACGCGCTGGTTACCGCGAATCAGGGCAAGAACGCCGAGGATTTTGTCGCGTGTAATACCAAGCTCGCGCAGCAGCTTACCTGTGGGGCTTTTGTCGGCCTCATCGGAGATAGCGAGGAGGAGGTGCTCGGTGCTGACGTATTCGTCCTTCATGGAGGCGGCGAGGCTCTCGGCACGCCGAGCTACCTCATCGAGCGCACCCGACAGGTAGGCCTGCCCACCGCCGCCGTAGACTTTGGGGAGCTTTTCCAGCTCTTGCTCTACACGGTGGATCAGTGTTGCCCGATCTACGCCGAGGCGGGCGATTATCTGGGGCACAACGCCTCCGGGCTGCTCCACCAGGGCAGCGAGGAGGTGTGCGGGTTCTATCTGGTTGTTATTGGCTTCTTCGGCCATCTGCCGCGCCTGGAGCACGGCTTCCTGTGCTTTTTCTGTATATTTCTTGATGTTCATATGGCATCTAGCCTCCTGGAGGAGTATATTATATTATACCCCATTATACCACACTTGAGTGTATACCTGTCAAGGTTTCTGACAGTATGGCGCCCCTGTTTGGCTGTGAAAATGAGGCAGTAGGTCGAGGTTGAGATGATGTGAGGATTCGCTTCCAGAGGTAAGGGGTGTGGAGGCGTTTGCCGCGCTGCGTAGTATGGCGTGTTGCTTTCTCAGTTGATCGGTGCTAGAATGACCCCAACC
>JADMIH010000146.1 GCA_015478675.1 Chloroflexota bacterium | reverse complement strand
CAGAGTGCCTGCTCCTCCTCTCTCTCCCCTCTACACCATAAGTCTGAACACTTACGAGTACAGCGACCTTCGCGACTCTGACCTGCAAGGTGTCCGCTGCTGGTTCTGCAGAGAGCAGATAGAAGGTAAGGCTTACGCCGAAACCACTGTCGCCACAGACGGCATGCTGATGTGGGTTCCACTCTGCGATAACTGCGACCCACCACCTCCACCACCAGAACCACCAACACCAATTGCAGCCTGGCTAGCTTGCCCCATCTGCAACGAAACACTTGCCCCGCCTCGCCGCCACAGTTGCGGCGAGGCCGCCCACTGGGGAGTGGCGGGAGGCGCTGGGTTTGCGGGAGCAGCCGCCACAACATTCACGACGATAGCAGCCCAGAGCATTTAGTCTACAATCCAAGCTAGGAGGTAATTAAAGTGAAGCAAGGCAAAACCCTCGTGGAGTTGGCGACCGAGATCGAGCGCTTGGCGCAGCAGAAGCAGGATTATGTGGTGAAGAGCCAGGTTCTGCGTATGTACTCCGGTTCGGGAGGCACCAGTCGGCTGACCCTCGGTGATGAGGTGTACGGAGACTACACAGTCAACGACCTCGCGCACAAGCAGATAGGCCAGCACTTGGGCATCCCGGCTGCCTACTACGCGAAGCTACGCAGCGATCTCCCCGGCCTACTCGATGAGAATGTCAACACGCTGCTTGCAGCAAGCACCGAGGGGGAGCGGCGCATGGTACGTACTCTGGGCGGCACAGCACGCGCTTTCCTTTCGGACCGCTACCGCAGGCTGGACCATCTGGAACTGCTGGAGGCCATCCTGCCTACTCTAATGGAGACGCCAGGTCTGCAGGTCGCATCCTGCGAGGTGACTGAGCAGAAGCTATACCTGAAGGTCACGACCACACGCATTCAGGCCGAGGTCAAGCCCGGCGATGTGGTGCAGGCGGGCCTGCTCGTCAGCAACTCGGAGACGGGACTGGGTGCCGTGTCTGTGCAGCCGTACTCCGTCAGGCTGGTATGCCTCAACGGTGCGGTTCACAACGACTTCGGGACCAAGCGCAACCATGTTGGCCGCCTGGTCACCGACACAGGAGAGGATGCCTACAGGCTGTTTGCGGAGGAGACGCTTATCGCCGATGACAAGGCTTTCTACCTCAAGGTGCGCGACATGGTGCGCGGGGCACTCAGCGAAACCGTCTTCCGCCGTATAGTGGGCCAGATGCGCGAGGCGGCCGGTGCTCGGCTCGACGGCGATCCTGTGCAGGCAGTGGAAGTGCTATCAAAGAAGCACGGCCTCAACGGCGACGAGCAGCGAGGTGTCTTACGTCACCTGATAGAAGGCGGCGATCTGTCGATGTGGGGTATGGCTAATGCCTTTACCCGCCAGTCGCAGGATGCGGAAAGTTACGACCGAGCCACGGAACTTGAAGCGCTTGGCGGGAACATCATCACCCTTGCGAGGTCCGAGTACCGCGAACTGCTCGCCGCCTAGCCGTACTGAACAAGTTACGAAGCTGCCCTATATCTACGGGGACAGGGCAGCTTCTTACGTTACCTATAACTCGGACCATGATTAGCTCCCCAAGAGCCTTACTTTGGCCACGTCAACCACACCACCAGATCACCCGCATTATCAAGTGCCGATGCTCAGCAGGTATGCATCTTCCAGGTTGGGCTCAGCAGGCATTGCACTTTCGTGTGGGCGATTGTGACTCAGCAAGCGCAGCGTAACTCCCTGCGCTGAGTGCATAAGCGAACTCACCCTGTGGGCAGTCTGCAGTTTCTGTGCAGTAGGGGCTTCGACCGTCACACTCCACACCTGGCCGGCAGCTTCCCGCAAGAGTACTTCAGGCGTGGTATCCTTGAGCACCCGGCCTTCCCTCAGTAGTACCAGCCGTGTAGCTGCCGCCTCCACATCACCGATGATGTGTGTAGAGAGCATTACCAGGCGGTCAACGGTAAGGCCGCTCAGCAGGGTACGGAAGCGCACTCGCTCCTCCGGGTCCAGCCCCGCTGTGGGCTCGTCCACGATAAGTAGTTCGGGGTCGTTGAGTAGCGCCTGGGCAATACCGATCCTTTGCCTCATGCCGCCGCTATAGCCTTCCAGCTTGCGGTCAGCGTCCCGCTCTAGATTGACCCCTTCGAGCAGTTCGTCTACTCGAGCGTGGGCCAGAGGTGCAGGTATAGCCTTCATGGTGGCAATGTAGCGCAAGAACTGTCGTGCAGTGAGTTCCGGGTACAGGCCGAACTCCTGCGGCAGGTAGCCGAGCGTGCACCTAACGCGGGCACCGTCGTGCCGTGTATCGTGCCCGTTCCAGGTTACGTTGCCCTCTGTCTGCTCCAGCAAGGTGGCTACTATGCGCATGAGGGTGGTCTTGCCAGCGCCGTTCGGCCCCACCAGGCCCAGCATACCAGCCCCACAGTTCAAGGAAACATCCCTAAGTGCCCATTGCTCGCCGTACCGCTTGCCGAGCTTATCGATAACCAGTTCCATACTTAAACCTCTGCACCCCTTCTCTAGATGCTTTCACTTCCTCGATTGGGGTCTTACGCAATTGTTGCACGTGCTTTACGTGTTGCGGAACCGCCTGAATCTTGCAGCTGCAAAGGCCCCGAGCCCCAGTCCCACGACGATGTAGCCAGCTCGTGGAGGTATCCACGGCCACAGATCGGGCATTGTTTGCTCTACCACCGTAAGCACCTCTTGAGCTTTCTCTCGTGTGACAGGCTGTGATTGTTCTTCGCCGCTCTGTGCGAGAGAGGAAATCCGGGTATGATATGCCTCACCATATGGCCCCTGAACCACCTGCGACATGACCATGCCAGCAGGGTCGATTACGGTATATGGTGAGGCTGTATTCTCCCACAGCGCGGCTGCGAACTGCGACAGCACCCAGAATATAACAACAGCGGCTTTAGCGGCGTTTGAGTACCTGGGGAGCAGAGTGCCAAGGGTAAATCCCATGCCACTGACCAGCACAGCTGCGGGCAGCACAGCCACAGCCCAGAGTGCCAGAATAGCGAGGAGGTTGGGAGCTGGATATGCAGACCATATGTGCAGCCCGAGGCCTCCGCCTGCGATGGCTGCCAGCATCAGCAGCGCGAGACCAAGCCCTAACGCAAGCATAGCAGCGAACCGTCCTGCTACATATGCCCAGCCCGGCACTCGCGTTGCCATGAGCATGTCAGCGGTGCGCCGGTGGAAGTCGCGAGCCACTCCCTCGCCTGCTATGAAAGGTAAGAACAGGCCCATTATCAAGAGCGGATACCTGGGCAGTATTATGAGCATGCCCCATGCGCTCAAGCCGTACACATTCACCATGTTTGCACTGCTTGGAGGCAAAGTATTGCTGTATGTAAGGGCTAACGCTCGTCCGCTCAGGAGCAGTGTTATCAGCAGGAAGAAAGAGAATGCAGCGCAGGCACCGATCCACGCAGACCTGCTCGCTGCCACCCGGCGCAGTTCCCACCCTGAAACAGCCCATAGCATACGCACCGGGTGAACCTCTGAGGGGCAGTATATGGCCCTGCTTTCTTTGTACTGTGTTTCATTAGACGCCATTAAGGGCAAAGTCATAGAGATTATCCTTTCGTATCAGCTGCACCGGCCGCTCAGTTCGTTATTCGTATGCTGTCCATAGCCGGGTGTCGGTAGCCGAATGTCCTAAGATGACGTGACCTAGAAGCGGGGGAGGGTGGACGAAACGAGTGACCGTGCCCGAAGTACTGCCATAACGAGTAACGCAAAGCCGAAAGCTGCAACTATTCCTTCGGTCGCACCAAGCAGAGAGCTGAGCACTCCCCGACCTTGCTCTCCCATGGTCCAGGCTACAAGCACAAGCCAGCCGGAGTAAGCTATGCCGGTGGCTGCTTCCGCAGGCATGCGGTTGCTTAGCAGTGAAGCGGCACCCGCCACCAGCAGCAGGGGAGCGAGCCAATGGAGTGTGAGCAAGAGGAGGCTATCACCGCCTACCGCACCCGCAGAGGCGAGCACTACGCTGGCAAGCAGACCAAGTGCCACATCATAGCTGAGTACCACCACCAGTCGAGCTAGCAGCAAGCGCACAGGCGAGGCGAAGCACGACAACTCGATCTCGATCACGCCCAGGTTGGTACTACGAAACACTATACCCACAGCGAGCACGGCCATAAGTGGCCCAATAACCCGCAGTGTTGCTATCTGCACTTCGTAGTTATGCATGGTGCCTGGTATGGTCAGCATGCCTACAGCCGCTATGATGCCACTGACTAACCAGAACCTGGGTCGCAGCAAGCCTACTTGTGCCAGGGCAATCTCAAGGAAGTAGCCTATCTCCTGTTCCCAGGAGGACCTGCTGGTCTGCTGTTGTAGGGCCTCACGGACCTGAGAGAGGTTAGGTGCAACCTGCTGTGGCTTCGCTGGTACGGCTACCCACATAGGCGCCACTGAGCCTGGTATGGGTAGAGCAACTTGCGAAGACATAGAAGGAAGAAGAGGGCTCAATGCTTCTATCAGCGTCTGCGAGTCTGCCGGACCTGGTGCCGGAGCCCGCCACTGAGGCAGCTGTTCAAGCGCCGGGACCAGGCTCGATATGGCATCCTCGTTTTCTCCCTGCTCCCGGAGTGCTTCTCTCAAGCTATCTGCATTGGCAAAGGGCCAAGGCTCTGCATCGGGGGCAGCGTCATTTATCCCCCGTAATGTGTATTGCTCCGCTCCTGCTCCAGTACTATCCATCATTTTCATCTCTCGATCCATAGTTGTTTGCTGTTACAGGACCATCCCCCGGTGCCAGCAGATCACGTAGCTTCCGGCATCCGACTGACAGCCTCGACTTCACCGTACCAACCGGTACACCGAGTGCGATGCTTATCTCTTGCAGGCTCATACCTCCGTAGAACCTCAGAAGTATCGCTGCCCGGTACTCCGATCCCAACTGCTTGATAGCTGCCGCTACTTCTGCACCGTGCTCCCTGGCGATAGCTTGTGCCTCAGGACCGGGAGAGTGGTCCGTAGCCTCAGTGAGACCTTTCTCTGGTGTACCGAGTGCACCACGCGAAGCACATGCATATGCCCCCGCATTCAGCGTACTCCTGGTAACCGCTGCCTTAAAGTGATCACGGGCGAGGTTGGTAGCAATTGAGTAGAGCCATGGCTTGAAGGGCTTACCGCTCCGATATCTGCTCGTCTCACCGCCCGCTGCAGTGATGAGCCTGACGAACGTCTCCTGGGCCAGGTCCTCAGCCAGGGATCTGTCCCCGTCCAGCAGGCGATACAGGTATCCAATGAGAGGGCCCTGATGCCGCTCGACCAGTGAGGCCAGGGCTGCTCGCGCCTCTTGCGCTTCTTGCGCGCTGTCCCTCTTGCTACCCATCATTTGCTCAATCAGTTGTTCGTCGGTTGACGTGTGTTGTACTCCTATGATCCCGGTCCACATTGTGCTTATGCTGGACGTGCGGTATGACCGGTGTTGCGCAAGCAACCCCTATACGAATATCTTACCTGAAAGGTTCGCGGCAGCTAGTGGAGAACCCGGATAGCTTGCAGGAAGTAATTGTTGTAGGCAACACAGGCTTGGTGCTCGCTCCAAATATAATGTCCCTGTGTTGGAAGCTGTTTAGGACACATCCTGGCCGACTGAGTTATCCACATATTTATGTCAAGCTTGACAGCTATGTGATCTGCTGCTAGTATGCTGTACGTTAACGAATATACATTGGTTAACCTTTAATTCCGAAGCCCTAACAACGGGGAAGCTCCTGTATCCTAAGTACCTCAGGACAATACTCGGACGGACCGAGAGCCCTGCGGAATCGCGACCTAAGAGGGATATGGGGGAATTAGCGGAGAGGGAGGACAAGTACAAGTCATGCCAGATGAAGAGATTATCGATGGCGTGGAGTACAGGGTCATTGAAGGCGGTCCTGAAGGTGTTACCGATCCTATCGAACCCGTAGGGCTTACCCAGCCAAGCGGCGAGTCAAGTCCCATGAGATCGAGGAAGCCCAGGAATGGCGGGTTCAGCACGAGCCTCGCTAGTAGCACCGGTGGCGCCGGTGGCGGCGGCGATGGAGTGGCCGAATATGCTCGAGCGCTACAGGCGTATGGAGCTGATGGTGCTGATCGGACAGCGGCGCTAGAAGTTGCCATACTCGGCTGGCTCGATGCCAAGCGCGGGCGGTCAGGTAGCCTGAGGACGGCTCGCACCTACGCCGACACTCTGGCTGCCTTCCGAGGGTCGCTCCGCCAGGAGGGTCTGGACCTGGACGGGTCACCCACACCTGTTGCGCTGGTGGCGCAGGCCTGGGCCGGAAAGAACGAAGACCATACCTCTCCTGCTCCCACTACCTATAACCAGCGACTGGCGTGTGTATCCAGTTTCTACCGCTATGCCCACAAGCAGGGCATCCTCGAGCATAACCCCATCGAGCGGGTGGAGCGAAGGCGGGTGCAGGCGTACGCCGGCTCGAAAGCCTTGACATCAGACCATGTCAGTCAAGCGATGACTGCTATCGATCGTACCACACCGGCGGGAGCACGCGACTACGCTTTACTGCTGGTGTATCTACAAACCGGGCGCAGGCTCAGCGAAGTAGCAGCCCTTGAGCTAGGCGACCTGCAAGACCGTGGTGGAAGAGACGGGGGCAAAGTTCGGATAACGTTCAGGAGGTGCAAGGGCGGCAAGGTGCTGCACGACACACTCACCGCACCAATCAGCGCTGCATTGCGCACATACCTACATATTATATATGGACCTGACTTGAAGGCAGTGAGTGCCAGGCGCGCAGATGCACCTGTGTGGGTGTCGTTAGCCGAGCGCAACGGCACTCGCGGTGGGAGGCTCTCGAAAGTGTCGATCTCCCGTATTTGTAAAGTACGGTTGGGTACTTCGCGAGTGCATGCCTTGCGACATACGATGGCTCAGGTAATGGAGCAACGACATGCACCTGTATCTCTCATTCAGCAGAGGTTGGGCCACAGCAGCCTGGCCACCACCGGCATTTATCTGGCAGCGTTGCGGCAAGATGATAACCCCTACGCTGATGAGCTTGGGGAGGCATTTGGAGCGCATTGAGAGAATCGTTCAGTTACTCGATGAAGTAACCTGTAGCCTACCTGGCTTTGGAGCGCGAGAATGCGTTTGCACAAGCGTGGCGTACCGTCATAGCTGCCTCTCATAAGATGGAACCCATTCAAAATCGGGGGGCAGGCAGTGACTGAGGGCTAGACAAGGCGCGTATACTGGGGCCTGCATTGGCCGTATGGCTGTAGGCCAATAATCTTAACCAAGAGGCAGCGGAAAGCTGGTCAGCCTGCCAGGTCGAGGTGGATTACGTCGCGAGCACCGACATTGCATGGTAGCTTACCGGATGGTAAGCTTACGTACCTGCCCAGGCTCGATTGCTGACGACGGTAGCCACGATCAGGACGGGGTGAACGAGGGGACGGGCGTGGACGAGGGGCGCCTGGTGGTCGCTGTGCCGGTGTGCCGCTGCCCGCGCCGCATCGGTTCGCTGCCTGTTGAAGGGGTCTAGTTGAAGGACGCTACGACGCTACAGCCGAGAAACTGCGTGGTCCGAAAACAGTAGCCACCGAGGGTCAGGTGCAGGCGGCAACGGCTGCAGGCTGGCGAGTCCCAGAGATAGAGAAGCTGATCTTGCTTCAGGGGAGCTGGTATCCAGAAGACGGAGGAGTACGGGAGTACATAAGTACAGGAGTATCGATGACTACCCCAGATGGTCGCTCGCAGTTGCGGCAGCGCGGGCGGGGTCGACATGAAATTCTCATTCCTACCCAGGCGCTGATACTGCGGCTCCGGATTGAGCTGCAGGAGAGCGATCCACTTGTCTGGCGTGAGATCGAGGTGCCGGGTGACTACACCTTCTGGGATCTCCACGTCGCTATCCAGGACGCGATGGGCTGGCTCGACTACCACCTGCACCGCTTCACGATACCACACCCACGTACCAAGCAGGAGCGTGTGTTCGGCATCCACAACCTGAGCCAGGACTGCGACGACCCGCCAGGCTGGGCGTACCAGATCGCCTCGATGTTCACGCTCCGCAACGACACAGCCCTCTATTTGTATGACTTTGGAGATGACTGGCAACATACGGTGCGACTGGTTGATGCCATGCGTCGCGACTTCAAGCTCCACTATCCACGCTGTGTAGGGGGTGAGCGGGCCTGCCCGCCGGAGGACTGCGGTGGTATCCATGCCTTTGGAGAGATAGTTGCTGACCTGGCGGCGAGGAAACTCGACAAGGAGACCCGGGCGTGGCTGCCAAAGGGCTACGACCCGGCGCGCTTCGAACCTTCCGCAGTTCGCTTCAGCGACCCGGCTCGGCGGCTGGCGTACAGTTGGTATGGCGACGCTGAGGCCGGGGATGACCCGTTTGGGGAGTAGGACGGAGTAGGACAATGTGGGGCTGGGATCTGTCCTGCCCGCTGTTGGCTCTTGTTGTTGGCTCTTGTCCAAACTCCAAAGGGGCCGGAGCAAAGCATCTTTCGCACCCGAAAGATACAGGATCGCCGGATCTGTTCGAGTGCAAGTATCTGACCGGTAAGCTGTATAGAGCCTGGTTTTGGTCTCCGGGCTGCCGCAGCGGAGTTCTTCAACGGGCTGCACTGGTCTTGGCACTCACGGTTTCACAGCTTGTATATGACCACCGTGCAGCCTGCTATCGGATGTTGGGCTGAGGTACACACAAGAGAGGACAGAACATGACTAAGCGGACCAAGCCGACCAAGCGGACAACCCCGCAATCAAACCCACGCAGTCAATCAAAGCAACAACCCCAAGGCAGACCCCAAGGTCAGCCCCAGTGGCAGCCGATAGAGCGGCTGACGTTGATTGCCCGGCACATAGACGGGATGCTGGCAGATGCCATCGAGCATTACGAGACGCTGCAAGAGGCCCGGCCCAAACCATGGGTGCTTGATAACTACACAGTGGGAAGGGTGATAGAGGTCTTCACCGTCCAACAAGATGATCTGTGGCTGTTCGATGAGCAGTTGCGCCGGTGGGCCAGTGGGGAAGCCGGAAACCTGACGAGCGCACAACGCATGGAAGTGGAGCGCCTGGGAGGTCAGATGGTCAGGCTGCATGAGGTGATTGCGGCCATCTTGCGCCTGGCCGATGAATTGAAAGAGGGCACTATTGAAAAGCAATTGGCGACAAGCGACCTTGAGTTAGGGATCGAGGCGCTGCTGAAAGGGTGGCCTACCGAGCTGTAATCCTCTCCTCAGGATACGTCCCGACGAGGCTCCAATAGGTGCTCAGAAGCACCTGCCTCATCGGGCCCCGACCCTATGGCCCTGCCAACGGGCGACGCGGCGGGGGGACCATCGGGTCGGGGCCATCGCGCTACTGGGCGGCGTTCCACTACCGCCAAGGCCAACGCCAACGCCACTGCCGGCGCGGGGTGCGCCAGGGGGTCGGCCAACCACTTGATTGGGGAAATATGAGTACACCAGCCATGAAGAAACAGAACATACCGAACAAACTCCAGGTTTGGATTGACGCTCGACAGAAGTATCATCTGAGCCATGCCCAAATTCAAATGGCCCGGGAGTTGGGCCTGAATCCACGACACTTCGGGAAGTTGGCGAACCAGCATCAGGAAACGTGGAAAGCCCCTCTGCCCCAGTTCATTGAGGCGCTCTACTCCAAGCAGTTCGGGAGAACTGCACCCGACAAAGTGGTGTCTATCGAAGAAAGCAGCAAGGAACTTGAGCGCAAGAAGGTAGCACGACAACAGAGAAAACAGCAGCCTCCAGAATCAATGACCGACCCAATTTCAG
>JADMIH010000357.1 GCA_015478675.1 Chloroflexota bacterium | reverse complement strand
TTCTCGGTTGGTGGCTCAGCTTTCTGTGGACATACATGGCCTACATACTGGCGCTTACAATCATCGGCTTACCTCTCAGCTTCGTCATGTTCAATGTAATTGGCTTCATCACGACATTACGGAGAAACTAACCACGAACAGGGCGGTATACCACCTGGGCAGGCGCTGCCTTGCCCAATCTATAGACCTTCTCTCCACCAGTAAGCTGAACTTCAGGTTTTCCCCAACCTCTTCACCCCATGTTATAATAGTCGCGCACCCAAACATAGGTTCTGATGGGGGCAGCTTTGCCCCAGGGGATCAAGGTACGCAACTATGTCAACAACCTCAGCAAAGAAGTCAAGCAAGCCGTCAGGTCCTACCTGGTCTAAAGTGGGGAGTGGGGGCGGAGGCGGGCGTAGCTCTGCCTCTAAATCTCCGCAGGCGCGGAGTGGCGGCGCGAACGGCGTTAAGGCAAAAGCCTCCACCGCTAAAAAGCCTTCTACAAAAGGAGCGCCGCGCCATGTAGCCAAAAGCCCATCCATCGAGATACCTGCTCACGTGCGGCGCGAGATGGTAGCTGTAATCATGCTGGCGGCAGCGGCTCTGCTTGTGCTTGGGCTGGTGACGTGGAGCAGCGGCAGCAAGGGGATGGTGGGGATAGCGGGCGGGTTGATCGCGCAGCTATTCGGTGTGGCCGCATGGCTGGTGCCTGTTGCCCTGGCTATGGGCGCAGTGGCGCTCCTATTTGGCGCTAAATCCGATGCGCGGTGGCTTTCCCCTGCGGTGCCTTTTGGCCTCTTTCTGCTGCTGCTTGGCGCAATGGGCTTCATCCACCTCTTTACCGGCGGGCAGGTCGCCGCCGACGCGGGGCAGGGTGGTGGCTATGTGGGCCTCGCAATATCAACCTTCTTTTCTGATTACCTGACCAAAGCAGGCGCGGGCGTGGTGCTATTTGCCCTTGTAGTGCTTGGCTTCATGCTCAGCTTCAGCCTGTCGCTGGCGCAGGTGGTACGCGGCCTTGGCAAGCCTACTGTAGCTGCCGGGCGGCTGGCGGGTAGTGCGTTGGCTGAGACGAGCAACGGCGTCTCCCGTATCATACAGGCGCGACAGGTCAGATCCAGCCGCGCAAGGTCGTATAGCCCCGGTTCGGTGCGCATCAACGGACATGACGTCCTTGCCGATACCACCACCCTGCCTACCTTCGACATCAGCGGCGCTACTATAGATACTGCCGCCGATCTCCTACCGCATTCCGCCCCTATCTCTGTTGTGAACCTGCCTGGCGACACCGCTGAGGAGACAAATAAAGACGCAGTAAAAGCTGAGGCGATAATAAATAAGCCCAAAGCCGACAAGAAGTCACCCTCCGAGACGCCAATCGAACTCCAATCTCCCACTCCGTCACCCCTGGGTTATCTATGGGCTGTGCCGCCTGTCACTCTTCTCGAAGCCGCAGGCGAGCAGAAGATCAGCCCTGCGGACATCAAGGGCAAAATAAAGGTGATCGAAGAAGCGCTGCACTCGTTCAACGTAGAAGCTACGGTGCGGGAGGTAAACACAGGCCCGGCGGTCACACAGTTCGCGATAGAACCCGGGGTGGGCGTGCGCGTCAGCCGGATAACCGCTCTCGACAAAGACCT
>JADMIH010000356.1 GCA_015478675.1 Chloroflexota bacterium | reverse complement strand
CCGTCAGATGCACTTTGTAGCCCAACCACTCCGTCTCGCGCTTGCGACTTTCGCGAGCCTGCTGGTCGTAAGGCGACACGACGCGCTCGGCATTGGACACCGACGGTCCATCGCGCCAGCGCACCTGGCCCTCAACCTGTGCGAAGTGTTGCAGCCAGACACGCTCCAGCACCGCCACGAGTGGCTCGCTGCGCACGCTGGGGGGAGCGTCTGGCCTTTGCACGGCCTGGAGCACCGTCCAGCCATCGCGTCCCACCTGCTCGCGCAAGGCTTCTTGCACCTGCGTGCCTTTGGGAAAGCGTTGCAACTCAAAGCGATGCACGTAGCGCTCAAACCAGTCGGCACTGATTACCGTGAGCAGCCACTCCGGCTCCGTTTCCGCCAAGGCATTGAGGGCAGCTCGCAGCGTCTCCCCGACGCTCTCCAGACTGCTCAGGCGGCGGGCACTGGCCAGCACCATCGTGGAATCCACGCGCTGCGTGCCGCCGGCCCTGAGCCAGCCATGCGTGCGGCACACGGCCAGAATCGGCTCGAGCAGCCGCTCTTGCGCCTGCTGATCGACGAGCCGCTGCCGAAAGTCCGTCAAAATACTGGCGTCAAAGCCGCTATCATCCAGGGGTAAGGAGAGGGCGTATTTCCAATCCAGCCGCCCGCGCACCATCTCGGCGGCTTGGCGGTCCGAGAGGTTCTCCATCGCTTGCAACACCGTCACCAAGGCCAAGCGCCACGGGGCTTCGGCGGCGCGTCCCCGTTTGGGAAAGAGATCCGCGAACTGCTCATCCTGGTAGATCGACCCGAGTTCATCGCGCAGATGCATCGCCAACGTCCCTTTGGGAAAGCTGGTGCATGCGATCTGACGCGTCAGATCGGGGATGGGCTCCAATGGGTGAAGGGGTAATGACATCGTTCTTCTCCTTGCATCATGCTTTTCCGTCTCTTCTCTGTATTTTCCCTCTTCTTTCCCTTCTTGCCAGTTGTCTAGACCAAATTTCCCAGCGGAGTCATCAATCGTGCCCCATAGACATGAAGGTAAGGGCAACTGCGCGGCTATTCCCCTCACCAGGGCGGCCGCCAGGGCCGCCCCTACCATACACGATGCGGCTCGCAGAGCCGTTTCTCGTCGGGAAAGGGAGGCGTGTATGGTAGGGGCGGCCCTGGCGGCCGCCCTGGAAACCGCGCCGCATCGTGTAACTTCATGCCTATGGGGGCCGATTGATCGCGCCCACCGCCGATTATGCACATTGAAAATTTAACATGATGTATGAAACTGGCCTGTGTGCTCGTTGCTCTGGCTCCTTCGATACCTCACGTTATTTTTTCAATGTTCATGATCGGCCCCTCCAACTTGCCGATCAATCGGCGGTGGGCGCGATCAATCGGCCCCTACGGCCAGTTCACATGTGTATTATCGTTCGGTGAGGGGTACAAATCGTGCATCGGTGGGGCCGGTATAGTCGGCCTCGGGACGGATCAGGCGGTTATTGCCGACCTGTTCCAGGATATGGGCCGTCCAGCCGACCACGCGGCTGACGGCAAAGGTGGGTGTGAAGAGGTCTCCCGGCAAGCCGACAGAGGCTAGCAGGGCGGCGGAATAAAATTCGACATTGGTGTAAAGGCGGCGACCCGGTTTCT
>JADMIH010000145.1 GCA_015478675.1 Chloroflexota bacterium | reverse complement strand
TCTCCCTCACCCCATGCCCCTTTCCCACACGTGGGAGAACAACTGTATCCCCTGTACACTCAGCATGCACAAAGCCCCCTCTCCCCTTGTGGGATGTGGGAGAGGGGGTTTGGGGGTGAGGGTGGCGGTGCACCCTCACAGATACTCCAAGAAGATTACTCCACCCCTATTCTTCTGAAAATAGGCTCTCAGCAGCCTACTTTCATTTCTGGCGGTGGCCCAATGGGTCATGGAATACTCTGAACAGTTACGGCTGATCCTTGGCTACTTATCAGTCCTCATACCCCAGCACTAAGGGCGCGGGAGGGGAGGCATGTTAGCTTTCGATTCGGCAATCACCGAGCGAAGCGTGAAGCCTTCCAGCCTGCTGAGGTATGGGAACTCTTGTTCTTTGCGAAAGCCGGGGTCGAGAATATCTGTGATTGCGTAGTCGGCGCTCAGGTTGCCTACCCAGTTGTCCCAATCGTAGCCCGCGTGCAGGCGGCCACTTCTTGCTTTCAGCCACTGCGCCGCCTGCCAGCGAGCGTTATCATGGTCAACCTGATCGGCTTTGGCAAGGAGTGAGAAGGCTGCGATCAAAGCCAGTGTTACCCCCGAATAGGCCCAGGCCGCCCGCCCCCACGTTCGCGAGCCGCGTATTATAAAAAGGATTACAAAAGGAATAAAGGCGAGGGCATAGCGGTCGAAGAGCGCAGCCAGATAGCCTACCGAGACCACAAAGGTGAGCAGCCCCACCAGGTAAAAGCCTACAACAGGCGACAGTGGCGCACGTGGCCGCCGCCATCTATCCTGTAAGCCTTCCCATAAGGCTTCAGTCACTTTGGCAAGCAATAACGCTGCGAGCGCCATTCCCAGCACCCATAAGGCCCACCACGCGCCGCTTGACCAGATAGGTTCCTGTCTATAGTTGAAGAAGTTTATGCCTTCCACGCGCAAGATGCTGCCCCATACTCCAAAGGTGAACAGTTGCAGAGGCATCTGTAACGATAGCGGCCCAAGATAGGCTGTAAATGGCTGTGCAGTAATCTGCACCGGCGCACCGCCTGCGGCTACCCCGTAGATGAGCCACAACAGCAGCACGGCCCATACGGCCACGAGCCATAATCGAGAACGACGTATCTTTATCGCAGTCCAGGCGAAGAGGCCGGCCAGTGGTAGCAGCGTCAGTGAGCGGGTGAGGAAAATGCGGGGCCAGCTTTGCTTGAAGAGAAAGGAAGCCGTTTGCTTGGAGGCTTCAACTGCTGCGGGGGTAGGAGGCGTTCCTCTCGACCAGAGATACCAGCCCCCTATGATTATGGTGGGCAGGACTACTATGCCAAGAAGTTCGCGCCAGCGCCCTCTCTTCTCCAGCAAACAGACGAGTATCAGGTATGCCAGGAAGGAAAGTGGTATGAAGAGGCCGAACTGCCTGACAAGAAAGGCCCACCCGGCAAAGAAGCCGCCTCCCCACAGCCATGCTGCTCGGTCCCCTTGCAGCCCCCACAGGTAACAGAAGCAGGCAATGAGGGCAAGCGCCAGGAAGGGAACATCCGTCATGAAACTATAGCTGAGGTGGAGAAAGAGAGGGTTGAAGAGGAGCAGCCCTGCGCCCAGGAGCGCACCCCAGATGGGCACATTTAGAACCCTTGCGATCCCATAGAAAGCGAAAAGGCCCAGCAGCGCCAGAAAGAGGGTGGAGTAGGTCAGCGTGGTGAAGCTGAAGCCGAGGAGCTTGGTCCAGAAGGTGCCCCAGAGGGTAAGCCCCACAAGGTTGGCCTGCGCGAGGGCGGGCATGACGAAGTCGCCGGTCTGGAGCATGGTGCGCACCGACCCGGCGTATATCCAATCGTCAATGATCGGGTATTCGTGCTGCGGAGGTATCAGGAGCAGGACAGTAGCCCACGCTGCGGCGATAAGGCCCAGGCTGCGAAGCTCTAGCCTCCTGGCTGCTTCGCGGAGGCGCGCAGGGCGCAGAGGGTTCTTATTGTTTACTCTGCGCCCTGCGCGCCTCCGCGGTGAGTTACTGCGCCTATTCGGAACGCTAGCTGGCAACGCTCTCTATATCCAGAGTTGCGGGCTCGAGTATGGAGCGTTGTCCAACCTTCTCGTAGATGAACTTCCACCAGGCAGCGACAGCGGGACTGTGCAGCGCTTTGCGGTCATGTATGAGGTAAACATGCTGGTGGAGGGCAAAGCCTTCGATGCGTACCGGCACCACCTGCCCTACCATTCTCCGGGCTATGCTCTGGGGCACAAGCCCCACTCCCAGCCCATCGGCCACCGCACAGGCTACCGCCATTGGGCCGGGAAGCTCCAGCACTATTCGGAGGTCGCGTGTGCTCATTCCGCGCTCCTCGAGCGCATCGTTCAAGGCGCGTCGGGCATCGCTGTGGCTCTCGCCTACGCTATGCTCCAGCACCATAGGCTCTTCCTTGAGCATCGCCAGCTTTACGGCGGGGGCGGCATCTTCATCGTGCCGGGGGGAGATGGCGTCCTTTGGTGCGTCCGTATCTGCGCTTTTATTCAACTCCGTCGCCCTGGTCCACGAGTGGTTCAGAGGAACTATCAAAGTGAGCGCGTCTTCCATTAGCTTGTGGTGAACCAGCCCGCGACCGCGCATCCGCCCCAGCACGACGCCTCCATCTAGTTCTTGCGCCCGCAGTGAGCCTAGTAACGGCCCGGGCTCGTTCTGCTCAAAGTGTATGCTTACGTCGGGGTACTGCGTGCGGAACTCTCCCACCCAGGGGTGAACTATGTATGCACCCGAAGGGAGCGCGCACCCCAGCCTGATGCGCCCGCTTACCTCACCACGACGGGAGATCAATGTGCGTTCGGTATTTTCACTCAGGTTGATGAGCCGCCGGGCGGGATCGAGCAGGTCGAACCCGGCTGTTGTCAATTCAACGCCATGACCCCTGCGCACGAAAAGCTTTGTGCCCAGGTGAGTTTCGAGAGCACGTATCTGCTGGCTGACGCCGGGCTGGGTCATGTGCAACCTGGCGGCTGCCGCCGAAAAGCTGCCCGTTTCATAGACCACAAGGAATACGTGTAGCTGCCAGAGGTTAATCAAGCTCTTCCCCCTTCGGGTGTTGCAAGTTACGAGCTGCCATAATTACTCACCACCGCGACCACCTGTCACCCGCCCACGCCGAATAGTCTTTGCGTGTTGGCTGTGGTGGCGCGGGCCACTTCAGCCAAGGGTATATCTCTTAGCCTGGCTATGGCTTGAGCTGTGTACGAAAGATAGGCCGGCTCGTTTCTGCGTCCCCTATACGGCTCCGGCGTGAGGAAAGGAGCGTCGGTTTCGATAAGAAGCCAATCAATAGGCACCGCCCTGGCGACTTCATGCTTGTCTGCTGCTTTTCTGAATGTCACAGGGCCCGACAGCGAGATGTAGTACCCGAGCTTGATGCACTCACTCGCGAAGCCTGAGTCGCCTGAGAATGAGTGCATCACCCCGCGAGTGCCCTCTCCATCGCGCCGCAAGATTTGCAGCACGTCGGCGTGAGCGTCGCGGTCATGTATTATCACAGGCAAATTATACTGCCGGGCGAGGTCGAGATGCGCCCTGAACGACTCTCGCTGCTTTTCACGGGAGGAGTGCTCTCTATAGTAATCAAGCCCTGTTTCACCAACGCCTACTATTTTCTTAGCATCTTTATCACCTAATAGCGCTGCCAGTGCAGCCAGCGCATCGCCGGTGGCCTGGTCAGCGCTGTTAGGGTGTATGCCAACTGCGGCATAGATGTCGTGGTTGAGGTGCGCCATCTCGATTGCTTGCGCCCACTCTCCTTGCTCAATTCCAATGGTGATCATTGCGATAAGACCGGCTGCTCGTGCCCGTTGCAAAACTCCGTCCCTGTCGCCATCGTAATCTGGATAGCCGAGGTGCGCATGGCTGTCTATTAGCGGCACATGGCCTATAGCTTGTTGGTTCATGGCTGATCTGTGGAGATGGTAATGGTGGGGAGAATAACAGGCTTGTGGCGGTTATCCTACCACAGTTGGCTATCTTGCGCAACGTCGCTTACGAGTGACGAGCCGCAAGCCACTACCCATTATCCCATCTGCCTGCTTATCGCTGATCCGTAATCCGTAACTGAGATGTGCTGCCACTTGCATTAACAGAAGATTAATTGTAGAATAAATCACAAATGTTAGTTACGTAATTCACAAACTGACTGTAAGAGGAAAGAAGGCCATTGAGATAAGAAGCTCGTGACAGCAAAGAGGGCCGGTAAAAGGAGGTTTCGTAATGGGAATCTTGCAAAACGCCTTACATTCTTCGCGCTCCATTCCGGTGGGCCGTTGGATCATGACCCAGACGTGGCACAATCTGCTTTTCGCCCATTGGCCTGTTGAAAGTGGGGCATTGTATCCTCTCATTCCGGCAGAGCTTGAACTGGACACTTTTGAGGGGCAGGCGTGGCTCGGGATTATTCCATTCCGGCTAAGCCATGTGTGGCTCAACAGCATGCCGCGAGTGCCTCTCGTAGCTCACTTTTCTGAAATCAATGTTCGTACCTATGTGCTCCACGACGGCATACCCGGGGTCTTCTTTCTCAGTATGGACACGGATAATCGCTTTACAACCGCCTTAGCACGCCCCTGGTTCCACCTACCTTATTACAATGCTCATGTGCGAATGGCTCGCGTGCGAATGCGCACCTCTGCATCTATCTGCTTTTTCAGCCAACGCACATCTCGTTGTGCTTCGCCCGCCGCCTTCTATGGCTGCTACAGTCCGACTTCGGCAGTCTACCGTTCGGAGCCTGGCAGCCTTGAGAGTTGGCTTACCGAGCGCTACTGCTACTTCAGCCCTGGAAGCCGCCGGCGTCTCTACCGTTGCGATATTCATCACGACCCCTGGCCTCTCCAGAAGGCATCTCTTCATACTCTCAGTAACACAATGGCTTTGTCCCACAACATCAGCTTGCCCGAAAGAGAGCCTCTTTTACATTACTGCCACAAGCTAAAAGCCTATATCTGGCCTGCGCGCAGAGCGTAGCAGGGGGCGATCTGCGGGCAACCCACTTTCACTCACCTATAATGTAGGCCGTAACTCCGCCGGAGGCTTCTCTCAACTTTTGAAAAGGAGCATCAGCAGGTAGAGCCAGAGCACGACCGCAGCGCAGGCCATGCCAACTGCGTACTTTGTCGTCAACCACCTTTTTATTTGTGCCCGCCTCTCGGCCTGTGCTGCGAAGATGCCGCCGGCCAACAGCAGGTAATAGAGCGCCGCCCAGGGTGTGCTAATTGCAGGCAGATCCACTGCCGCCCACGAAGGCGCTGCCCAGAAGTGGACCCACATTAGCATCCACTGTGCACAGAGCCAGACCACAGGACCGAGCGCCGCGTCTGCCGCAGGTGCTATGGCTCCCAGAATGCCTGTCGCCATGCCTGTGACCATCAGTGGCAATAGAGCTACGTCGGCTGTAAGGGTGGCAAGCGGAGATACAAGCGACACCTGACCCCAGAGTAGAGCCAGCAGCGGAAGTGTAGCAGCCTGCGCTCCGAGGCTCGTCGCCAGGGGGAAGCTGATCGCGCCAGGGAGCCGCAGGCGCTCGAAGAAGTGCACCAGGTGCGGGGAGAGGTAGACGATCCCCAGCATGGCGGCGAAGCTAAGTTGGAAGCCTGGGTCCGCGAGTAGATCAGGATCACGCGCAGTCATAAAGAGAGCGGAGACCGCCAGCGCCGCCGTGGGATCATATCTCCTGCCGACCACAGGAGCAGCCAGCAGAGCTGCGCTCATAACCGCCGCACGCGTCACAGATGGCGTTGCCCCCGTGAAGAGAGTATAGATCACCAAAGCCAGGAGCAAGAGCAAGAGCAACCACAGCGGCAGCCGCCGCTTCTGTCCGCGTCTGCTATAGACGAGCCAGACGAAGCCGACTATCAGCGATATGTTCTCACCCGATATAGCCAGGATGTGCGTTGTGCCGCTCCTCTGAAAGTCTTCCTGCACAGCCTTGGGTATAGAAGACCTGTCTCCGGTAACTATACCGACCGCCAGCGCTGCTTGCGGTTCAGGCACGGCCTTTTCAAGGGCGGCCCTCACCTTGCCGCGCCACTCGGTGAGAGAGTTAGCGGACCATACTGTCTCCGCACTCCCCAGGCTCGTCACCTGTGGGTAGGTCATATAGGAGAAGACCCCTTGTCGAGCCAGGTAAGCTGCGTAGTCGAAGCGGGGCAAAGTGGGAGGCACTGTCAAGGTACCTGAGAGGGCGAGCTTCTCACCAGTGCCAAAAAGTGGATAGCGGGGGAGCATAGCATACATATCCCCTGAGACAAGGCTCGGCACAGTTCGCCCGCCCCAACGCACCGCCTCGGCAGAGACTCTGAGCCTCTGCCAGCGGTCGCCGTATACCGGATCGGCTGCTACTCGCCCGATAACAGTTACGTTTGCTCCGCTTGCAGGGCCGTTGTAGTAAGCAAGGTCGCTTGCAGTAACGGGAGGGTGGATGAGCAATGCGCGCCCACCACCCGCAAGGGCGAAAGCGAGCAATGCGCATGTGCCTGTCGCCAGGCGGTCTCCTCTGGCAGCGAGCAAGAGCAGCGCCGTACATACAGCCAGCGCAAGCAAAAGCCACCCGTAGCCACTCTCCAGGCCACCTGGGTGCTGCGAAATGGCCCACAGCCCAAGCGCACACCCCACGGTCCAGGCCAAGCTCCACCCTATCGAGTTCAGCAGCGCCCCTCCTACGGTGGAATTGTGAATTATAATTATAAATTATCAACTGGTAATTGCGGTAATCTAATCCATAATTTATAATTCATAACTGCTAACTCCGCGAAGCTAGGAAGTAATTGCTAATTGATAATTCATAATTCCGCCGAAGATAGCGAGAGCGTTACAGGCTTCTTCGACAGTCCTGATGATGCCGAAGAAGTTGTTGAACAGCTATATAGCCTCGGCCTGACAGCGCAGCAAATCTCCACAACAACCGGAGAGTCCCCATCAGGCCAGGTTGCGCCTTCAGCCCGCCCGATTTCCGTTTCTGCCGCAGTGGGCGCTGCTCTAGGGGGTTTGTTCGGAGCATTTCTAGGATGGGCTATCGCCGTAGGCGCGGTGGTATTGCCGGGCGTGACGAGCGAGGCGATGCCGGGGGTCGGCACCACAGTTGGCTCGGCAGTGGCGGCGGCGATGCTCACAGCACTGCTTTTCGGCGCAGGGATAGGGGCCTTGATCGGCTCGCTGATTGCTTCTGGCGCTCGCTCAGGTGTGGTGGATCGTCAAGGTGGCGTGCTGATTACAGCTCACCCACCCTCTGATTTGACCTCCCGCACCGCAGACATACTTAGAGTGAATGGTGCGACATCCACAGGCGCGCCAGGCGCCGTTAGTGAAACCGCGCCTATCGCTCTACCCGCCTCTCTATTTACCAGTAGTGAAAAGGAGAACGACATCATGGCCGAAGATCAAGTGGGCAGAGACCCGAATAGTTTGACAGGCACTAAAGGTGCTTTTGACCCGGAAACTGGAGCCTACGGCACGGCAGGCACCCCCCTTACTACCGGCTATGGGGTCTCCGGATCTACAGTGGGTATCGGCTCGGAGGCAGGCGAAGAGACGCACGAGCGCTCCGACTTCAAAGGCTCAACCCCAAACAGCATGGCTTACGAGACGGGAGGCCGTAGCTCAACCGATGACCTTGGCGACAGGCTGAGCCCTGACACCGGCCCTTCTGTGCTTGATAAGAACAGTGACCGCGCCAGGCAAGAGGAGGCGTCTATTCCCATCGAGCCTGAGGAGCGAGATATATATGAGCAGATGCCCGGTTACGCTGAAAACCTGAAGAGGACGCCCGGCGTGGAGGTCACCTCTACTGATGCTGATGTGGAGGCTAATAGTGAAGCTGCGCCCTCAGAGCGCCGTCCTCCCTCAACCGCAGGCACAACTGTAGAGCGTGCCGCGGACATCCGAGGTCCTGGTGACAACACCAATACTGACTAACCGTCTTCCGCAAAGGCGGCTTGAGGCTTTCTACTATCCCAACTCCCAAGATTTGCAACGCCTGGTAAGTGTTCAGAGTATGGGTGCAGGGGCATCCCTCCCCTCACCCCATGCCCCCTCTCCCTTCATGGGAGATATACTCCCCAGCAACAAAGCCCCCTCTCCCTTCATGGGAAAGGGGCATAGGGTGCGGGTGCGTAAGGGTACGCCTCCACAGATACCCCAAGAAGATTGCTCCACCCTAAATCTGAACACTTACAACGCCTGATCGCTTTGACACGTATCTCGATGAAGTGTATAATTCACAAGACAAACATTCATAATTTGGCCCGGTTTTAGAACCCATTTCGGAGAAGAAGCGTTAACTTAACTGAGACAAATAAATTACGAGAGCGATGACTGTTTGGCTTAGCATCATGGTTGAGGCGCCTTTGAGGGCGTAATCCCATTCAACTGGCCGGTGCTAGGCTTTTTGTTTCCGGTGGTGGCGTGCTAGCTACACTACCGCCGGGGCCACCTGCGGTAGTGTAGCCACAGACCCGATTATCGGGAGGAATAATTTTATGACTGATAATAAATGGTTACGGAACAGCTTTGTGTGGATAATCATCATGGTCGCCATGCTGCTTTTCTTCCTCACATTCATAACTCAGCGCAGTCCGAGCGCCTCGATACCTATCTCGGACGTTATAAAAGATGCGACCAACGGGAAAATTGTAAAGATTATCGCGCACGAAGATAGTAACGACCTGACGATCTGCTACAGCACCGACTGCAAGGGCGATCAGGAAAAGACCTCGACGCAGGAGCCTAATACAGCTATTACAAAGGTGTTGCAGGATGCCGGCGTAAAACCCGAGTCGATGCCTATCATAGAGGTTCAGAAAGCCTCAAGCTGGGGTGGCTACCTCAGCCTACTCGGCTTCTTGCTGCCAACCCTCTTTCTTGTTGGCGCATTTGTCTTTATGATGAGGCAGGCGCAAGGCACCAACAGCCAGGCGATGTCCTTCGGCAAGTCGAGAGCGCGCCTCTTCACAGGTAACAAGCCGACGATCACCTTCGCAGATGTGGCGGGGGTGGACGAGGCTAAACAAGAGCTTGCGGAGGTTGTAGAGTTCCTCAAATATCCGGACAAGTTCAACTCACTTGGGGCTCGTATTCCGCGTGGCGTGCTGCTGGTTGGCCCCCCAGGTACAGGCAAGACTATGCTCTCGCGAGCGGTGGCAGGTGAAGCAGGTGTTCCTTTCTTCTCAATCTCCGGCTCGGAGTTCGTAGAGATGTTCGTTGGCGTTGGGGCGTCCCGTGTGCGTGACCTCTTCGACCAGGCCAAGCGTAACGCCCCCTGCATCATATTTGTGGACGAGATCGACGCTGTAGGTCGCCAGCGTGGTGCGGGCCTAGGCGGTTCGCACGACGAGCGCGAGCAAACGCTCAACCAGATACTGGTTGAGATGGATGGCTTTGACAGCCAGACCAATATCATAGTGCTGGCGGCTACCAACCGCCCCGATGTGCTCGATCCTGCGCTGCTGCGCCCTGGCCGCTTTGACCGCCAGGTGGTGCTTGATCGCCCTGACATCAAGGGCCGTATGGCTATATTAGGCGTTCACAGCCGCGGCAAGCCACTCGATAAGAATGTCACCCTGGAGACGCTGGCAAAGCAAACGCCTGGCTTCTCCGGCGCGGACCTCGAGAACCTGGTGAATGAGGGCGCGATCCTCGCCGCTCGCCGCAATCGCAAGACGATCTCCACTGCTGAGATGGAAGAGGCTATTGACCGCGTAATCGCGGGGCCTGAGCGTCGCAGCCGCCTCATCTCGGACCGCGAGAAAGCGATCACCGCTTACCATGAGGTGGGCCACGCCCTCGTAGCGCGCATGCTCCCCAACGTGGACCCGGTGCATAAAATCAGCATCATCTCACGCGGCATGATGGGTGG
>JADMIH010000355.1 GCA_015478675.1 Chloroflexota bacterium | reverse complement strand
GGAGAGGGGGCTTTATTGCTGGGGAGTATATCTCCCATGAAGGGAGAGGGGGCTTGGGGGTTAGGGAGTGTCCACCCTTACTCTGAACCCTTACACGTGTGGGGTAATTGTCCCAGGAGCGGTGGGCGAATTTTGAGATAGGGTGAGGAGATGCTGTGGAGAGAGGGAAGGAAGCTTAGAAAGGCACCTAAGCTGTTCTAAGCAAGGCGGGCGGCGCATACCAGGAAGGCAGCAAGCACCCCCTCTCGGCTCTTGTAGCCTTGCACAGTACGTGAGCGTATCTTACCGTTGCCGATCATCTGCTCGGTCAGATTGTTGGTGGCAGGCACTCCCAACCTCGCCCCCTTCTCGGTTAGGTAGAAACGGTACTTACGCCAGTTCTCCATCAACTGCAAAATCAGCCTTGCCAGGCTCTGTAGCGGAGTGTCTTGCTCCCCACGCTTTCTATGCCCACACTCTCCCTGTATCTGCTGCCACAACTCCATCAGCCGCTCGTCCCCTGAAGGGGGCATCTCCTCCACTAACTGTCTCACCTCCTCTATCGCTCCTCTATCGCTCCTACCCAATCAGGCCAACCCTCCTCCACAGCCAACTTCTTCTCCAAGTCTCGCAGGCTCTTGCTTACCCACCTCCTCATATGAAAGTAGCATACCGCTCTGTCCACCTTTAGCTGCTCTTCTACAGTATTGTAGGTGGTCAGGTCAGCCGTGACTAGCACCTCTACTCCAAACTCCTGTACTAAAGGCTTGAGCCACTTACATACGGCCTCAGGATCATGCTCATCTACTACTTTCATGGAGACCATCTGCCCATCGCCCATGTCAACCGCTATCATGACACCTGTGGTCTTGCCGTTGAGGCGTATCCATGCTCCATCTACTCCCAGCACCCGCACCTGATGTGTGCGCTGCTGGGCTTTGGCTGTGCGGCGACGGGCCTTCCCCTGCTCCTGCACTGCTCGCCACACACTCATCCTGCTCACTCTCAACCCTTCTCCAAATGCCGAGAAGATGGTGCCTACTCCTCTCAGGCTCAATCTCATACTCCATGCGATTGCCGCCAGGCACCGTAGACGCCGGCTCATGTCTGCTCGATCTACCCCCTCCGAATAGTGGCGGAAGGTGTGTTTACACCGTGTACACCTGTAGCGATACAACTGTACTTCTTCCCACTGGGTGTCTCTTAGCGGTTTGGATACGATGCCCCATCTTTGTAGTATCTCGCAATTGCACCTGGGACACTGACGTGGGCGAGCCAAAGAGGTGGGGTCAAGGTTGACAGTGGGCAACTGTATGCGGATAATAGCCATTGAGCAGGCTCTCCTTGTACTGGGTTGGTTTTAGCACCTCCATATTACAAGGTTCCTGCTCGTTTGTCAGCCTTTCTCAGCATTTCTTCTCTGTTTTCCCCTCCCTCTTCTCTCCCTTTTTCCCACACCCACCGCTCCTGAGATAGTTACTAAGGGCCCGAGCCGAAACAAGTTGACCAGAAAACAGTAAAGCTTCTGCGAGAATGATGAAATTCTACTCATCGCTAGCCCAGTACATCTCGGTTACTCGGTCACTTTATTTCGGTGGGAGTCCTTAGTCCTACAGCCGCAGTTATTCACAAGGCGTAGAGTTGAGCGAGACGACGC
>JADMIH010000354.1 GCA_015478675.1 Chloroflexota bacterium | reverse complement strand
TCGTCTTCCACATCTTCTACAATCAAAATAGACCGTTCGTCGCTATCTCTCTCCATCTGGTTATTGGCGGCAAAGGCCATCCCTTCAGCTACTTCCGCCTCGGCCTCGGCATTCATTGCAGTCCGCCGCGCCTGCTCTTCGGCAGCCTCTGCATCAGCCAGTCGCGCATGAGCACGGGTAGCTTCGCGCTCGGCATGCCGAAGAAATGTTTCTGCTTCGGTCGCGGTCAACGCACCATTAGCGATAGCCGTCCGAATCTCCTCCAACACCTGGTCAGCCTCCAATGCAGCATGACGCGCCTCGCGGGTGCGTGCGCTACTGGCCTCCGCAAGAGCCTCGGCTTCAGCTGCCGCCGCGCCAGCTACGTCAGCGATCATCATGGCCGCGACCGCCGCCACCATCTCCTCTTCCTCTTCAATGTCGGTGATGCCTTCCATTTCCATGGTCGAAAAGCCGTAACTTTTTTTTTCGCCGGAAGGCAGTCCCTCCTGACTGCCTTCCGCATCCAACGGCTGCTGCTCTTGCTCTTCTGCCACCTCTATCGGTAAGCCTTGCTGTTCGTCCGCTTCTGGCTCAACTTGCTCAGCTTGTTCAGCCTCAATTGCTAGTCGCTCAGCCTCTAACGCGGCACGACCCTTCTCCGAGGCCAACGCGCTTGCCTGTTCAGCCTCTACCTGCAACTGGCTCAACTCCTGCATCAAATGACGCCCCGATCCCATCTGTTCAAGGCGATCTGCTACTTCAGAGGCACGTTGCGATGCCTCGCGAGCGGCCTGTTCAGCAGCTTCTGCCGTGGCACGCGCTTCGCGAGCAAGGTCTGTAGCTTCACCCGGCGAAGCAGGTGCCATAGGTACCTGAGCCACAAAGGATACCTCCTCAGGCACCTCGACCGGACTTCCAGCTTGCTCAAATGGTATTTCAGGTGTACTCTCTACCTGTGGAATGCGCGTTTCGGATACATTCTCTTCTGGCTCAGCAGGGGGTTCAACCACACTCACTTCTTGTCCAGTGGAGATCTCAGGTTCGCTCACTTCTTGCTCGGTAGGCGTCTCAACCATACTCTCTGCTTGTGAGACGGGTGGCTCTGGCACGCTCTCTTCTTGCTCAGCAGGCGTCTCAACCACGCTCTCTGTCTGCGAAATAGGAGGTTGTGGTGCTGCCAATACTGCTGAAGTGGCTGATAGAACTTCTTCCTGGACGGCTTGCTCACCAGAAGACGCTTCTTCCTGGATAAGCTGCTGCCCAATGGTGCTTTCTTCCTGCTGCGCGTTCACATCACCTTCCTGCACTACGTTGGCTGCGTTTTGTTCGACAGCAACTTCCTGCGGGATAGCTTGCGGCTCACTTGAGTCGCTGCCGGTTATAGCAGGCTCGTCAGTCTGCTGCCGAGAGTGTGCAAGGCGACTTTCAATGCGCTTAACACGGGCCATACGTTTTTGTAAACGCGCCTCCGCACGCCGAAGACGTTCTTCGGCACTTGCTTGGACGGATTGTGCTTCTTGCAAGCGTTCCTGAAGTCTCTTCTCACGCTTACGAAGCTTTTTCTCCAGGTTCTTGGGTTGAGTAGACTGCTTCCCCTGCGGTGAAGAGGATTTTTTGTCAGCCTTCATGATGCATCCTCCATAGCCAATATGTT
>JADMIH010000353.1 GCA_015478675.1 Chloroflexota bacterium | reverse complement strand
AGGAAAGGAGGGTAAGATTATGGAGACAATGCAGTCTATTCGTGCGCCACGTGGCAACACGCTTCAGTGCAAGGGCTGGCTGCAAGAGGCCGCCCTCAGGATGTTGATGAACAACCTTGACCCGGAGGTGGCCGAGCGCCCGCAAGACCTCGTTGTCTACGGCGGTAGCGGCAAGGCGGCGCGCAACTGGCCTTCGCTCCTCAAGATCATGGAGTGCCTGCGCAATCTGGAGAACGACGAGACGCTGCTCGTGCAGAGCGGCAAGCCCGTTGGCGTCTTCCGCACCACGCCCGACGCGCCCCGCGTGCTCATCGCGAACTCTAACCTGGTGCCGCACTGGGCTACACGCGAGGTCTTCTCCAAATTGGAGGCAGAGGGTCTCATCATGTACGGGCAGATGACCGCGGGCAGCTGGATATACATCGGCTCGCAGGGGATTTTGCAGGGGACCTTTGAGACTTTCGGCGAGGCGGCCCGCAAGCACTACGGCGCGGAAGCTGACCTGAGCGGCAAGCTCGTGCTGACAGCGGGGCTTGGCGGCATGGGCGGCGCGCAACCTCTGGCTGTCACTATGAACGGCGGCGTAGCTATTGTTGTGGAAGTAGACCCCAGCCATATTCAGCGCCGCCTGGAAACTGCTTACCTTGATACATCGACAGATAACCTGGACGATGCACTAGCCGTTGCAAACCAGGCCGTTCGGGAGCGCAGACCCCTTTCCATAGGTCTGCTCGGTAATGCGGCTGCCATTTACCCTGAGATAGTGCGGCGCGGCATTGTGCCCGACATTGTGACCGACCAAACCTCGGCACACGACCCCCTCCTCGGCTACGTGCCCCTCGGCCTTGATATAGAAGAAGCCGCGCAGTTGCGGGCCAGCGACCCCGACGAGTATATACGCCGTTCGCTGGCATCTATGGCTGTACACGTGCTCGCCATGCTCGATTTGCAGAAGATGGGGGCTGTGGTCTTCGACTACGGCAACAATATACGCCAGCAAGCATACGGTCAGGGTGTGGCGAACGCCTTTGACTTTCCAGGCTTTGTGCCCGCCTACATACGGCCTCTCTTTTGCGAAGGTAAAGGGCCTTTCAGGTGGGCTGCGCTGTCGGGCGACCCGCAGGACATCTACAAGATAGACGAGATGGTGCTGCGTGAGTTCGCGGACAACCCTTCTGTGGTGCGCTGGATAAAGCTGGCACGTGAGAGGGTGAAGTTCCAGGGCCTGCCTGCTCGAATATGCTGGTTGGGCTATGGCGAGCGGGCACACTTCGGGCAAGTGATAAACGAGATGGTTCGCAGCGGCGAGGTGAGCGCACCGATAGTGATAGGCCGTGATCATCTTGATACGGGCAGCGTGGCATCACCCAACCGCGAGACAGAGGCTATGAAGGATGGCAGCGACGCGATAGCCGACTGGCCCCTTCTCAATGCGCTGATAAACGCAGTTGGCGGGGCGACCTGGGTTTCGATACATCACGGCGGAGGCGTAGGCATAGGCTACAGCCTCCACGCGGGGCAAGTAATCGTCGCAGACGGCACCCCCCAGGCCGCCGCCCGCCTCCAGCGCGTGCTGACCACAGATCCCGGCACGGGCATAATCCGCCACGCCGACGCAGGCTACGACGAAGCAATAGAAGCAGCGCAGAGGTTCGGCA
>JADMIH010000144.1 GCA_015478675.1 Chloroflexota bacterium | reverse complement strand
AACTCAGCTTCGTCTCCCCAGCAGAGCTTCCCAGCTATTTGTCTTCACCCAGCCTGGGCGACCCGCTACGCTGGTACCTGCAAAACCCACAAAGCAGCGCTCGCTACTGGTTCTTTCCAGAGTATACTGCGGAATAGCAAGCGCCTTCGTGCATGCTTCTCCACCCCGGCCTCACCCACCGACACCCAGATCGCAAAGCAGCAAAACCTCACCGGGGCCATCCGTCGAAGCTATGCAGCTACCGTCGGGCGCAAAGACGAACGAGCCGCCGGGGAAATCTTCGTCGGAGGTTGCACCTGTCTGGGTGGCAACTGCTATAAAGAGCTTATTATCACGAGCATAGCCAGGTAGCCGTTCAGCCAAATACGCCCTGTACCATTCATAGCCCTCCCTCCACGAGTCCGCATCGGTGCGGCGACCATAAAGCCCAGGAGCAGATGAGTGGAAAACCACGCGAGCGCCCTTCTCCGCAAAGGCTCTGAAAAGGTCGGGTCTATCGCTGTCGGCGCACACAGCGAGCGCGCACGGCAGATCGCCGCTTGGCAGAGGCAGCGTGAAAGCAGGAGTCACACTGCCAGGTGAGAAAAGCTCTGCCTCTTCCTCCACAACATTCACCTTGCGATACACTCCCACTGCTTGTCCGTTCTGCGCCAGCAGTTGGGTAATAAAGGGCTTACCATCAGGATTAGCCTCAATAAAGCCCCCTGACGCAGCAATGCTGTAGCGCCCTGTCAATTCCACAAAACGCTGCACACGAGTAGAGTCCAGTGGCTCTACAGCCTCTGGATACCACTCAGGGTGGCAGTAACCTGACAGCCCCATCTCCGGGAATACGATAACATCACACTCGGCGGCGCTGGCATCTGACATGAGCAGTTCGACCTGCGCAAGGTTGCCTTCCCAGGCGCCTTTTTCACAGCGCATCTGTGCCAGGGCTAAACGTAAATTCACTATAACGCTCCGAAAGTAAGCCTTCACATGTAGAAATCACGCTAACGCTATAACTCAGCTTACCACACAGGCTGCCAGGTTGAAAGTTTGTAGCTCTTTCGCTGGGCACTGCACTCCTCCTATGTTATAATTCGCGCCGACTATACCGAAAACTAATGCCCAGGAGACAAGTATGGAAAGAACACTGGTGCTGCTGAAGCCTGACGCTTTGCAGCGTGGGCTACTTGGAGAAATCATTAGCCGCTTCGAGCGTAAAGGTTTGAAGCTGGTGGGCATGAAGATGATGCAGTTAGACGATGCCCTGCTCGATGAACATTACGCTCACCTGAGCTATCTCGCATTCTTCGGAGAAATCAAGAAGTTTATGATGCTAGCTCCCGTGATCGCCCTCTGCTGGGAAGGGGTAAAGTGCGTGGAAACGGTTCGAAGGCTTTGCGGCGTAACCAAGTCGTGGGAAGCAGACCCCGGCACTATACGCGGTGATCTGGGAATGAGCATTCAAGCCAACCTGATACACGCCTCCGACTCTGTAGAAACCGCCTCCGTCGAAGTACCTCGCTTTTTCAAGGGCGACGAGCTGTTCAGCTACGAGTCGATCCAAACGCCTTATCTCTACACAAAAAATGAGCTGGACACGTAGCAACGAGTACCGATGAGTGCGTAGGCGTTGCTCCGTAAGTGTTCAGAGTAAGCCATGACCTTGCGGGCCCCCACCAGAAATGAAAGTAGGCTGCTGAGAGCCTATTTTCAGAAGAATAGGGGTGTAGCAATCTTCAAGGAGTAGCTGCCGAGGCGTACCCTCACCCCCAACGCACCCTCACCCCCAACGCACCCTCACCCCCAACGCACCCTCACCCCATGCCCCTCTCCCATGAAGGGCGAGGGGGCCAGGCTAGCCCCTCCCCAACTCTGAACTCTTACGTCGCTCCACCACGTTGCATATACCTCGTCTTTTGGTGTAGAATAGGCCGCGTACGCAGTAGCTCCTTATCATGAGCCGGCAGCTATTGCATCCCTGCGCATAGAGCTAGAAAGGCAGCCACCTCCGTAATGGCAGGCCACCCCTACACAAATGATTACCACTCCTCGGAGGGTGCTGGAGGTCAAACTTCTGCCCCTCACATTGTCAGCGTTCTCGTAAACTATTTTCTCTTACCTGAATACCTGGACCAGATAAGAGCCGTAGATAGCCGTTTGGAGATCATCGCGCTCAACAACGCCAGGAGCGCGCAAGCCAAATCTGATAACCCTGACGACTGGCGCAAGCTAGATGACGCCACCCTCCGTGAGGCTCTTTCGCGAGCAGAGATCATCTTCGGCATGGGCCTCCCCAGGGAGTGGATACGCCAGACCCCTGAGCTGGAGTGGGTGCAGCTAGCCAGCGCCGGGTCCGACCATGTGCTGCGCGATGGCTTGCTGGCGCAACGGCCTGATGTTAAGCTTACCACCGCCAGCGGTATCCATGAGGTGCCTATCTCCGAGCATATCCTGGCGATGATCCTCTTCTTCAGCCGAGGGTTCAACGAAGCTGTACACAACCAGGAGCATCACAACTGGCAGCGCTACACCGCAGGCGAGGCGCAGGGAAAGACCGTAACCCTCGTTGGATACGGTCCTATCGCGAGGCGAACAGCCCTCTTGTGCAAAGCCCTGGGGATGAAGCCGTTAGTGGTGCGCGCCTCCATCAAAGCGCAGCAGCCTGGTGATGGAACCGTAGACCGCTTCTACCCCAATGCGGACCTGAACTCCGTTCTGTCTCAAAGCGACTACGTGGTGTTGGCTGCTCCAAGTACGCCTAGAACTCAGGGTTTGATCGGCAAAGAGCAACTCAAGGCGATGAAGAAGGAGGCGGTGCTCGTCAATATCAGCCGGGGCGTGCTGGTGGATGAAGCTGCGCTTATAAAGGCGCTGCAAGAGGGTGAAATAGGCGGCGCGGCCCTCGATGTTTTTGCCGAGGAGCCGCTGCCGGAGAGCAGCCCCCTCTGGGATATGCCTGATGTGCTGATCACTCCCCACGTCTCCGGCACAAACCCCTACTACAGCAGACGCGTCACCGACCTTTTCTGCGACAATCTCAGGCGCTACTTACATGGAGAACCGCTGAGGAACCTTGTTGAGAGGGAGAGAGGGTACTGACTCGCACCTACATCGCGCTTGACCTCGAAGCCACAGGTATGCAGCCCGGCAAAGACGAGGTAATCGAAATAGGGGCAGTTAAGTTCCGTGACGGTCATATAGTTGACCGTTGGGAGAGCTTTGTGCGCCCTTCTCAGCAGATCCCTTACAAGGTGAGCCAACTTACAGGCATTACATGGGACGAGGTGGCTCGCGCACCGCAGATAAAGCAGGTGGCTCCTGGCCTCACACGCTTCGTGGGCGACTCTCCAATCATCGGGCAGTCGGTAGAACTGGACATGGCGATGCTGGCTCATGGAGGTATCAAGCTCCCCAATGTGCAGTGGGACACGTTCGAGTTAGCCACGCTCCTTGTGCCCGAAGCCGCCGTCTACAACCTGCGAGCAATCGCCCAAAAGCTGGGCGTAGACCCCCAGAAGCTGAAGGTGCATCGCGCTCTCGGCGACGCAGAGCTAACCATGCAGGTGTTCATGGCACTACGCGAGCGTATTGAAGAGATTCCCCTGGAAGTCCTGAGCGACATAGGCCGCTCCACTGCGCGCAGCGAATGGCCTCTGCGCCTCCTTTTCCAGGAGGTGGAGCATGAAAAAGCCCGCGAGATATTCTCCTCCGGCCTCGGTTCCTCGATACGGTCACAGCTTGCCTCCAAAGGGCTGACGGAAGCCGAACTCGACGTGGGGCTGCTGCGCCAGCCCGAGGAAGGCCACGACTATACACCCGAAGGCACAGGCTACGAAGGCAAGTACCCGGTAGACCATACAGAAATAGAGACAATCCTGAAGCCTGGCGGAGCGATGTCCGAGGCATTCACGCAGTACGAATACCGTCCCCAGCAGGTGGAGATGGCTCAGGCGGTAGCCAGCGCCTTCAACAAGGGCCATCACTTGATAGTGGAGGCGGGCACAGGCACAGGCAAGAGCGTCGGCTATCTCCTACCCGCCATTCTTTACGCCGTCCGTACAGGCGAGCGGGTAGTGGTATCTACCAATACCATCAACCTGCAAGACCAGCTTTTCACCAAAGACCTGCCTCTGCTGCATAAAGTGTTGGAAGGCTCAGCAGGCAAAGGCAGCTCGAAACCCAAAAACTCCAGGTCGCCCCGTCTACCCACTTTCCGATCAGCGCTGCTCAAAGGCAAAGGCAACTACCTCTGCTTGCGTCGCTGGTACCAGTTCAGGCGCACACCGCCCGCCTCTGTGGAGCAGCTACGGGTGATGGTGAAGGTTCTCATATGGATGCCAGAAACCGCCAGCGGAGACCGCAACGAGCTGCTCCTCCTCAATCAGGAGAACGATGTCTGGAAGCACATATGCGTCAGCGAGGAGGGCTGCCCCCTCTACGAGTGCCGCGTGAAACAGAAGGGGCTTTGTTTCTTCGACAGGGCGCGCCAGCAAGCAAACGGCGCACATATACTCGTGGTGAACCACGCCCTTCTCCTCTCTGATCTGGCGATGGGTGGCGGCCTCCTCCCTGACTACGATCACCTCATTATTGATGAGGCGCACAATCTCGAAGAGGAAGCCACCGACGCTCTCGGCTTCTCGGTGGACCGCTCTTATTTGATGAAGCTGCTTGATGAGATCAGCACCGCGCCAGGGTCACTCGTGGCGAGAGGGCGCTCTGACGACTTCCTCGGCCTGTTGCGCGGCGCGCTCGCCTACGAGCTCGCTAAGATAGGCGATCCTAAAAAAGCAAAACCGGGTGTGAGCCGCCAATTGCTTGTTTCAATTGACGATGTCATAGCCAGGCTGAGGCCAACTATAGACCGGGCACGAGAGTCCGCCTCAGAGCTTTACGCCACCCTTGCCACGATGCTCGATGTGACCAGGGAGGAGCAGAAGGGCTACGACCTGCGCCAGCGTATAACGACAGATGTGCGGCGGCACGATACCTGGGGCCAGGTAGAAGTGGTATGGGACAACCTCGGGCTGCAAATGAAGTTAGTAGAGGAGAGTTTGCAGCGTATCAGCACCTTGTTGGGTGATGTAGATTGGGACACCATGCCCCGCGTGGCCGACGGTGTAGAGATCCCCGCCTATTCCGACCTTCTAATTGAGATGCGTAATCACTGTGTCAATGTGCATAAAACGCGAGAGAATTTGAACGCCGCCATGACCAACCCCAACGAAGGCGCGGTCTACTGGCTTGAGGCCCGCATGGCGGGCGGCGAAATCACGGTGCGGTGCGCGCCCCTGCATGTGGGCGACCTGCTCGACAGGTATCTCTTCTCGGCGAAGCGCACTGTGGTGCTCACCTCGGCTACCCTCTCAACCGACAACGATTTCTCCTATATACGCGAGCGGCTGGGACTGCACACCGGAGAAGACCTGCAACTATCAGCGCCTTTCGACTACAAGAAGTCGGCGATGGTCTACCTCCCCACCGATGTGCCCGAACCGGGCGCACCCGGCTACCAGCGTCACATGGAGAAGGCGCTTATCGAGTTATGTAAAGCCTCGGAGGGCCGGGCTTTGGTGCTATTCACATCGCACAGCGCGGTGCGCGCCACCTACAGGACTATCCAGCGCCCTCTAGAGGAGGCTGGCATTATGGTGCTGGGGCATAACATTGATGGCTCGCGCAAACAGTTGCTGGAGCGTTTCAAGAGCAACCCGCGCACAGTGCTGCTGGGCACATCCTCTTTCTGGGAGGGGATAGATGTGGTGGGCGATGCACTCTCCGTGCTGGTGATAGCCAAGCTGCCGTTCGCCGTGCCCACAGACCCGGTATTCGCGGCACGCTCAGAAGGCTTCGAGGACCCATTTAACCAGTATTCGGTGCCGCAGGCCATCCTCAAGTTCAAACAGGGCTTTGGCCGCCTCATCAGGAGCAAGAGCGACAGGGGAGTGGTTGCCGTGTTAGACCGCCGCCTGCAATCCAAGCGCTACGGCGAGGCCTTTCTCAACTCGCTCCCAGATTGCACTATCAAGTGCGGCCCCACCGCTAACATGCCAGCAGATATTGCCGAGTGGCTGGGCGATTCCGGTGTATAATAATGTGATGCACCCGCAGGAGATGGCTACCTGCTGGGCACCAGTAGTCATACAGTCACTAGAAAGGACAAATCATGTCAGAGGAAGTTCGCTTACGTATCGCGCCTTCGCCCACTGGCGACCCGCACGTAGGCACCGCATATATGTCGCTCTTTGATAAAGCATTTGCCCACCATCGCGGCGGGAAGTTCATCCTGCGCATCGAAGACACCGACCAGACGCGCTACAACGAAAGCTCGGTCGGCGAGATTATACAAAGCCTGCAATGGCTGGGGTTGACGCCCGACGAAGGCCCCGGCCTGGGGGGTGACTACGGCCCTTACGTGCAGACGCAGCGCCGCGACCTCTATATCGAGCACGCCCATAAGCTGATCGAGCTGGGCTATGGCTATCGCTGCTTTTGCACAAAGCAACGCCTGGAGCAGATGCATCAAGAGCAGGCAGCACGCAAAGAGCCGCCCCATTATGACCGCACCTGCCGCCGCCTCACGCAGGCCGACATCGAGCGCAACCTGGGCGAAGGTATGCCCTACGTTGTGCGGATGATAACGCCTGATGAAGGCACAACCAGCTTCAACGATCTCATACGCGGCGAGATCACCTTCGAGAACCGCCTGCTCAACGACCCTATACTCCTCAAGTCCGACGGCCTGCCCACCTATCACCTTGCTGTGGTGGTAGACGACCACTTTATGAAGATCAGCCACGTGGTGCGCGCTGAGGAGTGGATCAGCAGCACCCCTATTCATGTGCTGCTTTTCGGCTATTTCGGCTGGGAGCTCCCCAAATTCGCGCATATGCCACTGCTGCGCAACTCGGACCGCTCCAAGATATCCAAGCGCAAGAATCACACCTCCATCAAATGGTACCGAGAAGAGGGCTACCTGCCGGAGGCGATGATTAACTTCCTCGCGCTGATGGGCTGGTCCATGCCCAAAGGTCCGGGGGATGCCGAAAACCCTGAGATATTTACATTTGATGACATACAGCGGGAGTTTACCTTCGAGCGAATCACCACCAGCGGCCCTATATTCGACCTGGTGAAGCTGACCAACATCAACGGCAAGTATATCCGTATGCTCAGCGATGACGAGCTATACGAGCGGTTGCAGCCCTATCTCCCTGAAGGGATCGATCCTGAGCGTACCCGGAGAGTAGTACCGGTAATCAAAGATCGCCTGACCCGCCTGGGCGAGTTCATGGAGCTGACATACTTCCTCTTCGGCCCACCCAACGACTACGATGCCGCCACGTTGGTGCCCAGGAAGGGCACACCCGAAGGGGCAAAAGAGGCCCTCGTGCAGATGCGCTTTATGCTCGAGGCCTTGCCTGAACCCTGGACGCACGAAGCATGGGAAGGGGGCATGCGCCAGCTAGCCGCCGACCTGGGTATGAAAGCCGGCGACCTCTTTATGATACTGCGCGTAGCAGTCACCGGCAGCGCCGTATCCCCGCCCCTCTTCGAGTGCATAGAAGTCCTTGGAAAAGCCGAAACCCTCTCACGAGTAGAGACGGCTATCGCCAAAGTCGCCGCTCCTAAATAAGAGCCTTGTTGGGAAAGCTCTCCCAGTCGCCATCTTTGAGGTGAGCAACATAAAATACATGTTGCAGGTAGCGCGAATGAGCAATCAGCACCTCTTCTCCCGGCTCGAGGATTTCGAAGGAGACAGGCTCTATCCTGAAGACAACACGGGGCTCGGCGGTGCCCTCAAATGCTTCAGAGCCAAACGACTGAGCCGCTATCCGGTCTATACGGTCGTTTTTTCGTCTGCTCCCTTTAGCGGCTGCTGGGCCGGAGTCGCGCAATATACGCGATGTGCCCAGATACGACCCCCATCTGCTGGCGCTACCGCTAGCCTTTGTGCGGTCGTAGCTTGAGGAGAAGCGAGGCTGCACTATGTGAGAGCGGTCCACCGAGGTGACTTGCTGCTCATCGCTCACCGCTGAGGCCGCCTCTTTATCGGCCCCTGTATAGCGCGGTACGACGCGCAGCCAGTTGCCGCTCTTCCGTCCACCTACCGTCTTCTTGTCAACCACCTCGCCTCGTGTGTAATAGACAGGAGTGACTAAATCACGCACTCCCTTAATCATAGCCAGGAAAAAGTAAAGAGTAGATACCATTCCTACCAGGCCCAGGATACCGCAAAAACCCCCAAGCGCCACCGAACCCTGAGCAGAACCAAATTGGCCCAGCTGCGCGGCTGCATTCCCCAGCGCGACAAGTGTAAGCGCCGCAACCATCAAGAAGACTACTATCGTAGCCAGCAAAGTAGCCACCATAGGTAGATAATAGTTGAGCTTCGGCAGCCCGCTAACACCAATCGGCGGGGGCAAAGAGGGTGAAAAAGAGATGCGTGAGCGCATAGTTGGCATTATAGCATACAAGAGATCAAGAGCAGGGGACCCGGCGATCCCCAATCGTTAGCCCTGAATCCCCAGGGCGATACATCTCCCCTTCGATTTAGATGCAATTGTCCTGCCCTAATCCCTGGTATGCTATAATGTGCGAAACAGCATCGGGCTGTTTGCCTCGCCTGGAGATAAACTTTGCCTCCTATTTTGAACATCAGCATCGGGTTGATTGTCTTCATGGGACTGGCAAGCGGCGGCCTGCTGGCCCTTGTGCTCATGTCTCAGCGCAAGCAACAAACCAGCTTTTCTATAATGCTTGCACTCTCGTCTTTGCTCGCCGCCGGAGGAGTTGTTGCATCAGGAACGATAGTTGAGGACGCAGAGATTGGCCTCACCAACGCACTGGTCCTCCTCATCCTCTCATTCACACTTGGCTACACGATCACCACATTCTCGGTCCTATCACAGGATAAAAACAAACATACCCTCGAAGGGCGCGACGTACACAATAGCTACACTGCTGTTATACAGCTAGCGCCCGGCGAGCCTCCAGAATATACGGTTACGAGCGCCGCCAGGCGTATCGAGCTCGCTGACGACCCGAAAGACGCGCCTCCGATTCTCCTCAGGCCCTTTTACATGCGCGACCTCAAAGGCAAATACAGCGCCATTGGCTCAAGCCCTTACAGAGATTACTATCTTCAGCTTGCTGAAAAGGTTCAGTCAAGGCTCGATAACAGCCACCGTGTGCAGGCAGCCTTCTACAGCGACGAGCCTACCCTCGTACAAGCAGTTGCCCACTCCATTGAGGAGGGCGCCAGGCAGATTATCGTCGTACACGCCCGTGTTACCGACCCGCCGGACCCCGTTCTTACAGGCGATCTCCTGGAAGGGATCCGTCCCCAGGACTACGGGGTGCAGATCAAATACGCCGGCCCTCTGTGGGATTCGAGCCTCCTCGCACAGATATACGTGCGCAGGGTGCTGGAAGCCCTGCCGCAGGTAAATACCGATGTCGTAGATACAGGACTCTTGTTGGTAGGTCGGGGCCATATGCCCAGAGCCGAATCAGCAGTGGAGAGGCAAAAGCAAGAAGCGCATTTCCAGGACAGAGTGAGACAAGCTCTGCTCAAGATAGGCTTCGACGAGACGCGAGTGGCAACAGGCTGGTTGCGCCAGCGCCCGACGACCGCCGAAGCTCTCCATACGCTAATCAAAGCGGGTTGTAAAACGATTTACTGGCTCCCTGCCAGCTTCCCAGCCGACGGCATAAACACTCTCTATGACATCCCTGCACAAATAAATACAGTCGCCAGAGAGAACGATATCAGGCTCATTCCCCTCGGCGCATGGAACGCCGACGACCTTGCTGCCGAAGAAATCGCCGTCAGAGTAAGAACGGCCTCGGGAGCTGGCGCTGCGCTGCCGATTAGCGGTGGGCTGCAATCAAGATAGTAGTGGGCAATTCATAACTCGGCGGCTGCGCGGCTGCACGTAAGGGTTCAGAGTAAGGGTGGAGGGGCTAGCTTAGCCCCCTCTCCCTTCATGGGAGAGGGGCATGGGGTGAGGGAGAAGGCCCCCTCTCCCTTCATGGGAGAGGGGGCATGGGAGTGAGGGTGGGTAAGGGTACGCCTCCACAGCTACTCCTTGAAGATTGCTCCACCTCAACTCTGAA
>JADMIH010000352.1 GCA_015478675.1 Chloroflexota bacterium | reverse complement strand
CTCCTTTCACTTCTCGTTTCTCGACTCAACTTTTAATTTAGTTGCACCCAATGGTGTATGGGATACCCACATCGTGACCCGGTGAGTGCCAGCACATCGTAGACCACCAAGCAGGCGGTATTATGATGACACCTCGAGAGGAGGCACTAGTCAAACGAGCCACGAGACGGTACACTTTTCTTGACGAAGAAAACAAGCTCTTGTTCAAGAAAGGAGTACCTCTCATGAGTGTATCATACTACGTGGATCGCGCCAATTTGTATTATCTACAGCAACACCACCCTGACTGGTCGGCTCCCATGTTGGCCTCCGCCCTCACCCGCTCGCTGGGATGGGTCAAGAAATGGCTCGCACGCTTGCGCGACGAACTGGCACAAGGCGTGGCTCTGCCCCAGGTCTTGCAAGGACACTCCCGAACGCGCCTTCACCCCCCGCTACAAACCGAGCCGTGGGTCGTCGAGCGAGTGCTTGCCGTGCGTGATGCGCCTCCCGAAGGTTTGCGGCGCGTGCCTGGGGCGCAAGCCATTCAGTATTACTTGCCGCGCGATCCCTACTGGCAGCAGTTCCAGCCGCCGCTGCCGTCGCGGCGCACCATCCATCGTATCTTGCAAGCCCATGGACGCATTGCCCTTCACCACCCCCATCGTCCCCAGCCGATGGAACGGCCTGCCCCTTTGAGCCAGTGGCAGATCGACTTCAAAGATGTCTCTAGCGTCCCCGCCTCGTCGGAGGGCAAGCGACAACATAGCGTGGAAACGCTCAATGTGCTCGATATGGGAACCTCCCTGCTTCTGGATGCGCCCCTGCGTCCCGACTTCACCGCCGAAACGGCCCTCCAGGCGGTCGCCCACACCTTGCAGACGGTCGGCGTTCCCCAGCAGATCACGCTTGATCGCGACCCGCGTTGGGTGGGCAGCCCCCATGGCAGTGATTTTCCTTCGGCCTTGCTGCGCTTTACCGCCTGTCTGGGCATCCAGATGCACATTTGTGCCCCTCATCATCCGCAAGAAAATGGCTTTGTCGAACGCTACAATCGCACCTATCAACAGGAATGTCTGACTCCGCTGCGCCCGCTCACCTTAGAACACGCTCGTGAAGTGACGACAGCTTTTCAACAGCACTACAACGTGCAGCGACCCAACCAAGCCCTCTCCTGTGGCAACCAACCGCCGCGAAGTGCCTTTCCTACCTTGCCCATCTTACCCGCTGTGCCTGCCATGGTCGATCCCGATGGCTGGCTGAAGCCCCTTGATGGGCTGCATGTGGAGCGCAAAGTCGATGCCCATGGCATGGTCAGTGTCGATCTCAAACACTATTACGTCTCCACTCAGTTGGTGGGCCAGCATGTCGGGTTGCAGTTGGATGCGACCACCCGTTGTTTGCAGGTGCTGCATGAACAGCAGCCTCTCAAATCGCTCCCTCTTCGAGGGCTGGTGGGACACCTCCTTTCCTATGACGACTTTCTGGCCCACATGCTGCATCAAGCTCGTGCTCAGGCTCGCTTGCGCTCCTTGCAAGAACGTCGCTTCCGCACCGCGCCTTTCGCCGCTCCCTAGTCTACGATGTGCTGGCACTGGTCAGGTCACGATGTGGGTATCCCATACAACAGGGGGCGGTGTGGGGTTGAGTGGGGGCCTTGTGCCTGTCCTGGTGGGGGTTC
>JADMIH010000351.1 GCA_015478675.1 Chloroflexota bacterium | reverse complement strand
AGCAGATTTCATTTCGCAACCGCTGATCGTCCAGGACAAGATCGCGTATCGTATCCGGCAGTTGCTCGCGCTGCCAGCGGCACTCGATCTGCCTTGCGCTCTCGCCCTCTCCTTTCGGCGCGGCTGCAGGCACTGCTGCACGTGTGGCCTTGATCGCGTAGGCTGCGGCTCCGAGTTCGTGCGCGGCGACGTGCGCGACAGCCGCTGCCTGACCACAAGCATACGCCGCATAGCGGGCTGCTCCGCTCAGATCCCTGGCCGCCGCCATCGCATGGCCGGCCGCTGAACGGGCATGGGACATCGTGATCTCGCCGCGCGTCCATGCCCGAGCCTGCTCAATTGCGTGACGCGGCCGCGTGTCCGAAGGCTTCACCGACTCGAAGAGGTGCAGGACGTGCTCAGCACAATCGGACGCCCACAAGGCGAGAAGGTGATGGTCTGAATCGGTGAGGGTCCCACCGCAGCGGATGGTGATGAAGCGAGGGTCGCGTTCTTTGGGCAGGATCATGGCATCATGCTACACCTTTCATTTCATGAACACGGATTTGAATATTCCTTGCCTTCACCTATACTGTAACCCATCCATTGTAGATTTGCATCGAGGAATAGGAGGTGTGAGAAATGAAGGTCCATCGCATCGACCATGTGAGTATCAACGTCAATGATCTTCCCGCCGCGAAAGCGTTCTTTCTCGACCTGGGGCTTGAACTCCAAGGGGAAGGGTCGCTGGAAGGTGCATGGTTGGATCAGCTAGTTGGGCTCAATAACGTGAAAACTTCGCTTGCCTTTTTCCGGGTGCCAGGTTGCCAGGACCAGGGCGAGGGCGAGGGCCAGACGAACCAGGCGAGTATCGAGCTCGTCAAATACCATACGCCGTCAGACGAGAACGGTATCCAGCAACCTTTAGCCAATACGCTGGGCATTCGGCATATCGCCTTTGTCGTCGAGGATATCGAGGCGGTTGTTGCCAGGCTCAAAGAGAAAGGGATTGAAACCTTCAGTGAGATATACAACTATCAAGGTATGTATAAGCTCTGCTACGTTCGTGGACCGGAGCGTATCATTCTCGAGCTGGCGGAGCAGATCAGTTAGAGTGCAGCTCGTGGAACCGCAAGGCGTACTCGCGCTGGCCGCAGGAGGCTCGAAATGAACATCCCTGGAGAACGATCATCTGGCAGCAATTCGGAGCTGCTATTGACGACCTCGGCAACACAATCGAGGCGTGCCCCGACGAGTTGTGGCGCACCCGCTTGTGGGAGCATCCAGAGCACCCGGAGGAGCGGCCGGAGTTTTCCGAGTTCTCTTATGAAAATAACGCGGAGCAACCAGTAAGAGCCTACCGATGCAACAATCTCTTATACGCGCTTCCCTTCGCAGGGAGCAGCAAACGATGGTTCGTGAGGGCTCCGGGGCCAGCCTGCTGTACAGGCTCGTCGCCTAAGAAGCGCCGACCCACGTACTGGTTGCTCCACTACCAGTATAGCGCATTTTCATTCACGATGGTGCCCCGCACGGGCATGGTGCCTGCTGTGGAAGGAAGGCATGATGGGGGAAGGGGTGCAGAGCTACTGACACTTACACAAAGCGCTCACAGGATGGTGTAGCTGGAGCATGAAGAAGATCGAAACAGCCCCAATCCGACCAACCGAATGGCGTGAAG
>JADMIH010000143.1 GCA_015478675.1 Chloroflexota bacterium | reverse complement strand
TAGTAATCGCCCTGAAAATCGCCCTCTTGCTGGACGTCCGCTCCGGTGTCCGGCTCGTTAGATACCGGTTCGCCCGCGGCCTCGGTCCCAGCTTCGGTCTCTAGACCAATAGCCTCTTCCATCGTACTCACCTCCTTTCTGTACTGCTTTTGTACCTGTCTATCTGGCTGAACTGTATCAGCCTTCATTACCAGTCTAACCCGCACAGATGACACGTCTGTGAACTGGAAATGACATTTGCCTGAATCTTGCGGAGTGGGGGAGTCGAAGTCCCCGATGATTCGTCACGCCGCCTGTCGCACGCTATAGCCGCGTACTCACTCAGACCGCAACCCTGACTGGTACGCGTGGCGAGGGTAGTCTCTGGCACCGGACCTTGCTCTGTTTCCCGGTCTAGGCCCTTGCTTGAGTGGCGCAAAAGCTGGCATACAGCCCGCCTAGCCCCAACAGCTCCTCGTGCATGCCCAACTCTGCGATTCGCCCCTCCGAGAGCACCGCTATGCGGTCGGCGTACCTCACCGTTGAAAGCCTGTGCGCGACAACCAGCGCAGAGCACCCGGCCATGCGCTCGCGAACCGCGCAGAGGACGTTGGCCTCTGTTGCTGCATCGAGCGCCGAGGTCGCCTCGTCGAGTATCATTACCGGCGCATCTTTGAGTAGGGCGCGCGCTATAGCGAGGCGCTGGCGCTGACCTCCCGAGAGGCCCACTCCACGCGGGCCGAGCAAGGTATCGTAGCCGTCGGGCAGGTTCTGTATGAACCCCTCGGCACACGCTGCCCGTGCTGCTTCCTCTATCTCCGCATCCGTAGCGTCAAGCCAGCCATATCGGAGGTTCTCGCGTATCGTGGCCTGAAAGAGCATTGGCTCCTGTAACACTGCGGCGATCTGCCGGCGTACCGAAGATGGGTTATAGCAGCGCAGGTCGTGCCCGTCAATCTCCATAGCCCCGCCCTGCACGTCGTAATAGGATAGCAGAAGGCTCACCACTGTAGTCTTGCCAGCCCCGCTCGCCCCCACCAGGGCCACCATCTCACCGGGGTGGATGCTCAGATTGAAGCCGTCGAGCACCAGACGATCGGGAGTGTAGCCGAAGGAGACGTCTCGAAACTCCACCAGACCACCGATGGAGGGCAAGTCGGGGTGGTGTCGCCGCTCGCGCACATCAGGGGAGGCATCCAGTATTTCGGCCACTCGCCCGGCGCCAACGAAAGCGCGCTGAATGCCCGCACCCTGGTGGCTGAGGCCCTGGATCGGTGTGTACAGCGAACCCATGTAGCCGAGGAATATGACCAACCCGCCCAATGTGAACTGACCAGACATCACCTGCTCGCTGCCGAGCCAGACCACCAGTACGGTGCCTACGGTGGACATCAACTCGACAGCGGGCGTAAAGAGAGCCTGCACACGCAGCCCTTTCAGGCGCGCATCGGAGCTTGCAGTTGCCGCCTCAACGAAGCGCCCTTGCTCGAAGCCTTCGCGGGCGAAGGCCTTCACCAGGGCGATCGCTGATAGCCCTTCCTCGGCTCTGGATGTGAGCGCACTCAGTCGCTCCCGGATCGCGCTCTGCGCTGTGCGCATCCGTCGGGCGTAACCGACGCTCGTCAGCGCAAGGGCCGGGGTCACCACCAGTGCTATCAGCGCCAGGGAGCTGTTCAGATAGAAGAGCATCCCTACGAAGAGCAGGATGGTCAGGGTGCGAGCAAGCAGGTCTACAATCCCGGAGACGAGCAGGTCTTCGATAGCCCCTATGTCACTAATGAGGCGGGTCAGCATGTCGCCCAAGCGCTGCCCGTGGTAGAAGCGCAGGGAGAGCGACTGGAGCCGGTCGTAGAGGGCGGCGCGCAGGTCGCGTACAACACGGGTGCCCACCCACCCTCCCAGGTAATCGTCAACAAAAGAAGAGAAGCCCTTTCCGATTGCTATGCCCAAGTAGCCTGCGGACACCCATGCAAGTACGTCCATCTGTCCCTGGCGGATGACGTTGTCGATGACCAGCTTCAACAGCCAGACCTTGGCTGTGTTGAGAATCGGGCGCACCAGGGTGGCGATGAGCACCACAACCAACTGGCGGCGGTAAGGCCGCACAAATGGTAGGAATCTTCTGTAGAGAGACCACTTCATTCAAAAACAATTATGCTATCGCTACATGAAGCTGCCATGAAAAGTGCATGAAATATCCGTTCATATAGCGCACAGCCACAACACGAACGGCGGCAAAGTTAATGTCCAGTTCATGGTTCTGTCATACGTCCCTCCTATACTGGGGTTGCGTGGCGAATCAGCGCTCTCAGATAGGCCTCATCAGGGAGGTCACACCTTGAGACACAAAGGAGAAACCAGAATGCAAGTTAAGAGATTAATTGCGGGGGCAGGCGCAACAGCGCTGCTGGTACTAGCGGCATTCGTCGCCGGGGGCATCTTCCAGGGCACCAGCAACGCGGCGACTGCGACACCCAGGACCTAACTCACAACACAGGAAGCCGTCAGTCCACCGAGTGGCGCGAGGCTATACGTGCCTCGGTCAAGGCAACCGTAGTAGAGATCACACAAGCCACCCCCAGCACCACAAGATAAGACCACGGCACCGACATCGCCTCAGGCGGCGGATCGAACACGCCGGTGAGAGTATCTTCACCAGCATCTCGGCCACTCCAACCGGAAAGCTGGCCACCCACAAACTAATGCACAAGAGCCGCCCCAGGTCTCAGTCTGGGGCGGCCCACCTTTTGACTAAGGCGACGAGTAGCAGTTGTGTTTCTTGCATGGGGCCACCGATACAACTCTCGGCAAATTACCGGGCGGGAGACCCAGCAGTGGGTGAGGGATGCATACGTAGCAACTTTTCTCGTACTGACCTGGCTTCGTTGAGGTGAGTAAAGCTGTGCCGTGTAGCGGGCATCGTCAGCATGCCCTCTTTTCTCCTCCTAGCCCACGCTTGAGCAAGCCCGTATGCAGCCCCAGCCAGCGCTCCTTGCTCCATAAGTATCCGTACCCTGTCTGGATCAATCTTATCCGCCAGCTCGCCTGGACGGAGCGCCGTCACTATCTCACGTGTCCTGCGGCCCACCGCGATGCGGTACGCTCTTAATGGTTCCATTGCCAGATGCTCGCTCAACTCGCTAACTTCAGCATCAGCCATACCGGTGCCGACGTCTGTGCGTTCTAACCCGAACCGGCCCAGCCACATATCTTCACTCAAGACCTGCGAGCGTCCCGCGACCAGAATGTTCATTGTTGCGTCTTCGATCCTGGCTATATGCCAGATAATCCAAATTATGGAATTGCCTGGGGGATCTGCTCCCTTCACAGGTCGGAATCGAAGTTGATCATCGGATAGGCCAGCAAGAACGTCGTCCTGGAACGACCATTCACCGGATCGCGACATAGCAGCCGAGTGCACCACCGCATGCTGCTTAAGGAAGAGACTTATGGCCGCGTTGTCTTGCCCCTTTGTTGCCAACAAACGGCGGAACTGCTGCTGTCGTTGAGCCCACTGGCGGCGTTGCTCGTTCATTCTCGCGGTAGTGGCCGCATTCACTGTTCGCTACCCCCTCTCACTTGCACATGTTCAGGTGACGACTTCGGGAATAAGCAAGGGAGGCGGTCATCCCTTCCCCTGCTTCCCTCGTTTATTCGCCTAATAGCTCTTCTACGCCCGCTTCCATATTTTCATTAGTTTGCGTGTCCGCCAGCAGGCGAGGTAAGCCTGTATCCCTCGTGGCTGGCTTCTTCAGTCTCAGATAAGCATGGATGGTGCCCGATTATTAGCACCATACCGAGGAACTCTTAAAACGTGTCGCATTTAGATATCCCGCAGAGATTCTACCACGGCGCGACGTGACGCGAGGAGCGCCCCGGTGACCGCAGCCACCGTAGAGGTAACACCCGCCACCCCCAGGAGCACCAAATACAGCCACGGCACCGACATCGCCTCAGGCGGCGGGTCGAACACACCGGTTAGTATCTTCACCAGCATCTGCGCCACCCCGAAGCCGAGCAATACTCCCATGACCGCGCCTCCGACCAGTATCAGCAACCCCTCGCTCCACAGGAATGCCCCAAGCTGGCTGCTCTTTGCCCCAAGCGCGGTCAGGATTGAGAAAGTGCGCCGCCGCTCAGCTAGTCCCAGGGCAAGCACCAGGCCCGTCGCTCCCGCGAGCATCAATACAGCGAAGGCCAGTTCCAGCGTGGTCAGGCCACGCAGGTCAACGGCGGTCAGGCTGGAACTGATCACGCGCTGGGTCGAGCCGATGTCGTTCACCTGCGCTTGCGGCAGTTGCGCGATGATCGGGTGTACACTGGCAGCCAGGTCGCCAGGGTTGCCCTGTGTGCGCATCAACACGATCTCGGCGGCCCCTATGCCCGTCTGCTCGGCGATGTAGCTGGAGTTGGTGATAAGGAACGAGTCTTTGGGCGCTGTCGGGAACTCGCGCACCACCCCCACCAGGTGGAACGTCACAACGTGGTACTGGTTGTCGGAGGCATTTTGCAGCCGCAAGTTTATTTGGTCGCCCGGGTTCAGTTGAAAGTCCTTGACTGTCTCCTCGGAGACCAGCACCCCATCGCGGTGGGCTGCAAGTGCAGCCAAGGTGGAGCGCGCATCGCCCCCTGCAAAGAAGGCGTTGGACATGTTGGTGGCCTCACCGATGTGCGCCGGGTCTATGCCGTACAGGTCCTGCAGGTCGTTGCCCACATAAGCAAAGCGGTGCTGCATGGCAGTTATGCCCGCCACACCCGGCAGCGCACTCAGTTGTGCCAGCTTGCTGCTCGGAGGCGATGTGGTCGAGCCGATGATTGTCACGTCAGCACCATTTGTGAGCTCGGCGTCCACACGGGACTGGGCGTTATAGGTAGTATTGAAGACGGCGGTGGACGTGGCGAAGGAGAAGGCCAGCGCCACTAGCACCAGACCCCTAACTACGAGCGAGCGCTGCCTGCCGAGTGATGCCGCCACCACTCCCGACAATCTTCCGCTGAGGGGGCGCAAACTCGCGGTCACCGCGCGCCGTCCCCGCCCCAGGATGCCGCCCCACAAGCGCATCGTCAGCAGGCCCACCCCGAGCCACAGGAAGACGGGCGCTATGAAGGTCTCGTAAGCCACCGACGACTGGGGTACTCCCTCGGGGGCGAGCACCACCTGGTAGCCGGTGCTTGCTGTCTGCCACATGGCGATAGCTGAGACTGCCAGCAATATCAAATCGAGGTAGACGACTTGCCACAGGGGCTTGCGTTCCCGGCCCACGGTCGCACGAGCAGCTGCCACAGTAGAGCGGCGCGCCTGCACCCAGGCGGGATATAGCACCGCGAAAGCCGCAAGAAGCAGACCGAGGAGCACCGAAGTTGCAGTCCAGGGGAGAGCCTCCCTGCCGAAGATCCCCGCCTCTATACTGAGCAACTGGCTCACCACGAGAGCGAAACCAAGGCCCAGCGCTACTCCACCCAGGCCCGAGACAACAGCCTCTAAGCTCTCAAGTCGCAGAATCTGCCCGGTGGACGCGCCCCGCACACGCAGTAGTGCCTGCTCCCGACGACGGCGCTCCGCGCCCGATGCGGCCACAGCCAGGGTGAGCAATATCGCCAACACCGCACCCGGTAACCCCAGGAAGAGGAAGAGTACCTGCGCATACAGGGCATCCTGGCGCGCTCCATCGAGCCGGGCGGACAGGTTGTCTCCCACAACGCCACTGCCCGCGATGCGCGCTTCCAGGTTGCGCGCCATCGACTGCACCGCCGCGTAGGCGGAGCCGGGGTTGGACGGAAGGGTATTAGCCAGGCGCACATGCAATTGCGTGTGAACCGAGTCGGGACGAACCGCCGCTTGCTGGTCGAACAGCCCGTGCCATACGCCTGCAGGCAAGATGAGCACGTTGTCGGGTGGTGCCTGTGGGGCTGTTCCGGGTGGCATCCCCACAGCCTGGAAAAGGGAGTCGGCAAAAGGCAGGTCCACCACACCTGCTACCTTTACAGTTGCTGGGGGCAGGCCCAGACGACCGATGGTGACGGTGTCGCCCACCGTTACGTGCAGATTGGCGGCGGTCTGCTGGGCCACCAGTGCGCCGTCATTGGTATTGAGCGAGCCTATGAGGGCGCGCAATTCTGCGGAGAAGTTGGTCTTGTACCCCTCACCTATACCCAATACCTTGCCAGGGCCTGTAGTCTGGACCGTACCGCCCGTGTTTGCGGAAAAACCGGAGGAGTCGGCGTAACCTACCTGCTCCAGCGCCGTGTAGCGGGTGCTCTTGCTCAGCGCATCGACCACCAGGGTCGGGTCAGCGCCAGGGGAGAGTTGCACCTGCCAGTCTACCGGCACGGATGCCACCGCCCTCCTGGTCATGGAGGAGGAGCTTGAGGCGATGAACGCCCCCAGAGATGTGAGGAGGGCCACGGTCACGGCGACGCCCAATATCGCTCCGAGCAGGCGGCCAGAACGGCGGGAGAGCAGTCCTTTCAGCCAAAGTAGGGTAAGCATTTTAGTTATTTACCTCCAACGTTCCATGCTGCATATGCCATGAGACGTGCATGCGATTTGCTACCAACAGATCGTGGGTCGCCACCACGAGTGCGGTGTCCGTACCCTCGAGCGCCCCCAGCCACACATCGAACAGGTGCCCGGCGGTAGCGTGGTCGAGCTGGCCTGTAGGCTCGTCAGCCAGGATAAGTTTCGGCTTGTATGCCAGGGCGCGAGCCACAGCCACTCGCTGCGCCTGGCCGCCCGATAACTCCTCAGGTAGTTTATCGGCTATCTCTTCAAGCTCTATTCGACCGAGGGCATCCAGCGCCGCCGTGCGCGCTTCCTTTTCGCTAGCTCCTCCCAACAGGAGGGGTAGCTCTACGTTCTCGACAGCGGTGAGGGGGGCCAAGAGGCTTGGCATCTGGAAAACCAGGGCCACCTGCGAAGGGCGCAACGTGTCCCGCGCGCCAAGCAAGGGCCACTCCAGGGTGCCGGAGGTAGGAGTGTCCAGCCCGCCCATGAGATGCAGCAGCGTGGACTTGCCGCTACCTGAGGGGCCGATGAGCGCAATGCGATCCCCAGGCCTGACCACACAGGTAGCGGAGGAGAGCGCCACTGCCGTCGTATCTCCCCATTTATATACTCGGCCCGCATTGTGGGCTTGCACTAGAGCGCCCAATCCGATTTCCGCCACGCCTGCCGCGCCAGATGCATCAATCATTGCAGTGGTTGTAGCACCATTGTCAATGCGCGCCGTCCCGTCAGTCTTAATCATTGGTGACCCTCCCGTCCTTGAGGCGCACGATCCGGTCAGCCCGGGCCGCGAGCGCGTCGCTGTGAGTAGCGATAAGCGTGGCGTCACCTGCCTTACGTCGAGCCTCGAATATCAGTAGCAGGTGTTCTTCGGTGGCCGCGTCTACCTCGCCCGTAGGCTCGTCGGCCAGGAGCACTTTGGGCGAGGCGGCAAGGGCCACGGCCAGCCCCGCACGCGCGGCCTCCCCGCCCGAAAGTTGTGATGGCTTCGCATGGCAGCGCTCCACCAGATCCACAAGATCCAGCAGCCCCTCGAGCCTGCGACGGTCGAGCTTGTGCGCCAGGTTCATCTGCAGCAGGATGTTCTCTTCCACCGTGAGGTGGTCAAACAGGTTGCCGGATTGGAGCAGGACGCCGATGTTGGCGGCCCGCATGGCGGCACGCTCGGGTTCAGAGCGCCGCGTCAGGCGACGTCCCAGCACTTCCACGTGGCCGCCGTCCGGCTCATCGAGGCCCGACAGGCAGGCAAGAAGCGTTGACTTACCGCTGCCGGACGGCCCCATGACCGCCACTATCTCTCCCTCGTCCACGTGCATGCTTACACCGCGTAGCGCCAGCGTTTCGTCTTCGCCTGCGTGGTAAAAGCGATAAAGGTCGAATGCCTGGAGAACTTTCTTACCAGCCATTGTGGCTTCTCCATCAAGTGTGCTAATCGTTTTCAATCCTATGGTCCTTTCGAGGTATGACATCTCGGTGTGGTTGCTGCTTAAGCTGCTGGATCTGTTACTGGGGCTATTCACGACTGGTTCCGACGTCGTTGGGTCCACAGGCTGTTATCGTGGTTATAGATGCTTTATCAATGTTATGGGTGTCCGGGGTGCAATTAGCGCCACCTGAAGCTTTGAGACATGCGCTGCCACTGGTCCACGTTGTCCGCGCCCACCGGAGCCCACAAAGTGATGGTAGCCAGCTTTCCCTGACCGCTACTATCTGCCTTAAAGAGCAGGTACGCGTTGTTTTCCAGGCGCACCTGCTTGCCCGTGACGGGGTTCGGCTCGGAGTTTGAGGTATAGTCGACCAGGATCGCTGGACCACCGGGAAGAGTTACCGCCTTCACACTTGTGATCTGCACTGCCCGCCCAGATTTCTGTAGAGCGGCTACTTCGTTTGCGCGAGCGCTATCAACGGTCGGGGGCGATGTCGCGTCGGTGACGTTGACCATCACCCCATCCAGCTTATCTATGAAGCTAACGTTAGGTCTATTCTCGGTACGCGCCCAGCCTTCAGGCGCGTCAAGCTCGTAAGCCCCCACCGCCGAGCTATATTTCACGAACGCCTGAGTGTCCGGGATGTCGCCCACCGGGTTCTGCTCAGGGGCAACAGGCTGCTCAGGGGTGGCCGAAGTTGTTGAGTTCGATATCGTTGCCGAGGGTGTAGGCCCTCCTGTGCCCGCCGTGGCCGCAGTGCTTTTACTGCTCTGCGAAGTGGTCGGTGTAGGCAAGTTTCGGCTGGCCGGTGCCGTGGGGCCGGTGTCGCACGCGGCCAGGGCAATTGCGACGGTGATGGCCAGGAGCGATATAGCCGGCAGTCGTTTCATGTTCATATCTTTCTCCATTCGATAAGTAGCTGTAGTAATCCATGTACCTGTTGTCATATCTGTTGCCGTGCAGGTCGTTCATCTTGTTTGTTCAGTACATGTGGTCGGTACGTGCATGCATGCGCTGAACTCATCTTATCCATGCAGCAGGACGAAGAGAACCAGCCCTACGGCGAGCGCCAACCGGTAGGCTGCGAATATGCCGAAGCCTGAGCGCTGCAAGTAGCGCAAGAGCAAACCAATGGTAAGCGCGCCCGCCAGCGCGGCGGATAGTACGCCCGCGAAGAAAGGTCCTGACAGATCGCGCAGTTGAAGGTCGCGCAGCTTGAAGATAGCGGCCCCCGCGATTATGGGCGTGGAGAGCAGAAAAGAGAAGCGAGCTGCTGTCTCTCTCGTCATTTCCCTCGCCCGAGCCACGCAGATAGTGATGCCTGAGCGGGAGACGCCAGGTACGATAGCGAGGGCCTGCGCCGCGCCCACGAGCAGGGCATCGGTCCATGATACCTGGTCCAACTCCTTCCGGGGTGGCGCATAGCGATCGGCGAGCCACAGGAGCACGCCCAGAGTGGCGGAAGTTGCGGCTATCAGCAGCAGGGAGCGCAGCTGCTCTTCAGCGAGCTTATCCAGCGCGATACCCACCAAACCCCCTGGCAGAGTAGCCAGCACCAGGCACCAAAAGAGGCGACCATCTGCGGTCGAGGGATGATAAGCACTACGCAGAAAGCGCAGCCAGTCGCGCCAGAAGTAGCCGAGAACGGCCAGCAGGGTGCCCACATGTAGCGCCACGTCAAAGGCAAGGCCGGGGTCGGGCCAGCCGAGGAGCCTAGGCACGATGATGAGGTGTGCTGAGGAAGAGATAGGCAGGAACTCACTCAGACCCTGCACTACCCCCAACGTCACCGGCACCCGGTAGGACATCGGGAGCAGGAAGGTCAGCACGATAGCTCCCAGTATGCCAAGAACAGCAAGTGCAAGGGTTACTCTGAAATGGCGGCGTGCAAGTCGCACCGTGGCTGTGGTGACCACCTGTTGCATTACGTTCTCCTGTTGACGTGATTAGCTGTTCGGCCGGGCCGAGCGCGATGTGCTGCGCGGTCCAGGTTGTACAAGTATGGTAACAGGGCAAGATGAAGAGATAATGAATCAAAAGCGGCGGACTTTAGCGGCCACGTGAGATGAAGGGGATGCGTGAGGAAGCCCAGAAGATTGATGGATGTCAAATAGGAAGGCTCTGTTGCAACAACTATAGCAGGTGCCATATGTAGTACGTCAATGTTGGCAAAAGCCATATATAGTAGCGAAGGCTGATCCGGAGTGATTGTTGCAACACAGCCCCTA
>JADMIH010000142.1 GCA_015478675.1 Chloroflexota bacterium | reverse complement strand
GGGAGAGGGGGTTGGGGGTGAGGGTGCGTTGGGGGTGAGGATAGGTGGTATACACCCCTTGACAATTGCTCCACCCCTATCCCGAACACCCACATCCTGATCCGCTCTTGATATTGGCAGAACTATTTGCTACAATAGAGCAAATAACTACGAGGAGCCGGAATGGCGACGTTCGCAGCACAACGGAAGAGAGATGTTCAGAGGGGCAGTGCCTGTAGCACAGACTTGTGCTGTGGCACCTGCACATCTACCTGCGAATATGGCAACCGCTATTACTGGTGGTATTATCCTGTATCAACCAGCCGTTGCCACGCACCAGGAAAACTCCCCTAGCACTCTAACCGAATAAAGATTAGCATTGGACTATAAAGAGCGTGGCAAAAGCCCACGCTCTTTTTGTTTGGCACAGGAAGGAGGCCAGATGGATAGAGAAGCGAACAACCGACAGGCGCAGATTATCTGCCGCGGCGTGCGCGGAGCTACTCTGGCGCTGGCGGACAGCCGTGAGGAGATACACTCGGCCACCACCGAGCTAATCGAGGCTATACTCGCCACAAATGGCATCCACCCGGACGACCTGGCAAGCGCATTTTTCACCACAACCCCTGACTTGCACTCAGCCTTCCCAGCGGAGGCGGCAAGGCACATGGCAGGCTGGGAGTACGTGCCGATGATCGGAGCTACCGAGATGGATAAGCCGGGCGCGCTTACCCGTTGCATAAGAGCGCTGCTTCATTGGAACACCACCAAGGGGCAAAAGGAGATAAGGCATATTTACCTCAGAGGCACCGAGTCTTTACGCGCTGATGATACTGCGCAGGCCAAAACGCTACGCTGAGACGGGCAAAGCGTGGTAGTGAAGAAAGGAAGTAAATCGGATGATAGTAGTTATGCGGATGGGGAGCGGCGCTGCCGAGGTCGGTGGCGTGATAGAGCGAATATGCGAGCTTGGATACAAACCCCACGTATCCAGTGGCGCTGAAAGGGTGATTATCGGTGTTATCGGCAATGATCGCCCGCTCGACCCGGAGCACTTTATTTCGCTGGCGGGGGTGGAGAAGGTAGTGCCAATACTACAGCCGTACAAGCTGGCGAGCCGAGATTTCCAGCCTACCGACACGGTTATACGTGTAAACGACGCGCTGATAGGCGGCAAAGGGATAACCTTCATGGCCGGGCCGTGCTCGGTAGAGAGTAGAGAACAGACCTTCGAGGTCGCCCGGCAGCTCAAAGAGATGGGCGTCAAGATCATGCGTGGGGGCGCCTTCAAGCCGCGAACCTCTCCATACAGCTTTCAGGGGCTCGGTGAGGAGGCTCTGCATATCCTCGCCGACGTGCGCGAAGAGTTGGGCATCTCCATTATCACAGAGGTAATGGCTCCTGATGAGGTGGCGCTGGTGGCACACTACGCCGACATATTGCAGATAGGCACGCGCAACATGCAAAACTACCGTCTGCTGGAGGAGGTAGGGCGGCAAAGCAAGCCCGTGCTTATCAAGCGCGGCATGAGTTCCACAATAGAGGAGCTACTCTTGGCCGCTGAGTATGTCCTTTCCCAGGGCAACACTCAGGTAATGCTTTGCGAGCGCGGGATTCGCACTTTTGAAAAGGCTACACGCTCTACCTTCGACATAAACGCCATACCTGTCCTCAAGTCGCTTACCCACTTGCCGGTGATCGCCGATCCCAGTCACGGCACCGGACGTTGGGACCTGGTGACGCCCGTCTCCCTTGGAGCTATCGCGGCCGGTGGTGATGGCCTGCTTATCGAAGTACATAGCCACCCGGAGCACGCAATGTCAGACGGGGGACAGTCGTTGCGCCCTGACAAATGCCGCCAACTCCTTGAAGACCTCAGTAGAGTAGCGGCAGCTGTGGGCAGAAGGGTTGACCTGGCAGATGGGGTGTCAGCGCCGGCGCTGGCTAACGCCGTTGGGGTAAAGGTCAATGCTGCTTAGCGAGGCAACTGTCACAATAGTGGGGCTGGGGCTTATGGGCGGCTCCCTTGCCCTTGCTCTGCGGGGTAAATGCGCTATGGTGCTTGGCGTCGCCCGCAGGCCCGAGCTCGCGGAGCTTGCAGTAAAAACCGGTGTGGTTGACGCCGCTTACTGCGATTTGCGCTCTGCCGCAGCGCAAGCCGATTTAGTGGTGCTGGCGACGCCCCTGTTGCATATACTCTCCTCCATACCGGAGGCCGCCGCCTTCATGCGGCCAGGCTCGCTCCTTATGGACCTGGGCAGCGCCAAGGCACAGGTGGTCGAAGCTATGAACGCTATTCCAGTGGCGATAGCCGCCGTCGGTGGCCACCCGATGTGCGGCAAAGAGATCGGAGGGCTGGAAAGCGCCGATCCTTCCCTCTTTTGCGGTGCGACCTTCGTCCTCACGCCGACCAAGCGCACCACAGGCGCCGCGCTGTCGCTGGCTCATGAGCTTGTAGCCGCAACTGGCGCACGCCCTCTGGCCCTCCGTGCCGAGCAGCATGACCGCGCCGCCGCCGTAGTAAGCCACCTCCCCTATCTTCTGGCCGCTTCGCTTGTACATGCCGAAAAAGAGGCGAACAGCCACGACCCTGCGGTCGGTATGCTGGCGGCGAGCGGCTTCCGCGACACCACTAGGCTCGCCGCCAGCCAGGTGGATATGATCCTCGATACTCTGCTAGCCAACAGGATGCCGGTTGAGGCAGCCCTGACCCTTTTTGACGAGAAGCTTGCCCAGGTAAGAAGCCTATTGGACAGCCCGGACGCCTTACGTGGCTTTCTGACAGACGCGCAACGCCAGAGAAGGGGGATGTTTACGTGACGATAGCGCAGGCGCCAAATACCCTCACCATGCATAGTGCGCAAGGTGGGCTGCGCGGCCTGGTAGAGGTGCCGGGTGACAAGTCTGTCTCCCATCGCGCCGCCATATTCGGGGCGATAGCCGAAGGCTCAACATCTATTCGCAACTTCCTACCTGCTAACGACTGCCTCGCCACTTTGGAGGCGATACGCGCTCTTGGCGTGCAGGTAGAATACAGCCCTGAGACCGTGCTTGTGCATGGGGTTGGTTTGCGCGGCCTTCGGGAACCGTCAGGACCTTTGGATTGCGGCGGGTCGGGCACAACTATGCGCCTCCTGGCAGGTCTACTTGCGGGTCAGCCCTTCTACAGCATCCTTGCGGGAAACAACCAGCTGAGCCGCAGGCCAATGGATAGGGTGACCATGCCATTGCGCCGGATGGGGGCTACTATACTGGGGAGAGAGCAGGGCAGATATGCGCCTCTCTCTCTCATGGGTGGGGACCTCGAATCCATCAGATATGAGATGCCTGTAGCGAGCGCCCAGGTGAAGTCAGCGATCCTGCTGGCGGGGTTATTCGCGCAAGGCGTTACAACTATAGTGGAGCCTGTGCCCAGCCGAGACCACACCGAGCGCATCCTGGCCGCGATGGGCGCTGTGCTGCGTACAGAAGGTAACCAGGTTGAAATCCAACCCTCAGAAGCTCTTCATCCCCTGGATATTCGCGTGCCGGGCGATCTGTCGTCCGCAGCCTTCTTGCTCGCGGCTGCCGCTGTTGTGCCCGGCTCTGAAATAACGATACCGGGTGTAGGAGTGAACCCCGGCAGGACTGGTATTCTCCATGCGCTACGGCGGATGGGGGCCGACCTGCGCTTGCATAATGAGCGGCTGGACAATGGGGAGCCGGTCGCTGACCTGACGCTTACGTACACCCCGCTAAAGAGCGTTAACATACTCCCTGAAGACGTGCCCAGCATGATTGATGAGTTGCCCGTCTTATCAGTAGTCGCCACACAAGCAGAGGGTATTACTGAGATAAGGGGCGCGGCGGAATTGCGGGTGAAAGAGACCGACCGGATAGCCACAACAGTAAGCGAGCTGCGGCGCATGGGTGCGAGCATCGAGGCGCTGCACGACGGCCTCATCGTCCAGGGCCCCACACAGCTACATGGTGCGCGGGTGAGTAGCCAGGGAGATCACCGCCTTGCCATCTCTCTTGCCATAGCAGCGCTGGTGGCGGAAGGTGCGACAACAATTGAGAATACCGCCTGCATAGACGACAGCTTCCCCGGCTTTGAGGCGGCACTAACCACCTTGCTGCGAGGGCGTCACAGATGACTGAAGCAGAGAGAGAGGTCACTCAGGCGACGAAACCAGTCGGCTTGATAGGCTATCCGGTGGAGCATAGCCTGTCGCCCGCCATGCACAACGCCGCCTTCGCGAAGTGTGCACTCGACTACCGCTATCTGCTTCTGCCCGCCGCGCCGGAGGAGTTTCCGGCTGTTGTGCAGAGCTGTATCGCCCACGGCTTCGTCGGGTGGAATGTGACGGTTCCACATAAAGAGCGGATGATCTCCTTCCTCGACGAGGCCAGCAATGAAGTTGTAGCTACGGGCGCATGCAACACAGTTCGTGTTGAGGCTGGCAGGCTGCTCGGCTTCAACACCGACATAGCCGGCTTCATGCAGGGACTTGAGGAGGCTGGCGGCATACCTGATGGGTCCAAAACGGTAGTATTGGGCGCCGGCGGTGCGGCACGCTCGGTGGTGAAAGCTCTGACGAGCGGCGGCCACGAAGTGCATATACTCTCACGCATGGTGGCGCAGGCGACCTCCATTGGCCGGGGGTTGAATGTGACCCAGCACGCTCAAATTGCGTACGGCACGCTCGATAGAGCAGCATTGGCTAGCGCGCTCCCCGATGCTGCTCTACTTGTAAACTGCACCCCCGCCGGTATGTGGCCCCATGTCGAGCAGAGTCCCTTGCCCGACGGCATACTTCTGCCGCAGCGGCTGTTGGTGTACGACCTGGTTTACAGGCCGAGGCCAACGCGCCTCCTTCAGCAGGCGGTAGCCTCAGGATGTCGCACGCAGGATGGCCTTGCCATGCTCGTCCACCAGGGCGCGGCAGCGTTTCGGCTATGGACAGGCGGAGAAGCGCCCCTTGACACGATGCGAGAGGCGTGTTGCTCAGCACTCGCCGCAGGAAGAAGATAGGAGACGAAGAATGGCACATAGATTTCTAACGGGCGGGGAGTCCCATGGGCCTTGTTTGACGTTAATAGTGGAGGGCTTTCCGTCAGGGCTGCCGTTATCCCCCGACGAAGTCAACCCCGACCTGGCGCGCAGGCAGGGCGGCTACGGGCGTAGCGGTCGCCAGCACATCGAGCGCGACGAAGCCCACTTTTCAGGTGGGGTCGAAGCGGGGCTGACTACCGGTGGGCCTATCGTGATGCAGATAGCCAACCGCGATTACGCGAACTTCATAAAAAAGGAGCGCCCCCGCATGACCTCTCCCCGACCGGGGCACGCCGACCTGGTGGGGGCGGTAAAGTACAGGCTCAACGATATGCGCACTGCCCTGGAGCGGTCCAGCGCCCGCGAAACCGCGGCCCGCACTGCTGCCGGCGCTCTGGCAAAGCAGCTGCTGTCCCACTTCAACGTGCGGGTCGGCAGCTTCGTCACTGAGATTGGCGGCGTAATGGCAGACGTGCCAGACCTTTTATCGCCCGGACAACTATCCGAAGCCGCAGAGGAGTCACCCGTTCGCTGCCCCGACCCCCAGGCTACCGAGGCAATGAAGGCGCTTATTGACAACGCTCGACGCAGAGGAGACACCCTGGGAGGGGTCTTTGTTGTCTGGGCAACGGGGCTGCCTGTGGGCCTGGGCAGCTACGTGCACTGGGACCGCCGCCTTGATGGTCTGCTGGCTCAGGCGGTGATGAGCATCCAGGCTATCAAGGGGGTAGAGATAGGTGAGGCATTTGAGAACGCCCGCATGAATGGCCGAGATGTTCACGACCAGATATACACCGGAGACAATGGCCCTGAGAGGCACACTAACCGCGCGGGTGGCCTTGAGGGTGGCGTAACTAATGGGCAGCCGCTCATAGTGCGTGCAGCTATGAAGCCGATCTCCACTACTATTAACCCGCTGCAAACGGTAGACATGGCAACGGGTGAGCAGACCACCACGCAGTACCAGCGTTCCGACTTTTGTGCTGTGCCTGCTGCCGCTGTGGTCGGTGAGGCTATGGTAGCCTGGGTGCTGGCTGATGCCCTGCACGAAAAGCTGGGCGGCGACAGTCTTGATGAAATGCGCGAGCGCTTCCCACTCCTCTCCACCGTAGCGAAGATGCGGCTATGAGCGAGCGTATACCCCCTAACCTGGCGCTCGCGGGCTTCATGGGCACAGGCAAAAGCACCGTGGGCGCGCTCCTCGCCCGGCGTATGAATTGGAGATTTGTAGACACCGATGCGCTCGTCGAGCGCCAGGCGGGTATCTCTATCAGTGAGATCTTTGCCACACAGGGCGAAGCGGCATTTCGCTTACTCGAGCGACGGGCCTGCCTCTACGCCGCCCGCCAAAGCTGTGTCGTAATCAGCACCGGCGGCGGAGCGCTGCTGGATATGGAGAGCAGAGTTGCTCTTGAAGGTAGCGCGGTGATAGTACTGCTCTCCTGTGAGAGTGATCTGCTGGCCGCAAGATTGCAAGGCTCTGCTTTGCGCGGTGAGAGACCGATGTTAGCAGAGAGGTTCACCCAAAGAATAGATGAACTACTCAAGGCGCGAGAGCCGCTCTATTCTTCTATCCCTTTGCAAGTAGATACCACTCGCCTTGCTCCCGAGGGAGTTGCAGACCTCGTGCTGAACCTTTACATGCAAGCATCTCAAGATAGGAGACAGGCATGCACAATCTGAAGCCGGCGCCGTCTGAAACTCGCCTTACTGTCTCTGCGCCCGACGGAGAGTATATTGTTGTGCTTGGTCACGCTTTACTGGAACGATTAGGAGAGCTAGCAGGCAAAGAGGGCCTGGGGCGCAAGGTGGTGGTGGCGACCGATACCAACGTTGCTCCTCTATACGCCGATGTAGTCTTATCCTCGCTGGCGAATGCGGGCTTTGAGCCTTCTTTAGCGTTGATGCAGGCCGGCGAAGCGCACAAAAACTCCGATTCGGTGAACGTCTTCATAAACCACTTCCTGAGCGCAGGAGTTGATCGTAGCGGCTGGATCATCGCCCTGGGGGGCGGTGTAGTGGGCGACACGGCGGGGTTCGCCGCTGCTATCTACATGCGCGGTCTCCCTCTCGTGCAGGTCCCTACCACCCTGCTCGCTATGGCCGACTCCAGCATCGGGGGCAAGGTGGGCGTGGACCATCCCAACGGCAAGAATCTCCTCGGTCTCTTCAAGCAGCCACGCCTGGTGATCGCTGACCTGGATACTCTGGCAACATTGCCTGCCGAGCAGCTAGCCTGTGGCATGGCCGAGATAATCAAGGCGGGCATTATCGATGACCCCCCCCTTTTCGCCCTTATCGAAGAGTGCGATCTCAGCTCGCTTGATTACAGGCGTGCGCTCTATAACGCGATCCTCGTCAAGCGCCGGATAGTAGAGCAAGACCCATACGAAAAAGGTGTGCGTGCGTACCTCAATCTGGGCCATACATTCGGGCACGCATTTGAGAAATGTACATGGTATAACAGATTGCACGGGCTCGCGGTAGCTCAAGGCACTGTAGTGGCGTTCCGGCTGGCCGAGAAGCTCGGCCTGTGCCACATGGCAGAGAGGGCGCGACTTGAGCATATGCTTGAGAGGTGGGCGCTTCCTACGCGTTGGGGTGCGCCCGACCTGGCGTACCCGGAAGCAATCGAACAAGTATGGAGCGCCATGTCCACCGACAAGAAGCGCCAGGATGGGCAGCTGCGCTTCGTGCTGCCAGAGGTTATTGGCAAAGTTCGTATCGTGAACGACATTCCAGAGGCTACTGTAAAGAGCGTGCTGGCAGAGCTACAATGACACCGGAAACAGAGATTAACCCGGACAAACAGGGCCCCCAGCTACGGCTGCTTGTGCTGCATGGCCCGAACCTCAACTTGCTGGGGCAGCGGGAGCCTCAGATTTACGGTACCTTTACCCTGGCAGAGATTGACGTTATGCTCCAGCGAGAGGCAGCAGAGTTGGCTATAGAGCTTCGCATCGTGCAATCCAACCACGAAGGTGTGCTTATTGACCTGATACATGAGGCAGGAGAATGGGCGAGCGGCATCTTGATCAATGCAGGCGCTTATACCCACACAAGTTATGCTCTGCGCGATGCCATCGCAGCCGTTGGCTTACCAACCGTAGAGGTGCATCTCTCCAACATCTACGCGCGCGAAGAGTTCCGCCGCCATTCGGTGATCGCTCCTCTTTGCAAAGGCCAGATATCGGGCTTCGGCCCTAACAGCTACTTGCTCGCTCTGCGGGCGCTGTTGTACATAGTAAGGCCGCAGGGATAACTCTCCTGCTTCCATTCTGTCGCAACGCCTTGTATATTCCGCCGTCTCCCTCTGTGTAAGCGTTCAGAGTAAGCCATGACCCTGCGGGCCACCATTACGAATGAAAATACGAGCGATTCTTCACCGCCCCTACTACTACCGTTCGCATTTTTAGAGGGGCATGGGGTGCAGGGGCGTCCCTCCCCTCACCCCATGCCCCTCTCCCACAAGGGGAGAGGGGGCTTTGCTCCTGCTAAGTGCACAGGGGCCCGCCCCTGACGGGGTTACAAGGGTGATTACAGCCCCCTCTCCCTTCATGGGAGAGGGGCATGGGGTGAGGGCGGGTGAGGGCGTACAGATACCCCAAGAAGAATTGCTCCTCCCCGAATCTGAACAGTTACCCCTCTGCTTGCTCAGCTATCTACAGCTGCTATTATGCTATAATCGCCTGGTATTCTGACCAATCCCGGAGCGACATAGATGGCTACACCCTGGGATGCTGCCCCTCCAGCCTCCTCGCAGGTCGTCATTATCCAGGCCTCGACTGCCGAGGAGCGTGTATCGCCCCTCGCTGTTGGCTCATGGGCTTTATACGACTTCGCTAACACTATCTTCTCCCTCAATATTATCAGCACCTTCTTTCCGGCCTTCATTATAGAGCTTGGCTATAATGACGCACTTTACGCCTATCCAATGTCGGCGTCGCTCCTTGTCGTGGCCCTCATTTCGCCGCTGCTCGGCTCCATCTCCGACCGCTCAGGTGGCAGGCGGATGCCCTGGCTTATCGGAACTACCGCGCTTTGCGTCGCCATGACTGCTTTGATGGGCCTGCTGCCGGACCTCTGGATGGTGATAGCCGCTTTGCTGCTGGCGAATGTGGGCTACCAGACCACCCTCATCTTTTACGACGCCTTGCTCCCTTCTGTCAGCAACACCCTCAACTGGGGTAAGATCTCGGGCCTGGGTGTGGGCCTCGGCTACGTCGGCGCTCTTGCCGGTGGTTACGCGGTCACCTTCCTGATAGGCACAAAGAAGAGTAGAGTAGATTTCACTAATAAGGATGCATTCGTGCCGACGGCCCTGCTCTTTCTTCTCTTTGCCTTGCCTTGCTTTTTATTCGTGCGCGAGCGCCGCAATAAAATAGAGCGTGAGATGGAGGTTGAGCGCGAAGTAACATGGCGTGGGAGCCTTACTCACACCTGGCGCACTCTGCAAGAGACCCGCCAGACCCCCGGCCTCTTTATATTCCTGCTAGCAAACTTCTTCTACTCTGATGCCCTCAACACAGTGATTATCGCGATGGGTGTCTATGCCACCAAGGTCATAGGCTTTGCCAGCGCTCTCGATGTGCTGGCTCCCGCAATCGTGGCGGCGGTTATCGGCTCCTGGATTTTCGGCTTCGTAACCGACACCCTTACCTCCAAGCAGGCGCTTATTATCAGCCTTGTGCTATGGGTCGGGGTCTTTTTAGCGGCTATCTTCGTTACCGACAAGCTTATCTTCCAATGGGTGATTGCACCCACCGCCGGGGTCGCCCTCGGCAGCACCTGGACCGCCGCCCGCACCATGATGATCGAGCTAAGCCCACCCGCACGACTTGGAGAGTTCCTGGGGATTTACAACTTGACGGGCAAGTTCTCTGCGGTGCTTGGCCCGGCGTTGTGGGGCACTACTCTGCTCTTGCTTGACCCCAACATATATGGGCGCTTCGCTTATCAGATAGCCATAGGCACCCTCTTGCTGATGGTGCTCCTCGGCCTCGGCTTGCATATGCTTACGCCCAATGTAAGGCGTATAAAGAGTAAATCGCTCCCTGTGAGCCTGTGAGTTGAGAATCCCGGCCGGGAGCTTATCTTCAGATGCAAAGAGCGATTGCTGCCGTGATCA
>JADMIH010000350.1 GCA_015478675.1 Chloroflexota bacterium | reverse complement strand
CTGACAGGATTACAGGGGTGCCCCCTCTCACCCCATGCCCCACCCCCTTCATGGGAGAGGGGGCTTTAGTCATGCTGAGTGTAAAGGAGAGCGGTGCAACACCCGCACAGTTACCCCTTGAACTTTGTTCTACTCTAAATCTGAACGCTTATACACACTTTTCCACACTTGCATTACGCAAATGCGTGTGCTATAATTACGTAGCCAGCACACTTGGCTACGTTCGGCTATGCCATGGGGAGATGCCAGAGAGGTCGAATGGGGCCGCCTGCTAAGCGGTTAAGCGGTCGTTTAAGCTGCTTCTAGGGTTCGAATCCCTATCTCCCCGCCCCCACCACTGTTTTGACTATGAAGGTCCGTGCTCTTTCCTTGCTACGCACCGATCGTGCTCTTTATAGATGACATGCTGTAGCTCAACGGGCGCTAATCTCCCGGCCCGTTTGAGCCTCAACAATAGGGCTGCCACCTGAGCCAACTTGCCTGAAAACTTTCTCGCGCTCACCAGCACAACGCAACCTCGCGGTATAAGCGTGTATGAGCCTGATTCCAGCCAAACTTTGAGGCTTCCCTGATCTGAGAGCGCACTGTCACCTCTAATACACATAGTTCTACATGCTTCTTTGTAGCTACCCAACGATGAGCCTCTATCCTAACCCGGAACTTACTTATCACAAACAAACAGGAGAAAAATAGAAGATATGCCTGAGGAGATGCAACGCAATCTCGCGCTCGAACTTGTAAGAGTCACTGAGGCTGCCGCAATCGCAGCGGGGCGCTGGATGGGCCGGGGTGACAAGAATGGGGCCGACGAGCTGGCCGTCAACGCCATGCGCCGTATGCTCTCCCGGATCGAAATGGACGGCGTAGTGGTGATAGGAGAGGGAGAAAAAGACGAAGCGCCGATGCTCTACGTGGGAGAAGAGATAGGCAACGGCCATCCCCCCAAGGTAGATATAGCTGTAGACCCTATCGACGGCACACGCCTTCTGGCCCTCGGCATGCCAGGGGCGGTTGCGGTGGTGGCGCTCGCTGGGCGCGGCACGATGTATGGCGCGCCGCCTGGCGTCTACTACATGAGCAAGATAGCTGTGGGGCCGAAAGCCAAAGGGGTTATTGATGTGCGCAAGTCGGCGGCGGAAAATGTTGCCACCGTCTGTAAAGCCCTGAACAGAGATCAAGGCAATCTCACTGTAATGGTGCTCGACAGGCCCCGGCACGAGCAGCTGATCAAAGATATAAGGGCTACAGGCGCACGCGTACGTCTGATCCCTGATGGCGATGTGGCGGGGGCGATCACAGCGGCTGACGAAAACACCGGAGTGGATATGTTGATGGGGATAGGGGGTGCGCCTGAAGCAGTAGTGGCGGCATGCGCCCTCAAGGCTATGGGCGGCGACTTGCAGTGCAAGCTCTACTTCCGCGACGAGAATGAGCGGCGCAGCGCCGAGGCCGCCAATGTAGACCCCGATGCCGTGCTGACGATAGACGATCTCGTGAAGAGCGATGATGTCTTTTTCGCCGCCACCGGCATCACCGATGGCGATCTGCTGAGAGGCGTGCACTACAGCTCCGAGGGCGCAACCACCGAGTCAGTAGTGATGCGCTCCAAGAGCGGCACGATACGATATATGAGAAGTTTTCATCATGAGGCCAAGCTGGCCCAGATAG
>JADMIH010000141.1 GCA_015478675.1 Chloroflexota bacterium | reverse complement strand
GGTTCACCTGATGCTCCGCCGTCTTGCTCCTGTGAAATGTTGTTAAACACGCTCTCAGAGTAAGCCCCCTCTCCCTTCATGGAGAGGAGCATGGGGTGAGGGTGCATCGTGAACTTTATGCCGCACTGATCTGAACACTTACAGTTTGGGCTAACTCTGAAGAATCTGGGTAGAGATCACCTCGTATAGAAGGGCTGGGGAGAAGCGTGGAGCAGAGAGCTACACTACATCTCTATCTCCAGAGAAATACTCTCGTCAGGCAGTATGTCGCGCCACTCGGATACCAGCTTGCGATAGGCCTCGCCAACGGGACGTATTTTGCGCTCGAGGTCAACCAGGCCAAGAGGGTTGACATGGCCGTTATCTTCGCGCAGTGCCGTATCCCAGTCTACCTGGTCGGTGAGGCTGTACCAGGTGAAGCCGATGATCGGTACGCCATCCTCTTTGAGGCGCACCATATTAGTCCATTCTTTCCAGAGCCACGCCGGAGCTTCCTCCACGTTAGACAGGTTGGTCTCAGTATGCATCACCGGCAGATGATAGCGATCATAATACTGCTTGGTGATCACATAATAGCCAAATACCTCGCCGGAAGGAGTCACGTGCCCGTCGGCGTGCACAAGATGCTCGTTCGTGATGTAATAGTCGTTGCCCATAATATGGTACGGTTTGAGAGCGCGCCCACGCTCCATGAACCAGTGGAAGTCGTCTCGCGACATACCGTTATCAAGTAGATACTGGTAAACACACCAGCATACATTATGCTCGCCGTAGCAGAGATCGAGGGAGATAAAGCGCAAGTGATTAAGCTGGTCTGTGTGCTCTAACGTATCGCGGTCGGGGTGGGCAGGGTGAAAGTACTCACTCGACTCGCTCTGGATAAAATAGGCGTGAGGGTGGGCATGCAGTATAGCTTCCTCCGCCAGTATGTTGGCCCGCGCAAGATGCTTGAGAGAGGTAACAAAGGCTGCGTCAGATGTAAGGCGCTCGTTCCACCAGCCATATTTGGCCGAGAAGAGAGCGCAAACGTAGATCTCGTTGACAGGAGTGTAAAGGTGTATCCAGGGGAAGCGGCGGGCGAACGCTTCCGCGTATTCAGCGAATAGCTGCGGCCAGTCAGGGTTCTGGAAGCTGCCGACCCAATCGGGCACTCCGAAGTGGCACAGATCGGCTATAGGCACGATACCGAGGCGGCGTAGCTCCTCAAAGGTCTCATCCGCGAAGGACCAGTCGTATTTGCCATGCCCCAGGTGCGTCTTGAAGTAGGGAGGGCCATAACGGAGGTAGTAAATGCCAAGCTCGCGAACGAGATGAAAATCCTCTCGCCAATAGTCGTAGTGGTGCGTCTTTTCCATTTCGTCCACACGCAGCTGCTTACCATCACGGCCCAGGATAGTAGGATAGCTGTTCTCTATGCCTGTGGCAAAGAGGAAGTTTTGTGTGCTGGGGTGATGCTGGCGCGCTGATCTGGGGTACCGCATGCGGAGAACCTCCCAATAATAAACTACTCCGTTGGTATTCCAATCCGGTGGGTAGTGATAGCAGATAACGTGCCTTGTCGTGGGGCGAGGAGCATGGGAAGGTAAAGGCAGGCGCAAAGAGGCTAGGGTATTACGCTGAAGGACACGCTGTAAGAGGGGGTTGGCGAGTCGTTAGTGTGGATGTCTGCGCGGTAATCGCCGGAGGGCCAGGCGACGTTCTTCTTGAGAGTGAAGCCCACGTAATAGGTACCGGGCTGTGGGTATTCTTTACGCACCTGGTATATCTGGCTGCCATCAGGGCCATACCACCTTGTGAGAAGCGAGGTGACATTACCGGGGCCGAAGGTAGCCTGCACCGCCAGGTTGAATGCATCGCCTGGGTTATAGGCGTTTGTAGAACCGACAGGCTGCCCCCCCTCGAACCTTACGCTCATACGAGCATCAAGTACCCCGGCTGAGGGCTGCGACTGCGCGGGCGGGGCTGTGGAGGCGGTTGAGGGAAGCTGCGGGGGTTGTGGGTTAGAAGCGGTGGGGGGAGCGCCGTTTCCATTCTGCCCGGCAGTACCGGACAGACTGCCGAAGCCGGAGGAAGGAATGGTTGGCAGTATAGCAATAGGGGTGTTCACAGGAGGGCGCAGCGAGGCAAATACTGTCTGGGTAGCTTCAGGGCCGGTGGCGGGTTGCGAGCGGGGGAAGAGCCTGCTACCCAGCACTACGGTGAAGGCAAGGCATAAAAACAAGAGCGTCGCGCTCCCTATAAGGAAGGCGATTTTGCCCACCCGTGAGGGCCGGTTGTCGGGCGGCGCTACGGCGTACTGGTCCTCGTCTGCATAGCCGTATTCACCCTCATCGTCGTACTCGTACCGCGCCACCTGTTGTGCAGGGGTGGCCGGCGGCTGCCCGAACATATCCTCATACTCATCCCTTTCGGGCGCGGCGTGGGCAGGCGGCCGGGTAAGATGCCCTGAGGAAAGCACATCTGAGGGCATGCTGGCATCAACGAGCGCGCCGCCACACCCCGGACACTTCAGGTAAGCATCAGGCAACTCCTCAAGACGAGTATAAAGTATGCAGTTGGGGTTGGGACACTGTTTCATGGCTATGGTCGGGGGCCGGTTATGAGCTACAACTGACCACTGCTTGGTGGGCGAGCCCTCGCCTGGTATAATCAAGCAGCGCAACGACACGTGGCCAGCTGCAATTTATATCTGAGGGCTATACTATCATCATGCAAGAAGAAAGCCAAATCGGGCGCGATGCGCCCGGAGATATGCACATTCTGAGGCTTGGGTACCAGGACCGCGCTAATCTGCTGCCTTTACTCTATCCTTTACAGGCGGGCTGGGTGCTCGCCGAGTCGCCCTGGAAACTGGAAATTGTGAATGCGCCGCCGCGTGAGCTTACGAAAGGGCTACTAAATGGCGATCTTGACGCAGCTTTCATACCACCCCTTTCTGCGCAGGCCGATGGCGATAAGCTCTCCTCGCTGGGAGGCTGGGGGATAGCCTCGGAGGGGGCGGTAGAAACGGCAAGGTTGTTGGCCCCGGAGCGGGTAGACCTGATAGACAAAAGCGATGTGTCGATCACGCCTGAAGCGCAAGGCTCGACCGCAGAGCAGCTACTGAGAACGCTATTGAAGCCCTACTATGATGTTGTGCTGCGCCTCCGAACCTCAGAAGATAAAGAATACAACCTGAAGGGCGCACGCCTCCTCTACGGTGATGACGCGGCACGCCAGGCGCAGGGCAAGCCAAAGGAGTGGGTAGACGATGACCTGGGGCGTGCATGGTGGGTGATGACGGGTGTGCCTGTAGTCTGGGAGATGTTAGCAGCGCCGATGGGCCTCGATAAGGGCAAGCCGGGGGCGGGAGAGGCGTTGCAGCAGCTATTACGCCGCTCGCAACGCAGCGCACAGGAACAGCAAGCAACAATAATAGATGAGGCAGCGCGGCGGCTAAAGATAAAGCCTGACCAGGTGCGAGAGCTCTTCGCCCGCCAGCGGTACACTCTCGGCGAGCTTGAGCAAAAGGGGCTGGCCCATTTTCTGGATAGAGCAGCGCGAGCGGGTGTTTAGCGGCTGAGTGCGCCGCTGTGCCATCGCGCCGACGGCAACTCACTTATCCGGTGGCAACTTCACCAGGTCGGCGGTAGCCAGCAGTTCCCATGAGCCGCCGGGGTCCAGGTCGGAGACGTGGTTGTATTCCGCACGGGCCTCTGTATAGCGAGCCAGGGCTGCATAAGCTTTGCCCAGATGATAACGATAACGCGGCACATCGGGAGAAGCGGCGACTGCTTTTTGCAGAGAAGAGAGGGCCTCGTCAGGCCGGCGGCAAAGCACTAATGCCCAACCAACCGCGTCCAGGGAAGCAGGGTCCCCAGGGTGGCGAGCAAGGGAGTCCTGCGCGGCGGGCAAGCCTTTTTCGCATGCACTGCCGCGCACATCAGTATAGAAGCGAGCAAGCGTCAGTTGGGGGTTGGCTTGCAGGGGCGCTGCCCCGCCGTCAGGCTGCTCTTGCGTGCCGGCTGGGGCCTTCGTAGCCGCGATGTATTCCTCTTCTGCGCTGCCGTAGTCGCCCTGCGCCTGGTAGTATTCTGCTTTTTGTAGATGCAGCTCTACGCTGTCAGGCTCAAGCTTATTGAGCGTTGACAACTCCGCGGCAGCGCTCAGCCATTCTTGGCGCGTTATATAGAGCCGCGCAAGTATATAGTGAGGAAGCGGCTGCTTCGGGTCAAGCTTCACGGCGGTTTGCAGGTGGGCCAGCGCACCATCTGCATCGCCCAGGTTCAGCAATGCCGCCCCAAGTTGGGCTTGAGCGCCGGGCATGCCGGGCTGTATGGTTATAGCATGCTGCAAGTATTGTTGCGCCAGGGTATTCTCCCCTTGCGAAAGGTATGCGCCGCCCCATAGAGCTAGCATTGCAGCCGGAGCAGCGCCGCCGCTTTGTGCTTGCGCAGCCTGCGGGTATACGGCCCGCAAAGCCCCATCGAGCCGGGCAAAGGTATCTATAGAGAGGCCTTCTTCCAGGCCCGGCACGCGCAAGTCGGGCACGGCAGGTCCGGCTCTGGGTGCTGTAGCCGTCTCATTTTGTAGACTTTCCGCGCGCCGCAGCATCTGCATAGAACGCGCGCTGTCGGTGGGAGCGAGCAGTTGCGCTAATTTAACTTGAGCCGAGAGGGCGTACAGATCGTCGCCAACGGCCAGACCCTCAAGGCTCCGCTGTGCCGCGCTCCAATCTCCGCGCCGCCAGTAGGTCATGGCGATCTGCCATTGGGCCGAGTGAGCCTGCTCCTGCACGCTCGCCGAGCCGCTGTAGAGGGGAGCAGCTTTCACAGCGTCCACGGCCCGCCGCCAGGCGTCAAGCGCATCACTATCGCGGCCCGCAAAGCTGATGGCGCGTCCCAGCTGCGTCCATACTGCGGGCAACAGCTGGGGCGGAGCATCGGTGAGGGCGATACGCGCCTGTCGCTCGGCCAGCGGTGCGTCACGCCGCGCCAGGTAAGCGTAAGAGAGGTTGAGCCGAATGGCAGGAGAGCTATAGGTGGGCAAAGTACCGGCCAGCAGGTCGGCGGCCTCGGCATACTGTTTCTCTCCCAGGAGCAAGTTAGCCCGCCAGAGAGCATTACGCCCTACGCTCGCCGGATTATTCCACGCCCAATAAATAGCTCCGACAAGAGCCGCCACTAACAACAACCCCAGCGTAGTGCTTAGAACTGAGGGCTGAGGACCAGGTTCTTCCTCAGGGTGAGCGTTAGTTGACATAGGAGCCGGGGGTCAGTTCGGAAACGTCCAATGATTACTGTTTACCACCAATTCGTAATTCATAACTCGCCGGCCTTATCCTCTCGTAAAGTGCGCGGTGTTGCGCGGCTACCCAGCCGGTTGTGAAAAGTGATAGCACACGTTGTCTGCCTTTACCTGCAAAGTAGGCGCGTTGGGCGGGGTCAATTAAGCGGCGCAACTGTTCAAGAAGGGCTGCGCTGTCGCCTTCGTGGAAGATGAGACCTGCATCACCGAGGACGGTGGGGATTTCGCCGGAATCCGAGCCTACAACAGGCACGCCGCACGACATAGCCTCAACCGCCACACGGCCAAATTGTTCTCGCCAGTTGGGACGTGTCTCGGAAGGTAGGACGAAGATATCGAGGGCATTGATGAAGGCAGGCAAAGCGCTGTTGTGGATCACACCCGGCAGATGAACTTGCCCTTGCAGACCGGCTTCGCAGGCTAACACCTGGATTTCCTGCATAAGAGGTCCACCGCCCGCCAACGCCAGGTGAATGTCACCGCGCTCACACGCCAGTTGAGCGAAGGCCCACCAGAAGGTACGCAAACCCTTCTCTTCAACTAGCTTTCCCGCATAACCTATCACCAGGGCATCTTGCGGGATCGCCAGGTCGAGCCGAGCCTGCCGCCCCCTCTCCCGATCGGGAGAAAAGGCGCAGCTATCGGTGGGCAGTGCCACCACCTTCAACAGCCGCCTGTACCCTTTCGAGCGCAGGGTTTCGGCCACGCGCGTGCCACAGGCTAGTATGCCATCGGTGTGGCGGAATGAGTAGCTCTCAAAAAGGCGAAAGGGGAGTGGGTAGCGCTTCTTTATATTTTGCGCGGCATAAAGAAGCACCCGGCTCTCCGGCAGAAACAGTCTGCGCAAGGTGAGCACAAACACCGCCATAAAAGTGTGAGCCTCTTCGTAGCAATAAATAATATCGGGGCGATAACGCCAAAGCTGATAGAGCAAGCTGGGAAAGAAGTAGATATAGTAGAAGCCTGTGAAGAGTGTGCGCGCTTTCACCAGGCGATAACTTACATTGCCTGGGTCTTCGGCGGATACCATCTGCCCGCCACGCTCAGGCCAACGCTTCGGCACAATCAGCGTCAGATCGAGATCAGGGTAGTTACCCAGCGCCGACAGCGGCTTCTGGTACTCAGCCACAACAGCGGCGTGCCATATCCACATCACACGTAGCGGCCTGTTGTAGGAGGCTGCGCTGACCGTCACGCGACACGCCTCGTCCCGACAGCATGTTCTTTGCTACTTCTCGCTCCGGCTCTCCTTGCCAGGGCAAGATTGTAGACGTCACATGTTTGCTTTGCCGTTTTCTGCCAGGTAAAGAGCCGCGCCCTTTCTTGCCCTCTCTTGCCAAGCTGTGCGAGGAGCGTGTCATCCCCCCAGGCTTGTACAATTGCACTCGCAAGGGCCGCTCTATCTCCCGGTGGCACCAGCAGCCCGCCATCGGCTACTACCTCCCGCAGTGAGCCACCGGAGGATGAGATTACAGGGCAGCCGACCGACATCGCTTCAAGGGGGTCAAGGCCAAAGCCTTCATATGAAGAGGGGTAGACGAAGATGCGGGCTGCGGACATGAGCAGAGCTTTGTCGTCCTCACTGATGCTCCCCAGAAATCGCACGGGGCCGCCTTCGCCGCTGAAGCCGAGGGCGGCGGCTTCGCGACGCACATCGGGGAAAACGCCCCCCGGCGCAGGGATGCCGCCCCCGATAGCAAGCACAGGCTCTTGCGCCGTTATGCCTATAGCTGCGCGCATGGAAGAAAGCGCCTGGCTCCATGCTCTCAGAAGCAGGGGCACATTCTTGCGGCGGTCAAAACCGCCCAGGTAGAAGGCAAAGTGTTCCGGCAAGCCAAGCCGGGTGCGTGCCTCTCGAAGTTGGTCTGCCGTATAGACTGGGTGAGGGTCAACCCCGAGATAGATGGCCTGTACTCTTCGGGGCGAAATCTTGAGCACCTTGAGCAGATCGCGCCGCGAGGCTTCGGAGTCGGCGATGACGAAGTCAGATCGTCTCACCGAAGCTGCGGCAATTGCCAGGTAGAGCCTCACCGCCCAGCCACCCCTGTAGCCGGGCACAACCCAGGGTATCATGTCGTGAGCAGTGACCACAGTAGCACAGCTCTTTACGATGGGAGCCGTTAAGTATGGTACATGCAGGAGCTGTGCCCCGGCAGAGCGTGCGGCACGGGCCACACCCAGCCCTTCCCACAACAGCTTGTCAAGGCTGGATGATCTGCCGCCGAGCAACGGCATGGGAACGCCCTCTATTACCCGCGAACGAGGACCTGTAGGCACGTCAGCACTGGAAGCCCCGCAAGGCAACAGGATTGTAAGGGTATCCGGGCGCGCACCCTCCGAAGGGATAAGTTGAGAAAGCGCCTCCCATAGATGCCTGAGATATTGTCCTGAGCCGGTATGAGGTTGGCCCCAGAAGTAGCCGTTAAGTGCCAGATGCATGGTGATATTAATTATAGCATAGGAGCGCGGGCGATGCGTTGCGAAAAGTGATTGCACCGCAGAGGCGCGCAATGCGTAGAGAACCCTTATTGTTGACACTGCACCCACACGTCTCTGCGGCGAATATAAGAACGTTTATTATTCACCATAAATGTTCAGAATACCTCATGACCCTACGGGCCACCAACCGGCAATGAAAATAGGCTCTCAGCAGCCTATTTTCAGAAGAATAGGGGTATAACAAAGTTCAAGGAGTGCCTGTGCGGGAGTATCCTCACCTGCCCTCACCCACCCTCACCCCAAGCCCTCTCTCCCTTCATGGGAGATATACTCCCCAGCAATAAAGCCCCCTCTCCCTTCATGGGAGAGGGGCATGGGGTGAGGGTAGGTATGCCCGCACAGTTACCCCAAGAAGATCGCTCCACCCCAACTCTGAACACTTACGAAAAAGACCTCCCTTGACACGTGGGCTCTCGAGTAATATACTCAGTGCAATCAACTTCAGGAGCTTATATTGGACGCGACCAGCGCGCGACTCGACGTTTTCGTCTGGCAGGCTATCCCCTGGCCGCAACTGCTCGATGATGCGTTGTATCTGGAGAAGCTAGGCTTCGGCACGTGTTGGATCGCGGATCACTACGCGGCGGTCGGCAACCCGGCCACACCCGCGTTAGAAGCCTGGTCTACGCTGGCGGCGCTCGCGAGCCGTACGACGCGCATCCGGCTAGGCACGTCGGTGACCAACATCTCTACTCGGCACCCGGCCATGCTCGCCAAGCAAGCCGCCACAGTCGATTGTATATCCGGCGGTCGCGTTGACCTTGGAGTGGGCCCCGGATATTATGAGCAGGAGCACAAGTGGCTCGGCATTCCTTTCCTTACTCCGGCACGCAGAATTGATCGCTTGCGCGAAGCTGTTCACATTGTAGACGGGCTGCTGCGCGAGCGCGGCGAGCCCGGGCAGCGAGTGACTTTCGCAGGCGATTACTACCACCTTGAAGAAGCGCCGTTCGTGCCGGTGCCGGTCGGGCAGCCTCGACCACCCCTGGCAATCGCGGCAGACGGCGAGAAAGCGCTGAGTGTTGTGGCTAAATACGCAGACATCTGGATGACGCTGGGTGTGCACGGCGGCACCGGCGAGGAGTCGCTGGCACGGGTGCGGGAGCGGGGCAAGCTACTCGATGAGTACTGCATGGAGATTGGCCGCGATCCGGCCGCTATCGAGCGAGCGTATTTCGTCGGGTGGACGGATGAACGTCCGTTCACTTCCGCCGAGGCCTTCCGCGATTTCATTGGTGCATATCAGGAAATCGGAGTACAACGCTTCCTCCTGCCTTTCGCCAGCGCAGGCCAAGATACAAAGTCGGTTGCCGCCGGAGAAGTCGCTGACCGCAAAGCGCTGGAAGCCTGTGTAACCGGGTAGTTGACTAGCCGGGTAGTTGACTAGCCGGGCCGATCAAATGTTTCCAGCAGTGGAAAGGGGCAAAGTAGATGTTTCTCGACATTGACGGCCATCGAGTGTTTACGCTCAGCTTTGGTGCCGGTCCACGGGCTTTTCTCGCTCATAGCGCCTGGATCGGCAACAACGAAGATTGGATTGCGACCCTGGCGATCATGAGCCGGCAGTGGCGTACTGTTGCGTACGACCACCGTGGAACCGGCGAGACGAAAGTCCCAGTGGAGGCGATCAGCGCCGATGCTCTGCGCGACGACATCTTCCGGGTCATGGATGCGCTGGACATCGAACGATGTGTTCTCGGTGGGTTTTCCGCCGGGACCTCAATCGTGCTCCGCGCCGCGCTCCTGCACCCCGAGCGGTTTGAGGGGCTCGTGCTTATGAATGGTGCGGCAGGCGTGCAGCTACCTGGTGTGAACCCCCCACCCGCACCAAGTGCCTCCCTTCCGTCTCAGTCATGGCCCGGTAGCAACTACAGCGAGCGCCTACGATGGTTCATCGAACAATGCACACCCGAGCCGGACGTCGAGCATATCCGGCGTTGGGGACATGACATCCTGCTGCGTGCCGAGCCCGAGGCGGCCGACCGCCTTTGGCAGATGAGGTTCGCCGACCAGGTCGATTTTGCCGCCTGCCTTCCCAAGCTTGCGATACCGACGCTTCTTATTCATGGCGAGCTCGATGTGTTTGCCGATGTGGCAAAGATAGAGTACGTGTCCTCGCTAATCCCGGGGAGCAAACTCGTTGTGATGGAGGGTTCGGGCCATCTGCCGGCCATGACCCGGCCCGCCGACGTTGCGGCTGCCATCGAGTCTTTTTTTGCTTCTGCTCCTTAGTAGGGTAAGAGGCCAGGTCTTGTTAGAGTTACCAAGAACACCAACCTCTTGCCCCCGAACCTGGACTTGCACCTTTCAATCCATCCGGCTCTCCACACCCTCTGTTTTCGTAATGAGCCCCTTCGGCTTATCCAAGCCAGTCTCCTACTATCCAGAGCAGCCCTGCGACCTTTCCTCTTGTCTATCCTACTTAGGTGGGGTTAGCTTTTGGGTACTATGGTCGCTCCGTTACCTTATGCCTCACGGCACTAAGAGCCTATCCGAATAACCCGGCAGCGCGGAAAGCGATGAGGGCACAGGCAA
>JADMIH010000349.1 GCA_015478675.1 Chloroflexota bacterium | reverse complement strand
TTGCGCCACCTGCACGCGGTCATTGCCAAAGATGAGCCTCTGAACATGCCCTGGGATACGTTCTTCGGGGCGCAGGCGTAGAAGCGAAAGCAAGAAACAGGAGCTTGTTAAAGGAGAAAGGCTACCCGGCCGGGATGGAGTTCCGGATGATGAGGTTTTAGAGCTAGCTACCAGATAGGAAGATAACCATGACTGACGGTCCTTACTTTCTCGGGTTTGATGGCGGAACGGAGAGCATGCGGGTCGGTATCTTCGACCGGGAGGGCACCCCGCTAACCTTCGCGGCTGAGCCGTACACCTTAAAGCACCCACACCCTGGTTGGGCCGAGCAGAACCCCGCCGAGTGGTGGGCGTGCCTGGTGGCGGCGGTGAGGAAGGCCATGGCCCAAAGTGGCATTGCCCCCGAAGCCGTCGCCGGCCTCTCGTTAGACTGCACCTCGCCGACTGTCGTCGCGCTGGACGCACGCGACCGCGTCTTGCGACCGGCCCTCATGTGGATGGACGTGCGAGCGGTCGACCAGGCACGCCGGGTGACTGAGACCAAAGATCCGGCACTCAAATATAGCGGCTACACCAACGTCTCGGCGGAGTGGATGCCCTGCAAGGCCCTCTGGCTGAAAGAGAACGAACCGGACACCTATGCCGCCGCAAAACACATCTGTGAGTACACCGAATGGTTGACTCACCGCCTCACCGGCGAGTGGGCAGCAAGCATTAACACTACCAGCGCCAAATGGTACTACGACCGCAACGCTGGTGGTTTTCCGGTAAGTCTGTACCAGGCTGTCGGTCTGGGCGACCTGCTCGAGAAATTTCCCCAGAAAGTGCTGGACATGGGGGCCGTAGTTGGCGGGCTCCGAAAGGAAGCAGCTGAGGAGCTTGGCTTGCCCCCTGGCATTCCCGTTGCTGAAGGCGGAGTGGACGCCTACGTGGGAATGATAGGCCTGAATGCGCTGGAACCGGGCAAGATTGCCCTCATCACGGGTTCCTCGCACGTCATTCTCGGACAGGCCGCAAAACCTATCTATAGTGCCGGGTTCTTTGGTGCCTTCACCGACGCGGTGCTGCCCGGCCAGTACACAATAGAAGGTAGCCAGGTTTCCACCGGCTCCGTTGTCAATTGGTTCCGCGATCGCTTCTGTGGCGTTGAAATTGAGATGGCCCGCCAGGAGGGCATCTCGGCCTATGACCTGCTCAATCGGCATGCAGAGAGTGTGCCCTTGGGTTCAGAGGGGTTGATGGTGTTGGATTATTGGCAAGGCAACCGCACCCCCTATACCGACGCGCAAGCACGCGGGATGATCTGGGGCCTCTCCCTCCGGCACGAGAAGAAGCATATCTACCGCGCGATTATAGAGGGGATCTGCTATGGCACCGAGCACATCTTTCGGACGTTGCGCGAAAACGGCCTCGTTCTAAAAGAGATCATCGCGAGCGGCGGCCCGGTCAAGAGCCAGCTGTGGATGCAGATCCATGCCGATGTGAGTGGCCTGCCCATCTCTCTCACCAGGGTCGCCGATGCGGGGGTCCTGGGCTCGGCCATCCTGGCTGCGGTGGGTGCCGGAACGTACCCGAGTATCCAGGAAGCCGCCCGTCATATGGTCCATGCCGCCCGCCGGATTGAGCCGGACCCGGTGCGGCACCAGGAGTATCAGTTCTACGTCGATAAATACATAGCAAC